>NZ_JBGBPR010000011.1:0-208138 GCF_041106275.1 Neobacillus sp. BF23-41
TTTTTGTGAAATGGACACAGAAAAACCCGAATAAGGGACTTTTTATAAAGTGTCCATTATTCGGGTTATAGTTCAATAAAAGTGGGACAGCGATGTTTTGTAAAATTAAATTTCGAGTTTCCTTGTACCAATCCATTTCACCATTTCAGGATCTCTATGTGAAAAGAACAAGCTCTGTTTCGTGTCTAACGTAGAGATCTTCTCCATATCTTCATGGCTTAACTCGAAGTCAAAGATATTGAAGTTTTCGATGATTCTTTCCTTGCGAACAGACTTTGGAATGACAACGACTCCTCTTTGTGTCAGCCAACGTAAAATCACCTGGGCAACAGATTGATTATGCTTTTCCGCAATTGAAACTAACACTTCATTCTGGAAGATATCATTTTTACCTTCAGCAAAAGGTCCCCAAGACTGTATTTGCACATCATTCTCTTTCATGAATTGAGCACTTTCTATTTGCTGGTTGAAAGGATGTGTTTCCACCTGGTTAACAGCAGGAATCACTTCATTATGAATGATTAAATCGATCAAGCGGTCTGGATGGAAGTTACTCACTCCGATAGACTTGATTTTACCTTCCCGATACAATTCCTCCATCGCACGCCAAGAACCGTGTACATCACCAAATGGCTGATGTATTAAATACAAGTCTAAATAATCCAACTGCAGTCTTTCTAGTGATTTTGCGAATGCATTCTTTGTGCTCTCATAACCAGCATCCTGAACCCATAGTTTTGTGGTAATGAACAATTCCTCTCTTGGTACTTCACTCCGCTTAATTGCTCTACCCACTGCTTCTTCATTTAAATAAGAGGCAGCTGTATCAATCAGACGATAGCCTGCCATAAGAGCATCGTAAACGGCTTGTTCACATTCTTTTGGATCATTCATTTGAAACACACCAAAGCCAAGGATAGGCATCTCTACGCCATTGTTTAAGATTACTTTTTGCATCTAAAAATCCTCCTGTTTTATAATAATGTTCGTTAAGACATTCATTTTTATTAAAAGAATGTAATTACTCCGCTAGGAATTGTACTTTATTATTATGCAACAAATGATAAGGCAACTGATATCCAATTCCTATCAAATCTTTGCCTAATCCTCTCGCCACCACTTTCGCCCACCTAAAGAGTATATAAAACGCCTGAAGGAATCCTATAAATAGAACAAGGAGCAGCGGCCTTAGACCGCTGCTCCTTGTTCTATTTATTGCCCATTTACATTTCCCACCATGATGATACAGGAATAGAGATCGATTCGACTAAAGGAACCCTTTTCACCTGCTCTTTTTTTTCAAATAATAAAGACTCCTTTTTATTTCCTTTTCTACTTTTTGAAAAAACGTCTCCAAACCCTTATTAGCCCCACCCTCTAATACTCGCTGACCTGCCAAAGCGAGGGCACCTGTTACCTGTGCTTCAGCTTTACAGTTTAGTTGGGTCATCCTTTGTTGATCATTAAAATAAAGTTCAGCTTTGCCGGAAATTTCTCCGATATTACCACTTCCAATTACTTGTAATTGAATGATGGAGGATGGCTTCTTCTCATGGAGTCGAATCTCAAGGACAAAGTGATCTTGAATGGGGCCCATTTTTATCTCCACTTCAGCTTGGTATACACCTCTGGCCACTTCTGAAAAAGACTTACAACCAGGGAGTGAGTTCCGGAGCACCTTTTCATCCTTGATATATTTCCAAACAATGTTCCTTGGCAGCCCGAATGTGTATTCGTACTCGAATTTCACTGTTTCCCCCTCCAATTGACCACAAAAATTACAATCTATTATATGTATTCAATTGGATTGTGAATGGTTAAAAGGAACTGAATACGCTGTTTAAGGAACAGATAGCTGCTCTTTATTATCATTCCTTTTTTTATGCTTGGCCGTCTAAGCGGTAAGAAGGACTAATCTCGCCGCAAAACCAATAAATTTGTCTTTCACAACTATCACGATGAGGAATTCATCTCTGATTCTCCTATTTGTTTGTAAAAAAAACCTACTTCCACCGGGAAATAGGGTCTTACTCTTTTCAAATGAGTAAATGATATTTTATTGTGAGAGTAGCTGCTGCGCAACAATATAACCTGATCCGCCATTCACACCATGCCCAGGCCAGGTTGCGGCACCGAGCATATAGACATTTGGAATAGCTGTCTGATGACCCGGCTGCCCTGGTAATGGTCTAAAAAGATAGCTTTGCGCCAAATCGTGCGCCCCGCCGTAGGGATCCCCGGGTCCTGAGTTCGGGTTAAACCTGGCAATCGTATCCGGTGTGACGACGTATTTTCCGATCACCGCACTTGGGATGTTTGGTATATGCTTGCTCACCACATTTAGCACGCGTTCTGTGAACCGCTCGGTTAAATCATGCGTCCATGTACCATCTCCGACATCGATAAGGTTAGCCGCATCCCTACGTGGACGGATGGGCACTTCCAGCACTTGAATGCGCATGATTGCTTTTCCTTCTGGTGCTCTCGTTGGATCGAGGTTGGTAGAACAATCGACCGTAAAGGTAGGGTTGGACGGAAGCAGATTGGCCGCCCCTTGGGCAATCGCTAGAGTAAATCCGTCCAGTCCATCCGTTAGATGCGGCTGCCCGACACGGTTAAACCGTTTATCTGGCCAGTTTGGCGGCTCACTTAGTGCTAGATGAATTTGGACGCAGCCACGGCCATATCGGTACTGTTTCGCTTGTGCTCGAAGTGGTGGTGAAATCTCCGTATCGGCCAAGAGCGAGAGATAGAGCTGATCAGGTGTGGTTGAGGCCACGACTGCTTGCTTGGCACGATATTTTTTCCCCTTTGAAGTTCGGACGCCAATCGCTCGACCGTTCTCCACTAAGATCCGCTCAACATGAGTATGCGTAAGAATTTTGCCGCCTTGATCCTTTATCAGTTCAGATAATGTTTGAACCAGTTTCTCACTGCCGCCTTCAGGTATCGGCATCCCTCCGCCCATCAGTGCCATCACCGTCAGAGGTACCCAAATCCCGCTTCCGACTTCATCCGGCGTGCGGCCAAGGTGTGTAACCCAGGAGGCCAGCATTGCCCGTGTCACTGGTGACTTTAAAGAACTGACGGTATTACGGGCGGTTGAAACTAGCGAGGCAGCGAAAGGCGAATAGCCCGCCCCGCCCCCTTCGTGAAGCAAGCGCTTCAGAATCGGGGCAGCTTCAGGACTGGAGAGATCCATATTGAATAATCCAAATACATCGTTAACATATGGATTTAACTGTTCAAACATGCCAGCCAGTGCTGCACCGTCTCCGGGAGCCAGCCGTTGCGCCTCAGCGATGAGCTCTTCAAATGAACTCGGCAGGACAGCCGTTCGTCCGTCTTCCATCGAAACACCGGTCGGCAGGTCCGTATTTATGTATCGGAGCCCGCGTGCTTCTAGATCCCCTCTTAGTTCAGCGTAGGCTGGTCCGGTTGTAAAGAGAGGATGTGCAGCAGCAAACACATCATGTTTAAAACCTGGCAGCGTCAGCTCTTCGGTGCGCAGAAATCCTCCCGGGCGATCATTTTTTTCTAAAACTAGGACGCTGCGACCCGCGCGCGTTAAATAGGCAGCCGTAATTAAAGCATTATGGCCGCTGCCAATCATAATGACATCAAAGTTTTCCATCATATCGCTCCTTTAATAGGATCAAGCCATATCTACGTAAAAAGATATTCTGGAGGATGGATACTAAGTACTAAATCTAGTACATTTTTTAAAATTTTTTAGGCGGTCTCTACCTTTAGTTCCCTTTAATAGGCCAGTTTATATAAAAGTTCAGTTAATAGTACAATCCCTGTTTCTAACTCTTCCAAACTCGTAAATTCTTTTGGAGAATGGCTGATTCCATTTTTACTCGGTACAAATAGTAAAGAAGTGGCGCAGACGGGACCAAATACTTGGGCATCATGTCCAGCACCCGAGATTATTCCTTGATAACGGTAGTTTTTCGCCTCTGCTAATTCTCGAGCCCACGTACACATCTCCCCATCCATCTTAACCGGCTTTACATCCATCCACTGGGAGATGGTCACTTCCATATTTAAGTTTTCGGCGAATCGTTTAAACTCCGCGAAAATCACGTCACAATAATGGTCCACCACAGCGTCCTGATGATGTCGAATATCCAGGCTGAACTCAACCTCACCTGCAACTACATTCGGTACATTCGGTTTGACGTTTAACCTTCCAACCGTTGCGACTAATTGAGGGTCAACATCTTGCGCTTTTTCTGTTAAAAAAGAAATAAAATGGGCCGCTGTGCTAACTGCATCCTTCCGATATTGCATTGGAGTCGTCCCCGCGTGGTTACTTTCTCCCTTGATTTGAACCGAATAACGGCGTTGTCCGACAATATGGGTCACAATCCCGATTTGATTCTGATTTTTCTCGAGAATCATTCCTTGTTCAATATGAATCTCCACAAACCGTTCCACATCATCCCGAACAGGAGGAGTATACTTTTCCGGATCAACCCCCGCTTGTTTCATCGCTTCTAAAAATGGAATTCCCTCTAGGTCCTTGACCTCTTTCACGCGGTCAAGTGTGTAATCACCACTGATATTTCTCGACCCCCAAAAGGCAAGCGGAAAACGACTTCCTTCTTCTTCGCATAAAGAGACGACTTCTATCGTTTTCTTTGGGTAACCATAGGTTTGAAATAGCCTTAATACAGCGATGAAACTGGCAATGATTCCATAGGCACCATCGTATTTTCCACCATCTACTACCGTATCGATGTGAGAGCCGGTCAAGATGGTTTTCCCATTTGATTCTGTACCTGGTAATCTTCCAAATAAATTTCCAACACTGTCAAAATACGTATCTAGTTTCGATTGGTCCATTTTACTTTTTAACGCCAGCTGCGCATCGAGCCAGGATGGAGAATACAAAAGTCTTGTCACACCCCCATTCTCCGTTTTTCCAAACAAAGCAAGCCATTCAATCATTTCTCCCACATGACCTTTTTTCAAAAATTGTTTGTCTCCTTGAATGGCCATCCATTTCACTCCTCAAAAATAGTTATGTAATGTTATGTTATGATTCCTTTACTAAAAAAAAAGCCTATTTCCTTAAAGAAAATAGACTCTAGAATCGATTCACCTCTTATAAAAATTAAAACAACTTATTTATGTCATTTTCAGAAACCAATACCACTTTCCCGCGTTCATCTTCTTTTTTAATTTCGTACAGACCATTTTTATAATCGTATATGATCGTATATACATCTCCAGCGAAAAGAACTTTGTCATTCGTGCCCATATGAAGCCCTCCCTAATATTTATATATAGATAATTTAATACAATTATCTTTGTGAGTCTCCATTTTTGTTACCTTATCTTACGTAATATTTGCTTGTAGAAAATAGACTCGAGTATACAATTCTCATCTTTATCCCTGATTAATATCCCGCATAAATCCTTGCAGCCTTCGAATGAGACCTCCATTTCCAAATCGGATAAATTTCTGTTGGTCCTTCACAATTCCATAATCTTTACTAAAATCTAAAAATTTCAATATGAAGATACGGCGATATTGAACGCGTTCAATTCCAATTCCGTAAAACCACTGGTCAATCGTATTATAAACTCCCTTATTTAACCCATATTGTGAATGACACCATTGAAAAAACTGTAAGTCCGGCAGATTTAGATATTCACTTTTTTCTAAGGAATTCTGTTTTGTTGTTTTTAAGTGAATCCCTACAGGACGAGAATTTGAGGTATGCATCATGAATATCCTCCTTTTAAGTATTGATGCGGTCCTATCCAAATAATTTTTTTCTTGCGAAAAAATACACTTGTTAGTCTAGTAAAACTAGACTGGATCATGACAAGCAACCCAATGCCCTGTAGCAATTTCCCTAAATAGGGGCTGTTCTTCCCGACAACGGGCAGTCGCTGCTGGGCAACGAGTATGAAAACGGCATCCTGTTGGAGGATTAGCAGGAGATGGGATTTCCCCCTGAATGGAAATTCTTTCTCTAGGACGGGTTGGGTCGGCATAGGGTATCGAGTCAATTAACCCTTTTGTATAATGGTGGGCAGGATGCAAGAACATTTCTTCACTCGTTGCAATCTCAACCAATTGACCCAAATACATCACACCAATGCGATCAGATATATGACGAACGATATTTAAACCGTGAGCAATAAATAGATAGGTTAAATCCCGCTTACGCTGTAAATCTTGTAATAAATTTACAATTTGAGCCTGTACAGACACATCTAACGCCGAAACCGCTTCATCTGCTAGAATAAACTGAGGATTAAGTGCGATGGCTCTTGCTATCGCAATCCGTTGCCGCTGTCCTCCTGAAAATTCATGTGGATACTGATCGTAGCCATTTTTAGTTAATCCAACTACATCTAATAACTCTCGGACTCTCGCCTCCTTTTCTTTCTCACTAAGTGATTCATGGACTCGAAGGGGTTCTCCGATAATGTCTCCTACTTTCCAACGGGGGTTGACTGAGCCGTACGGATCTTGATAAATCACCTGCATATCCTTCCGCATTTCACGTAATTCTTTCGCACCAAGCGCTGACAAATCCTGTTCTTGAAAAAATACCTTTCCACTAGTTGCTTTCTCTAACTGTAAAAGAACTCGCCCTAAGGTGGACTTTCCGCTTCCAGATTCCCCCACAAGTCCAAAAGTCTCCCCTTTTTCGATCGTAAAGGAAACCTTATCGACTGCTCTTACTTGGGAAGGATTTCGCGAAAATACACGCTTGCCAATCGGATAAAATTTACTCAATTCTTCAATAGTAAACAACGGTTGACGGGTTTGTTCTGATCCGGTTTGAACTACTTCTTTTTCAGACCATACCTCTGTGTTAATTTCTACTCTAGGCTGTTTCCAATTATCTGTCATGACTAAATCTTCTGCGTGCCAGCATGCGGTTTGGCGGCCATTCACTTCTAACAATGGAGGTGATTCGACAGAACAGCGTGCAGTTGCAAACGGACAGCGTGGATGAAACTGACATCCAGAAGGTAATTGGGATAACCCTGGAATAGACCCTTTAATGGAATAAAGTTTTTTACTTCGATCACTATCCATTGTCGTAATCGATTGCAACAACCCAAAGGTATATGGATGGTGTGGCAACTCGAACAATTGTTTGACGTCCGCATGCTCAACAATTCTTCCCGCATACATCACAATAATCCGGTCGGCCATTTCTGCAGCAACGCCCATATCATGGGTAATTAAGAGAATCGACATTCCAAACTCTTCTTTTAACTCTTGAAGAAGCCTAAGGATTTGTGCTTGTATGGTGACATCGAGTGCTGTCGTTGGCTCATCTGCAATCAGTAAGTCGGGACCACAGGCCAATGCCATGGCAATCATTGCCCGCTGCAACATACCTCCAGACAACTCATTGGGGTATTGTTTCATCCGCATTTCCGCATCCGATATACCCACCTGCTTCAGTAAATAGAGCGCACGCGCTTTCGCTTCTGATTTACTAGATTGCTTATTTTCAAGGATCGTTTCAATAATCTGACTTCCTATTGTAAAAACAGGATCGAAAGCGGCCATTGGTTCTTGAAAAATCATCGCCACTTTTTTCCCGCGAATGGAACGAAGTTTTTTTTGAGGTAGATGTGTCAGATCAATACCATCTAGTACGATACTTCCATCTGCTATCTTTCCATTTTCATAATCAATCAGTCTCATGATCGTTTTGGATGTAACCGTTTTGCCACTTCCCGATTCACCTACTATACAGACAGTTTCACCCTGGTGAATATGCAAAAACACATCTTTAATGGCTGTAAGGTCTACATGATTATTCGTGAAATCCACTTTCAAATTCTGAATATCTAGCAGCTTCTCCATCTTTTGCTCTCCTTCATCTCATTCTGCTTGTTTTCGGATCAAAAATATCCCGAAGTTTATCTCCAATAATATTTACCGAAAGGACAAAAAGAGTAATCGCTAGCCCAGGAAATGTGGAGATCCACCAACCCACTGTTAAGTAACCTCTTCCCTGGGAAAGAAGTGCCCCCCAATCAGGGATTTCTTTGATCACGCCAAGTCCAAGAAAGCTTAATCCTGAACCCACTAAAATGGATGTTCCCAGACCAATTGTCCCCATGACTAACAGTGGTGACCAAGAATTCGGCAATATATGCCAAAGAAAAATCCGCCATTTAGGCGTACCAATCGATCGAGAGGCATCCACATATTGACGTTTTTTAATACTCATCATTTGTCCTCTCATCACACGGGCATACCCCGGGATAGACGCAGCCGCAACAGCTAAGACAATATTAAACAAGCTAGGTCCGAGGACAGCAGCAATGGCTAATGCCAGAAGAATACCAGGAATCGTCATCAAGATTTCGATAAACCTCATAAAAATGACATCAATTAAACCACCAATATATCCCGCAAGAGCACCTATCGCCCCACCTATTAATCCGCCAATAACTACTGAAGCAGCACCAATAATGAGTGAATCCCTGCTCCCATAAACAACAAGGCTAAACACATCTCTCCCAAAATAATCTGTCCCAAACCAGTGGGCTGCACTTGGGGCACTTAATATAAGTTCAGTGTTCATAAATGTTGGTGAATAAGGTGCGATCCATTTAGGAAATAGCGCACAAGCAATAATGAAGAACACAATAAAACCAGAAACATAGATAAATAGGTTCGATACGGAAAGGTTTGTTTTATATTTGGCAAAATTCCATTTTGGTATCTTCAGTACTGCTTTGGTATTCGTCACTTCTCTCATCGTCATCACCCCTTTTTTTAATGGTCTGCCTTTTACTGAGACCGGCGTACTCGTGGGTCAATAATCGAATACGAAAGATCCACTAATAGATTGACAATCACATAGACTATGGCGCTAAAGAAGACAACACCTTGAATCACAGGCAGATCTTTCGCCATGATCGCATCGGCCACAATTCTCCCAATTCCTTGTCTTGAAAATACGGTTTCAATCACCACTGTACCAGCCATCAGTTCTCCGATATTCAGACCAATAATCGTAATAGCTGGAATAAGTGCGTTACGAAGGGCATGACGATACATGACAACCCGTTCTGATAGACCTTTCGCACGCAGCGTGACAATAAATTGCTCATTAATCACTTCCAGCATACTATTTCGAACCATTCGAATAATTAATCCTGCCCCGACAAAACCAAGTGAAAGTGATGGCAGCACGATCGTTTTCCACCCCTCTGACCCCATAGCAGGAAACCAGTTCAATGAGACTGAAAATATAAGTATGAGTAAGATTCCTGACCAAAATGTTGGCATGGAAATGCCAAATAATCCAATTAAACGAGCGATGAGATCCATCCACTTATTCTGATAAATCGCTGACAACACGCCGAACGCAACCCCAATCACAACAGAAATAACCGCGCTAGCAAAGGTTAATGCGAGTGTTGCAGGAAAATGTTCTAAAATCTTAGGAAGGACTGGTTCGCTATTCATTAACGATTGTCCGAAGTCTCCTTGAAGAATATTGGTAAAATAGTGGATAAATTGCATGTAAAACGGTTGATCGAGCCCCAATTCCTTGCGCAAATTTTCAACCATTTCGGGTGTTGCAACAGAGGGATCAATCATAGAGAGTACTGGATCCCCCGGAAGCAAATAGTTGATGCAAAAGACAAGGATTAAGGAGCCTATAATCGATACAAATGCAGTCGAGATTTTTAATATCATCTTATGGACTAATGCCACATGTATCAGCTCCTCTACTCTTTATTTTCCAATCGTTACATCGTTAAACAATGGATAACCTAATGCATCAAATCCAATTCCATTTACCTTCTTTGATGCAGCAACAGTGTAGGGGAATACATAAATAGGTAAAATCCATGCCTCTTCAATAATTTTTTGCTGCACTTTTTTATAGATTTCTTCCCGTTTTGCTGGGTCCGATTCTATTGTTCCTTGTTCCAATAATTGATCCAATTCTGGGTTTGATCCTCCACCTAGCCCTTTAAATGCCGCCTCCTGTTCTGGAGTTTTTGTATGATAGATGGCACGCAGCGCATTTGGATCGGAATTTACTTGGCTATTTCCATACAAATCATAGTCCGCGTTTTGATAGACGACGGAGGCAACATCTTTGGTAATATTAATTTCCACTGCAATTCCAATCTCTTTCAATTGTTGTTGAATGATAATAGCGATATCATTTCGTTTCTCCCGGTTAGGAGACCCATCAACATAATTCAATGCCAATCTCTTGCCGTCTTTTACACGAATCCCATCTGCTCCTTTTTCATAGCCAAGTTCATCAAGGAGTTGATTTGCCTTTTTAATATCCGGCTTCACACTGCCTTCTAGCGATTGATCATATCCTAAAATTCCTGGTGAAAGTGGTGACCAAGCTCTTGCGTACGTGTTTAGATAGAGCGTTTTAACAATCGCATCCACGTCAACCGCTAGCTGCACCGCTTTTCGTACTTTGACATCATTCCATGGTTCTTTTCTTTGGTTGAAGAAGAGCGTATACGGAAGCCCGAGTGTATTTACTTGTAGCAATTGAGTTTTTGGATCATTTTTTAACGAAAGGATATTTTGTGGCGGTACTGTTTCGGCTGCGAGAACTTGCTCACTTTGTACACTGCCAATTCGGGTTGCTTCCTCTGGGATAATTTTAAAAGTAATTTTATCTATCTTAGGAGCACCTTTGTTTTCTACGATGGATGGAGCCCATTTGTATTCATTATTTTTCTCCACTTGAATGTCTGCATTTTCTGTCCAACTGACAAATTTATACGGTCCCGTTCCTACTGGATTTTTACCAAATTGATCTCCATATTTCTCTGCCGCTGTTGGCGATACAATCCCTAGTAAACCTTGACTGAGATTACTTAAAAACGATGTAGAAGGGGTGGAAAGGTTAATTTTGATCGTATACTCATCAATGACTTCTGATGATTCATATGGTTGGATTAACGCTAACGAATTGGCCGCTTTTGTTTTGGGATCAATGATCCGGTCATAATTGTATTTCACAGCTTCGGCATTAAAGGGTGTCCCATCGTGAAACTTCACATCCTTGCGCAGCTTAAAGGTATAGCTTTTTCCATCATCCGCTACAGTCCATTCTGTTGCGAGCCATGGTTGAATCGTATTGTCCGGTGCTAGCACAACTAAACTATCAAAAATAGTTCTAAATGCACGAACCGCTACCGCTAAACCGCTGCGATGAGGATCCAGCGTATCTGGTGAAGTAGCCAATGCATATGTAAGCTCTCCACCTATAGGCGCCTTCCCCTCATTCTTGCCGTTGGTTTCATTGCTGCTGCTCGTACTTGCACCACTGGAGCAACCCGCTAATAGGATTACAAGAACCGATGTAATCGTGAATAATTTCGTCCAATTTGCAAATAACTTCATTTCAGATTCACCTCAATTATTTTTTAATTGTTTCTTTTGCATATCGATTGATTGGATAAGGCAGACCAAGATTTCCTCGTAAAGTTTCTGCTTCATATTCTGTTCTGAAAAGGCCCCGGTTTTGAAGAATTGGGACGACATAATCGATAAAATTTGTTAAATCGCTCGGGATATTTGTACCGATAATAAATCCATCCGCAGCGTGTCCTTCAAACCACTCTTGAATACGATCCGCTACCTGTTCTGGGGTGCCTATAAATGGAGTTCTAGGTGTCGCTGAACTGAGTGCCACTTGTCTGAGTGTCAGGTTCTTCTCTTTTGCTTCTTGTTTAATCCGATCTGTGCCACTCTTAAAACTATTACTTCCTAAATCTCCTAATTCAGGAAAGGGTTCATCTAATTCATATTGAGAGAAATCGTGGTGCTCAAAGAATCTCCCCAAATAGGCAAGTGCCTTTTCGATTGTCACTAGGTTAGCAATTTCTTGATACTTTTGCTCTGCTTCTTCCTCTGTATGACCGATGATGGGCCCAATACCAGGCAGAATGAGAATTTCGTCTGGATTTCTACCAAAAGATGCTGCCCTGCCCTTCACATCTTGATAAAATTTCTGTGCCTCCTCTAATGATGGATGCCCAGTGAACACTGCATCCGCTTCTTTTGCCGCAAGATTTTTGCCATCCTCTGACGATCCTGCTTGAAATATTATAGGACGCCCTTGCTTGGAACGAGCAATATTCAGCGGACCTGATACAGAGAAAAATTCACCTTTGTGATTCAATTCATGCAATTTTTCAGGATCAAAAAACACACCCGTTTCTTTGTCCCGGACAAATGCGTCATCTTCCCACGAATCCCACAAGCCTTTCGCAACATCAATATATTCAGCGGCAATTTTATATCGTTTTGGATGGTCAGGATGCTCTTCAATCGTTTTACTGAAGTTTAATGCCGTTTTTTCTAGTGGTGAAGTCACCACATTCCAACCTGCACGTCCTCCACTGATGTGGTCTAATGACGAAAACTGCCTTGCAACATTGAACGGTTCACTGTACGAAGTAGACAGAGTTCCCGCAAGACCAATTCGTGAGGTGACAGAGGCCAGAGCCGATAGGATGGTAATAGGCTCAAAACGGTTTAAGAAGTGAGGAATAGAGTTCTTGTTAATATGCAAACCATCTGCAATGAAAACAAAATCAAATTTACCTTCTTCCGATTTTTGTGCTTGAGCTTTATAATATTCTAAGTTTACACTCGCATCTGATGGAACTTCCGGATGTCTCCAGCCTGAAATATTGCCGCCTACTCCATGAATAATCGTTCCAAATCTTAATTTTCTTTGTTCTGACATAACCATTTCCCCTCTCAATCTCTTATTCTTAGAAATCAATCCAATTAATCCTATATATTTAGTTGGTTTTATTCAAAAAAAATTCAACGGTGCTGTAAAAATGGAGCTAATGCCTTTTCAAGATGGTTGATCCCCACCTCGGTTACTCCTTGATAAATGCCGTCTTGACCAATTTCTACCACTGGTACATGACGAATCCCATATTTAACCTCTAATATATCGCGGTATTCATCGTGATTAGTCACATCAACCGTCTGATAATTCACTTGTTTTTCTTCTAAAAATTGTTTAACCTCTGAGCAATAGTGACAACCTTGTTTTGACCACACAACAACTGATAATGGATTTGACATGACAACTTCCTCCTAAAATTTATTATTTCACTGGAACAGATATTTCCGAAAATGCTTCGCTTAAGAGTACGTAAGATTTAAGTCTCTTCTCAAAATTTTGAACAGGTGTCACGATAATAACTTCTTCCAAATCGTATATATTTTGGAGGTGAAGAAGTTTTTCTCTCACTGATTCCTTTGAACCATATAGGATGTTTGCTTCTTGTATTTCTAGTTGATAGCTTTCATTCGCCTGCTGCGCAAACAGTTCTGCTTGCTCCACGCTCCCTACAGTAACGGTCTTGCCACTCTTAAGATGCACTTTGACGATTTTAGTATTACCCACCAGTTCCTTTGCTTCCTCCTCTGTATCAGCCACTATAACAGAGAGTGCCAGAATAAAAGAAAGGGGCTGTAACTTTTTCCGTTTCTGCAGATGGCTGAACTCGTCAAAAGCTTCATTAAGTATCCTTTCCTCACTATTAATGAACTGAGCAAATACAAAAGAGTATCCTAATTCACCAGCAAGTTTCGCACTTGAAGCACTTGCTCCCAATAAGAATAGTTCGGGTGGCGTTGGTGGAACCGGCTCAGCTTTAAGTCCATAAAACGGATCATATGGTTCAAGCGTGTCAGAGATAAACTTTTTAAGGTCGACCAGCTTTTCCCATAATTCTTTTGGATTTCCAGCAAAATCCTGCTGAAGGGCTTTTGTTGATAACGGAAGCCCTCCGGGTGCTTTCCCCAACCCTAAATCCACTCTCCCAGGTGATAATGAAGCTAATACATTAAAGGTTTCGGCCACTTTATATGGACTGTAATGCTGGAGCATCACACCTCCTGAGCCAATTCGAATTTGTTTCGTTTTTGCGAGAAGATGGGATATTAATACTTCTGGAACTGATCCTGCTAATTTCTCAGCATTATGATGCTCAGATACCCAAAAGCGATGATACCCCAACTCCTCTGCCCGTTGTGCTAATTCAATTGTATGGTTAAAGGCGTCAAAGGCAGTTTCATTTTCAGCAATGACGCTTTGATCCAAAATGCTAAGTTTCAATCCCAAAAGGATCCCCTCCTAGTAAAATAAATAGCTATTAAATCCAAGTTGCTTAATTGGTTAAATGATCGAGCTGATCACTCCTTTATCAGATAACAAGGAAGGCTTTAACGTATTCAATTCAGTATCTAATCGTTTTTTAACTTCTCCATCAAGTTCATAACGATTATTCACTAGTTTTTTTACTTGGCTATCTACGATATAAGTCCCTTTTAAGATGTGGGTAGCTCCGAGTGCTGCCAGCACTGGTTTTAGTGCGTAATCAATCATAAGTAGATGTCCAATCGATCCTCCAATGGCAATGGGTAAAATCGTTTTATTCACCAAACTATTTTGTGGCAGAAGATCCAAATAAGTTTTTAAGACTCCGGTAAATGATGCTTTATAAACCGGCGTTAAAATCACAATAATAGATGAATCTTCGACGTTTTTATTTGCCTTAATTATTTCTGCGCTGTCAAATCTCGCTTGTATTAAATCCTCTGCTGGAAGATTGCGGATATGGATGATTTCAGGAGAATGATTCACTCCCTCGAAAAACTCTACAACATAATCCAATGCCCCATTTAATCTCGTATGTTCAGAAGGACTTCCCGAAATAATCGTTACTTTACTCATCGTTGTTACTCCCTTTCTTTTGTGTATTGATTACTTTTCTATATAACTAAGACAACCTAATCATTTAAAAAAAGTAAAAGCTCCTGTTTTTATAACAGGAGCCTTTGGTAGACCAATCGGCGCATTCCTATTCAAATTTATTGATTCTTAATCACTGTATGGTGAGGTGAATCTATAAGAATACTTGTATTCTAATAAGTAATTTTGGTTCACTTCAGGTAGCAGCCACTTTACTGATTTGTTCCCAAACGGTGCTGGGGATCTCATTCCGCAACACCGGTGCCACATTAGTTGCAAACCTATGCAATTGTTCCTGTTGCTCCGATTCCGTTAAGCCATCAACACTGATACTTAGTACCTGATTTCCATATGCCTTATAGTAGTTTAAGATTTTCTCGATTACTTGCTCTGCACTACCAACCAAGACTGGCCCATTAGCTATATTGTCTTCAAGATCTTTAAATGGCGAGTTATTATGCTTCGCTGCTTCTGTATCATGAAAAGCATTGTAGTAAGGCCGGAAACGGTTAATTGCCTCCTCAGCAGTATTGGCAATATATAGACTGCTAGCACCCGATCCAACGATTGCTTTCTTAGGATCGTGACCATAATAAGCCAACCGCTCACGATAATGATCAATTAACGCTTTATACTTGGCTTGGGGATGAAAAGTATTGGATGAGAAAATAGGATCCCCATATTTTGCAGCCAATTCAGTAGAACGCGTACTTGATGCGCTCCCATGCCATATTGGAATGCCCTTTTGAAAAGGCCTCGGTTGTGTCGTGACATTGGTTAATGATGTTCGGTAGCGCCCCTCCCAGCTTACGTTCTCCTCATTCCATAAGCGCTTTAGTAATTCGTATCGCTCAGCAAGCGAATCCCATTGCTCCTCCTCGGTTATTCCAAAAAGCGGATAATGACGAGGATCATTGCCTTTCCCGATAATCAACTCCAACCTCCCTCCTGAAAGGTGATCTAGTGTCGCAAAGTCCTCTGCCACACGAATGGGATCCAGAATACTTAGAACTAATACTGTCGTCAATAACCGAATGCGTGAGGTTTTTCCAGCAATAGCCGTCAATACTACAGCTGGTGATGAGGAAAGGAATGGTGTTCCATGACGCTCCCCAACACCATAGGCATCAATGCCTAGTTTCTCTGCTAAAATTGCCTGATTCACTACATTTTGAAATTTCTGCTGAGCGGTTAGTGATACCCCAGTTAGCGCATTGGGTTCATTCATCATAAGGGTAAACAATGCGAATTTCACTATATTAAGACCTCCAATGCACTCTTGTTTTTTCTGGGTTTATCTGCCCTTTATAGTACTTTCATCACCAAAACCAATAAAAAAGACTCCTGTTAATCACAGGAGCCTTTGGTAGTCCAATCGGCTTTTACAATAATAGGTGTAGCTCCAACAAGTGCGGAGCTCACATATTTTCATAAGAATACTTTTTGCTGAGGAGAGGCCTCGTTGGCTAAATCTCATTTCACCTACTTGTTTACTTGGTATTGATAACTGTTGAATACACTATAAATCTTAATTAGTGTTGTTGTCAATCCATTACTTTGAATTTTTAGATAAATTTTTTTATTAATTCCCACTTGACTTATTATTTAATAAATCTGCATCTTTATTAGTCACTAGAATAAAAAACTCGCCAGTTGGCGAGCTTTCAATTGCTGTTTGTTATTAAGAGTGGGGTAAGAAGACTTAATCGACTCTCTGTTCATACTTATAGCTATTAAAATGAAATATTTGCACCTTAACCTTTAGATTCGTTAAGGAGTCTTTATCTAAATAAAAGCCGTTAGATTTTTTTAATTCCCTATATTGCTTCGGGTGTTTTCTATACCACTTTTCACCAACATTTAGTATATCTGTTTTATTTTTCACTCCATTTTTATAAATGGAAGTAAGTTTTCTTTTTATATCTTCTTCAACTAATTTCGTTAATTTCTGTTCGGGAATATCTTTAATTTTTTCGATCAAATCTGCTGGTACAAATAATTCTATAGCAAACTTTGGGGTAGTCGTTCCCTTCTTGTATTTTACCTTCATTTTTGGAGTGGCTAGCTTCACTGCTGCTACAAGCTTTCCCTCTTCATCTACTCTTTGATCTAAAGAAACCTTTTTTTCTAATAACCAATTAGTATAAACAGCGTCCTTGAATGGAAGGACTTTAATAAATTTTTGCTGTTGAAAAATGGCATATCCATCGAAAAATACAATGGGATACTTTCCATCAGCCTTCCAGGTTTGAGAGTCAATTTTTACATTAGGTAGTTTAGCCACCCCCATAGGCTCATAATAGGCTCTTAAAAAATCCATTAATGCCACAGGCTTGATCTCATCTTGATACACTTCGTTCTTTTCCTTTCTAAAAAGAACCGTGTACACTGCTGGATAATTAAATAATGCCTTTATATTAAATATTTCATTAATATTTTCATCCGTTGTCATGACTCGTAAAGTATGCCGGAGCGAACGATTTCTTCCTATTTCTACCATTACTTCCTTAAAATGATTCCTGACTATTCTTTGACTTAAAACAAATGTTTCTACGTGGCCAAAAAATAAAGGAGGCTCCGACTTTTTATAAAGGTTACCAACAGCTAAATTTAGTGTTTCTCCAGTTGCTGATGCAATAAAAATCGGGATGGGTTCAGTAGGTTTACCTCCTTCTACCTTTGCTACATTAGCGAAATTTAAGGCTTGAAGATACGCGATATACTCCTCCTTTTCTTCATCATAATCCATACCAATTGCCACAACATAGGTTGTATCTTGAATATTTTTTAAACCTGAACAACCGGAAAGTACCAGACAACCCGCTAAACAAGAAATAAGCCATTTCCTTTTCATGATTGATTTCCGCCCCTTGTTGGATCATCTGGACTGGTTAAGGTTGTTCTCGACTTATAAAATTGGCTTGGAGCCCTAAGGAATGCCTTAATCATTTCTTTTAGATTGATTGGCGAAAGAGAGCCTAGGTATGGAGACCCAAAGGAAGAAAGGTTAGAAAAGTAAAAAACCGTTAGAATAAAGCCAATAATGACTCCGAATAATCCAAATAAGGTACTCATTAAGATAATCGTGAATCTTAAGATGGTACAAGCCGTACTTAAAGTTTGATTCACCAACGTAAAAGATGAAATGTAGGTAATGGCCGCTACTACCAGCATCGTTGGTGATGTTAACCCAGCCCGAATCGCAGCATCCCCTACGATTAAGCCACCTAAAACAGCGACGGTTTGCCCAATTGCTCTTGGCAAGCGTACCCCAGCTTCATTAAATAGCTCAAACAAAAATAGAACAATAAACATTTCAAGTGGTGAAGATATGGGCAGCCCAAAACGCGAGATTGTAATAGTCGCAACCAGTAAATAGGGAACCTGTTCAATATTATAGGCAGAAAATGCTATCCATGCACCAGGTAAAAAAGCAGATATGATCAAACCTATCATCCTGATAATTCTTTCTATTGATACATAAGCATAACTTATGTAATTGTCCTCAGGTGATTTAATCTGCAATAATATATTGACCGGTGCAAAAGAGACTGTAGGATTTCCATCAACTATGAGAGCAAACCGGCCTTGATTCAGCGCTTGAACAATAAAGTCAGGTCTACCCGTATAGTCCGTACTCGGGAAGATGGAATACGGTCTATCACGAACATATGATTCAAGTTCATGAATACTCGTCAAGATATCCAGTTCTACTTTTTCTAACCTTTTATGGATTTCATCCAAAACTCGCTGATCAATTAAATCATCTATATACATGAGTACTACTTTTGTTCTACTTCTTTTACCAATCGTATATTTCTCTAAACATAAAGACGAGGTGTTAAGTCTTCGCCTTATTAAGGAGATATTTGTCTTAATATCCTCCACAAAACCATCCTTAGGACCCCTTATTGAGCTCTCAATCGCTGATTCTTCAGGTTGCCGCATAGGAAAGGATCCTGCCTGAATACTTAAAAACGAATCACCGAATAAAAATAAGACATTTCCATCAAAAAGTAAATTTGATAAATCCTCTAAGGATTTCGAACTTACATCATCTGCTTGAAATAAGGTTTTCAGCTTTTTCTTGATAGAATCTTCTTTATTACCGCTGAGTTTAGGTAAAATATACTGATCTAAATAATGTATATCAACTAAGCTTTCAAAATAGATAATTTCAAATGTTTCCATTTCTGTATTGTGCTCTAAAAATCGTAGGTCTTGACTTTTCTTAAATTGTATTTTTAGGTTTTCTGCTTTTTCCTTTAGACTTCCATTACGAAGTGGATTCAAGTGTATTTTTCTTACCATGTTGTTTATCCCTCTTCTTTAATACTTTTATAATGATGGCTGATAGCAGGATTTGAAAAAGGAAAAATGCCATACTAGCCGGAAGAAAGTATTCATATATTGCCTTATAGAAATAATATGTCTCTACTTTTATTGTCATCAGACCGAACAAAATGAGATACATGACTCCAGCAAGCTTAGGGTTCAGTCTATAATGTTTCTTCTTATTAGTAAAAAATGTACCTAAAAGATACATGAATAAACCAATTCGAATCAACGCACCGCTAAGCCATTGATATAAAGCAAAAAAATCTAGATGTGATATATATTCCCCAATGCTTAATACACGCCACTGTTCATAAGCTGGATACCGAAAGTAAATTGCTTCAGTAGGTCCAAATTCCATAATTGATGCAGAAAGAGGCCCTAAGATTAGGCCTGTTAAGAAAGTCAATAAAATAAACAACTGTTTAAATTTAATCTGCTCCTGTGAAAATGGCTGCAACAAGATAACCATGTAAATCTCAAGAAGCCCTGATAGAACATAGATTGCCCCTTTAACAAGAGGAGAATAGCCTTCTGCAAACAAAGGAAATAATAAACTCGGGTCCTTTAAGCTCGTGTTTGTAATTGCAATAAATATGCCAAATAACACCACAAACGGTAGTAAAAAACCGCTAGATATAGCCATGCTTTTGACCCCAGCAAGTGTGATTAAAAAACAGACAAAAATCAAAATACAATTAATCATAAAAACAGATGCATCCGCGAGAAAATAGGCCTTTAACCAGATCATTAAGTCCCTAAAAGTTACATAGGAGCTTGTGAATAAAAACAGAATGACTGGAATCGAAAATATGGTTGAAAAAGTCCTTCCAAGACGCTGTCGAATCATAGAAAAGAAACCTTCATTTGGACTGTTTTTTACAATAAAATACACCAGCCATAGAAAGAAAAGAGCAATCGGATATGCCACAATGACACTTAGCCAACTGTCTCTTCCAGCTGCCGTAAGCAAATTTGGGATAAGAAGGACATGATTTAGTAAACCTGTCGAAAGGATAAGCAACAATAATAATTGTCTTGGAAGGAGGATTTTAATTAAGTTTTGCATTAAGATCACCGAATTTTTCTTATTTTAGGTATTATTATCACCAATAAAGAAAAATATATGTTTTCAAGGTTAATCGGCTCACGATATACGGAATCATTGAACGATTTGATTTTTGATCCTTTCCAAGATTACAACTGCAACGGTCAGCTCAAAAGAAAAATATCAGAAATAAAAAAAGTTCAAGGCCCCATTAATTTTATTAATGGGACCTTGAACTTTATTGTTTATATAATACGTGCGGTTACGATTCCACCGATTTGATCGATTTTTTCTTGCAATCCAGGAATGATATCGCCATTTACTTTATTGTCAATGTCAATCATCGTATAAGCATATTCCCCACGGCTTCTATTAATCATGTCTGCGATGTTTAAATTATAGCTTGAAATAGCTAGTGTAAGCTGTCCAACCATGTTTGGAACGTTTTTATGGAATACTGCCACACGTTTTTTTCCTGTATAAGGTATGGATGCGTTCGGAAAATTCACTGAGTTTTTGATATTTCCGGTTTCCAGAAAATTCTTCACCTGGCGAGCAGCCATAATTGCACAGTTTTCCTCTGATTCTTGCGTAGATGCACCTAGATGAGGGATTGGAATTGCATTTTTCATTTTCAATACATTTTCATTTGGGAAGTCTGTAATATACTTACCAACCTTGCCGTCTTCAAGCACTGCTGCCATATCTGTTTCATTCACAAGCTCTCCTCGTGAGAAATTCAAAATGTGAACTCCAGGCTTCATAATGCTAAAGGTTGCTTGGTTAAACATTCCTCTTGTGTCATCGGTTAATGGAACGTGAACCGTAATATAATCAGAATTAGCAAACAACTGTTCAATCGTCATCGCGCGCTGTACATTTCTAGACAAATTCCAAGCTGTATCAACAGAAATGAACGGGTCAAAACCAATCACGTCCATGTCTAAATCTAGGGCATCATTCGCTACAAGTGCTCCGATGGCGCCTAAACCAATTACTCCCAGCGTTTTCCCCTTAATTTCTTTCCCGACAAATTGTTTTTTTCCTGCTTCAACAAGCTTTGGAACTTGTTCGCCTTCACCATCCAACGTCTTTGTCCAAGCGACCCCGTCAAAAAGGTTTCGGGATGAAGCCATCAATGTAGTAAGAACCATTTCTTTTACAGCATTCGCATTCGCACCAGGGGTATTAAAAACCACAATTCCCTGTTCTGTACATTTTTCAACCGGAATGTTATTAACACCCGCTCCGGCACGTGCAATGGCCTTTAAATTCTTACCAAGTTCAATTGTATGCATATTAAAACTGCGTACAACAATCGCATCTGGATTTTCATTGTCATTGTCAATCGTAAAATTATCCTTATTGAATACATTTAGCCCGCTCTCTGCAATATTGTTTAAGGTTTTGATTGTTTTCATTTTGTCTAATGTTGTTGTGCTCATCTTGTAATCTCCTCTATTCTTATATGATAGTTTGAAATTTCGTAAATTCATTAAGCAAGCTGAAAAGGTCAAATTTTATTAAAATCTGTATCTACTTGATTTTTAAAATATTAAAGTAATCTTGGCTCCTAGCCGGTTGAAATATCCCCTCCTATAAACAGAAAGAGGTAAGGAATAATTCCCTACCTCTGCCCAGGCGAACGGCTACGAGACATTATGTGCTCCCTCACGGTAATCCGTGTTTCGCCAGTTACACATCGTCTTTTTGATTTCTCTTACTATATCAAATTTTCTTACAACAATCAAGCTAGAAAAGGCATTATTTTTTTGTAGTTTGTGTTCAGAAAATTTTCTGCTTCCTACATTAATTTTTTCAAATTCTCAAGAAAAGCTGTTACCTCTTCCTCTTTTGTTGCCCAGGATGTTACGAGTCGAATCGCCGAGTGATCTGTATCGACCTTTTCCCAAAAATGAAAGGCATAATGTTTCTCTAATTCCGTAATCAGCGCATTTGGTAAAATCGGAAAGATTTGATTCGATGGAGAATGGGTTAGAAACGAAATATTTGCTTTGCTGATTTCATCTCTAAGTATGGTAGCCATCTTATTAGCATGCGCGGCCAAATCAAAGAACAAATTGTCCCTGAACAGTTCAAGAAACTGGGTGCCCAAAAGTCTCCCTTTCGCGAGCAGTGCGCCCTTTTGCTTCATATGGTATCGGAAATCCTCCTTAAGAGAATCCTTGCAAATCACCAAAGCCTCACCAATAAGTGCCCCGTTCTTTGTTCCCCCGATATAGAAGGCATCCACAAGTGTTGGCAGATCATTTAACTGAAGATCATTTTCTGTTGAACAAAGCGCTGAGCCTAACCTTGCACCATCCATATACAATATGAGATGGTTCTTTTTACAAAAATCACTTAACTGCACGAGTTCACTCCGGTTATAAATTGAGCCAATTTCGGTGGAGTTTGATATGTATACCAGCTTAGGCTTGACCATATGCTCATCTGGATGACCGTCAAGTACCGCTTGCACATCAGATGGGGTAAGTTTCCCGTTCACTGTTTCAATTGATAGTACTTTATGTCCTGTCGCTTCAATGGCTCCTGTTTCATGCCCCAAAATATGGCCAGTACTCGCTGCCATTGCTGCTTCATGCGGTCTTAAGAAAGTAGAAATCGCAATTAGATTTGTTTGTGTCCCGCCTGATAAGAGGTGAATATCAACGTCTGTCCGTCCCATTCTCTCCTTTAACAGTTCAACCGCTTTTTGGGAAAATTGATCCTCCCCATAGCCATCCTCTTGGACAAGATTGGATTCTATTAAAGCATTTAATATTCTAGGATGTGCACCTTCGCTGTAATCATTCTTAAAGCTATACATCAGATTGCCCCCATCTAATTATTTATAAGTGTAACTTCATGTCCATCCTAACATATTTTTTAAAGAAAGATGGGTAATAAGAGGATAAAAAACAGTAATTATCTAGTTAGTCTTTGAACAAATTTCATGTTAATTACAAGAATTAAAAAGATGAGCGGATATACTGCCGCAGAATACCAAAGCTTCCATCCACTATAATAAAAAAATTCAGTTTGCACGGTGAACCATTCAAAAATCACTGAGAATATGGACCAAAGGATAATATAAAGTGCTTTATCTGCTATCTTTCTTTTTGTAGGATAATAATTAAGAAATAAAAAGCTAATGGAAGGAAAGTAGAGAAGGATCCCAAGTAAAGATTTCCATTGAAAACCCTTTTGAAAATAACCATAAAGATGAAAATGCAAATCGAGTACCATGTCAGTCGTCAATCCATATGCATAAGCAAAAAAACAAGTGGCATAAATCTCAATTCTGCCTATCCTTTTTGGAACAAAAAAGGAAATTATATTAAAGATAATAAATATGATAAAAATTAGGATCCACATTTTAAATTTCCTTCCTAATACCAGGCTTTACTTACTACCCATAGTATTCCAAAATTTGGTTTCGTCTATTCCATGAAAGAAATTCAAAACAAAAGAGACCTCTGAGGGTCTCTTTTAACATTCTATATTGCTTTTTAAATAACTTGTTTAATGGATTGGGATATGGCAAAATTCAATCATTTTACTTACTCTCAAAACGCAAATGAACAAACTTCAACATCTTAAATAAATCAACAACCCTCATCATGAGGCGAGTTCCACTTTCCCAATTCTTACTTGCGCCTATACCTTTAAAGTACGATTCGCAAGATAATACCTTAATTTTAGACGACCAGTCTTCAAGTACTTTCGGATTGTTAACGTAGAAATACATTTTTGCACCTTTGTTCCCCGTTTTTTCCACTGTTCGATTTGAAGTCTTTAACATAAATTTTGATTCTGCATCAAAGTACAACTCGCCCACTGGAAAGCGAATTGCCATTTCCTGAAAAATTAGTCATTCTTCATTTTAACAACCTTTGCTTCATTAAAAATTTGTTAAAAGAACCATTTTTTCCGTGGTACCGGGTAGTATTCTCCGGCGACAAGTTCTGAAGGTACGACTTCTTCAATTCGTAAAAGATCGTTTGAACTTAAATTCAGGTCAACAGCGCCTATTGAAACATAAAGTTGTGACTGCGTTCTTGCACCAATCAATGGTATAACATCCTCACCCTTGGATAAAACCCATGCGAGGGCAATCTGCGCAATGGTTGCTTGCTTTTCTTCGGCAATTTCACGCAATGCCTCTACAAGGGATAAATTCTTTTCAATATTTTCTTTGGCAAACCGCGGACCATTACTGCGTTTATCATCCAAACCTAGAACCCGATTTTTTGACCATGTGCCGCTCAATAAACCTCTTGAGAGAACGCCATAAGCCGAAAGCGAAATACCTAATTCCCAAAGTGGTTGCTTATACGCTCAGAATTATTTCCGCCAAAAAGTTGAACAGTCTACCTTATCCAAAATATTAAACTCGATCATTTTCTCAAGTAATGAGAAATCAACCGGACTATCCCACTGGATACGTACCAACTGCTTGGTGTGGTCATAGCCAGCCTGAACAATTTCATCAGAAAAATGAATAATCCCTGCCCTTTCAGGGGCAACAGCCAAATGATGTTTGGCTACGCTAAAGCCAATTATAAATGTGCCGTGATCGGTAAACATAGGCTGATTCCACGCAACTTTTGGCACTAATTTTGGAAATTTCTTAGTTACCCAAGCCAAAACTTCTTCCGTTCGGGCCCGATGTTGCGGGTTATCAATAAGCGCTAAATATTCAGCAAAAACTTCCATGTTGTCCCTCCTAAAATAAAAATTATGTCGTTCTGAGAAATTCCTCAAAAACATTCTTTTGTAACTTTTTAAACTTCTACATATATCACACAAACTCCTTCTACCCCACATTTGAATTTGACTTATTTGAAGATACAAAGGATCATTCACCAGTTCAAAAAAAATGAAGAAGCTTAACCCTGCAACTAATAGAAAAATATAAATTTAAACGATAGGTTTAAAAGAATAGCCTTCTCTAGTTTTGATAGAGAAGGCTTCTATATTAGTCTTCGTTTAAGATCCTTAAATCAATATCAGTTTCTAGAAATCACTACTTCTGAAAAATCAATATCAAATTCATCACTTTCATCAGAAATTGCTTATGGCAGTCATGACAATAGCCTATAAAAAAATTAATCGAAGTTTTTTCGTAGTCGATTGATTAATTCTTTTGCTGGCAAAGGTACATAAGTCAAAGGTACAAGAGTGGCAGTATAAACGGCTCTTTTTTTCAATAATTTTGCCACTACTTCAAATATCATAGCCCTAGGTACACCTGACCTTTTACTAATCTCATATCCAGTTATAGGAAATTTTTTTAAAACTTCTGTATATACTTGGATTTCATTTTGCGAAAAACCTAACCTCTGAAGCTCTTTATAAATTTCTTCCATAAAACTCCTCATATTAGCAAATCTTAAACTCTGGTTTTTCCATCTCTTTTAACCTTTATTACTCCAAACAAGATGTTTCCTATTGGAACAATATCATACTCCTATACTCAAACTTGTTCATCCAGTTCAATAAAATAATGGTCTTTACGATATGAAACTGCCTCCATGGTTGCAATTAGATTTTGCTCATGAAAAATGTCAATTCGATAAAATCCTGTACGAAAGTTTCGTCTTATTTCTGTCGAACGGGCAACTATTCTATCTCCTGGTTTAGCAGCTTCGATAAACTGGATAGTTGTCGAGAGTCCTACTGAAGTTTTTCCATATGCATTACAGGCTACCGAAAATGCGTGGTCTGCTAAAGCGTATATAACTGCTCCATGAACAGTTCCATACGCATTTACCATATGGTCCTGCACTTCTAGAATTGCTTCTGCAAAACCAGCCTCAAATTTTGTTAACTGAATACCTAACGATTGAGCATATGGATCGTTTTTTACTTGCTTGTAAATTTCTTCGTAGTGTTTTTCATAAATTTGATACTCGTCAATTTTCTTTTTCACAAATACCTACCCCTTTGATTTATTGAAACTACCATCAACATAGATTGAAGAAATAGTAATACGTGATGGATTAAAACACCAATTGAACCAAAATCATGTATACAATCGTTCCACCAGCTATAGACAGGAGCATGTTTTTCTTCCATAAGTGAAGCAACGCCACTACTACTACCCCAATAAATTCGGGTAAACCATGACTTCCAGAAACTAAACTCACGTCCTTAAAACAATAAATGACCAAAAGCCCAATTACTGCTGCTGGCAGTACTTTACCGAGATACTGTACATACTGCGGTGTAGGCTTACCCGATGGGAAAACGATGAATGGAAGAAACCTTGTAAGCACAGTCCCCAAAACCACCATAGCAATCGTAATAATCTGTTGCGTTAAACTCATTGTCATATGGTGCTAACCTCAACTTTCTCCATTGGCTTTCTAATGAGGGTCAGTAACCCAAGAATGGCAAACATCGCAGGGATAATGAAGTGGTCTCCGCCAAAAATAAAGAGACTGACAGTTGAAAGCCCAACACCAATGAGAGCACTGTGGTGCTTTTTCTCTTTCATCCACTGTTCAATGAAAATGACTACAAAGAGAGCAGTCATAACAAAATCGAGCCCTTCTGTGTTGAACTTGACAAGAGATCCAAAAATACCGCCAATTGCTGAACCTATGACCCAATAAGAATGATTGAGTAGTGTCACAAAGAACATAAACCAGCCCTTGTCTACATTCTTCGGAATATCAACGGTACAATTGATAGAAAAAGACTCATCGCAAAGCCCATAAATCATATAGAGCTTCTTTTTCCCAATTCCCTTATACTTATCCAGCATGGATATGCCGTAAAACAAATGTCGTGCATTCACCATTAAGGTTAGAAAAAGAGCGTTAATCGGATTAAAAGCGACAAGCAATAAATTGGCTGCCACAAACTCCATTGATCCTGCAAATATGAATAGACTCATCAGAATCGGGTAAATTGCACTAAACCCTAATGAATTCATATAGATGCCATATGCGATTCCCAAGAATACAAATCCAGCAAAAATGGGTACTGTATATGGAAAAGCCGCACGAAATGCAATCCATATTTGATTTCTTTTTTTCAAATGATTCACATCCTAAATTGCTAAATTTATTTAAATTTAACATACAAAATCCATACAAAAAACAAGATAATTGTATGGATTACAATTATCCCTACATAGAAAATACCCCCTTTTATCAAAATGGGGGTACAAAGTGATTTTTTTCTAAGAAAATAAACTCGTGTATTCACCTTTCCAAACGATCCGATTTCATTTTAATAATTCCATACAAAAATGATATGATTGTATGGAACACATATAATTGAGGTGATCTATGCCAATCAATTCATTTGAAAATTATCCAATGTCTTGGAAACCTGATAAGAAAGCCTTAAATCGTCCTTTTTATAAATCTCTTGCGTTACTACTTGAACAGGATGTTATTAATGGCTTTTTGGCACCTGGGACAAAGTTACCTCCGCAACGTGAATTAGCGGATTTTCTTGACTTAAACTTCACCACGATTACCCGTGCCTACAAAATATGTGAGGTAAAGGGATTGATTTATGCCGTTACGGGAAGTGGAACATTTGTAGCTCCAAATGCCGCCCGTTCTATAACCATTTCCGCTGATAAAACAGCAAACCTCATTGAGCTCGGATTTGTGGCATCGTTTGAGCAAACCAATGCTAGCGTAACAGAGGTTATTCAAAAGGTTGTGAACAAAAGTTATGTAGAACAGCTACTAAATTACAACGAACCGACAGGAATTCTACATCAAAAAACAGCAGCTCTAAACTGGATGGAGTCTTTCGGAATTCATACGGACCATGAGCATATAGCAATCGTTTCTGGTGCCCAAAATGCACTGGCAATTGCTTTGGCTGCTTTGTTTGAGCCTGGCAATAGAATTGCCACAGATTTATACACGTATTCGAATTTTATCGAATTAGCAAAAATGTTCCATATTCAGTTAGTCCCTATTCTCGGAGACGAGTTTGGGATGTTACCAGACGAACTTGAAAAGCAGTGTAGTCAAATAAATATTCACGGCATTTTCCTTATGCCCTCTTGCTGTAATCCTACCACAGTGATGATTCCAGAGTTTCGAAAGCAAGAATTAGCTGAAGTCATCCGTAAGCATCGTTTAATATTAATTGAGGATGATATTCATGCTTTTCTGACGGCAGGTATAATCTCCGAATACCAGCAGCCAATGTTCAATTCACTCCCAGAACAGAGCATTTATATTTGCGGCACCTCTAAGTCCTTATGTTCTGGATTAAGAGTTGCCTATATGGTCTATGGGGATGCGTTACGTGAGAAAATTCAGCGGGCTATTTTTAACATCAATGTAAAAACCTCATCTTTAGACGCAGAGGTAATTACAGAGCTTATCTTATCAGGGAAGGCTCATGAAATTGTTTCTCAAAAGAAACTGCTTGCACTGACTGTTAATGATATTTATTCGGAATATTTTCCTATAAAGCAGAATGTTGGACATCCTCTTAGTTTTTATCGTTGGCTTCCAATTCAAGGATTTAACGATGCCTTTCAATTAGAATTGGATTTGAAAAGACAAGGTATTAGAGTTTTTCATTCTGACCGTTTTTTAAGTGGGCAGACCACCCCTGATAAGTATTTGCGTATTGCACTGGCTTCCACAAACTCATTAGATGAGTTAAAAATTGGGTTAAGTATATTAAGAAAGTATCTCAATTAATTCGAACAAAATGAAAAACGGATGAGAAAAATCATCCGTTTTTTTTACAATCGAGAGCACGTTTCTCTTTAATTAACGCCCCCTAGTCAACTGACTCGATGCGTTAGTTTTACAACGTGTTAAACCATTCATCATCTACAGATTCAAATCAATCCGTTTCTCCTGGTGTAATTGCTAAGTGTACAAACCAACTGTCTTTTGTTGCACCATGCCAATGTTTCATATTCGGCGGAATATTCACCACATCACCCGTTTTGAGTAATTGAGCTGGCTTTCCTTCCTCTTGATACCAACCCTCACCACAAGTAACTAACAAAACTTGTCCAACTTTATGAGAATGCCAGTTATTACGAGCTCCTTGAGCAAAGGTTACATTCCCGATTGGTGCATTTAGTGGCGTTGGATCGGTAAACACCATTTGTAAAAATGCATCACCAATAAAATTTGATTCTACTTTTTGTCCCAATGGAAAGATGGTGCTATTGCTTAATTGTTCATTTTCCATATTTTCATGCCTACTTTCTTTTGATTATTATAGTTGTTTTAACTTTGATTTTTCCATCCAATGACGTTTGCATGTGGCAAATAATATAAGGCCTATCCAAGTGTATTACTCCTGAAATAACGACAATCCATCGCTAGTACCAGCATGACTGTACTGCCTGTCAGTGACATTGCGATACGGTGTGCAAGCAGTTCCCCGCCATGAAGAGAGACGAACTTGGTAATACTAAAAATTTTGAATACACATTATTCGATTTTCCCACATCAAGATGTTCACATAATAAACATTGATAAATTAATGAACATCTGTCTATAATTATAATCAGATACAAAATACTTACAATGGTTAAATAAACACGTTTTGTTAAGTAATGAACAAATCAATTAACATTGTTAATTATCTTTATGAAAGTTTGGTGACCCTTACAATGTCTAAAGTGGATAGAAGAATAGCCAAAAGCCAAGAAGCGATTAAAAAAGCAGTTATTGAATTGATGTCCGAACAAAATTTTGATGACATTACAATACAAGATATTTCCGACAGGGCCAATGTTAGCCGGGGAACGATCTATCTTCATTACACGGATAAATATGATCTACTGGATAAGCTCATTGCAGAACATATTGAAAAACTACGGGAGATATGTGAATCGGCATCTGAATTGGATTATATAGATGCAAATCTACCTTGGTTCGAATACCTTGAAAATCATTATTTATTCTTTTCCACGATGTTAGCCAGTAAAGGAGCCCCTTCATTTCGTAGTCAGTTCCTTGAATTTCTTATCGAAGAATTTAAAGATGAAGTGGATGTAGCAAAAGGAAAAAATCAAGGATTAAATGAAGATGTTATTCTTCAATTTATTGTCACCTCTTACGTAGGACTAGTGGAATGGTGGTTCAACAATGGAATGCCTTATACCCCTCGTGTGATGGCAGAACAAGTAGGGATTTTATTAGATAGGAATTTATAAAAAAACAGAGTAGTGTTGGCACACTGCTCCTAAGGGCGTTCCGTTTCTTTACTGTTATGGTCTTTGTTATCATGTACACCGTTATATCACAATGTGTAGCTCGTGTTGACCTACACTAAGGGACCAACTACTGGGTGCGGTACATATGGTTCTTCTAGTGATGCTATTTCTTCAGGTGTTAGCTTGATTGAAAGAGCTGGTACTGCATCTTCAAGATGCGATATTTTTGTAGCCCCAATAATAGGAGCTGTTACCGGTTCCTTTTGCAGCAACCAAGCAAGTGCAATTTGTGCGCGAGGTACGCCGCGTTTTTCGGCAATGGCAGCAACCTGCTTCGCGATCAATCTGTCCGTATCAGCAGTAGCATCATATTTAGACTTCTGAACCTGGTCCGTTTCGGAACGATGCGTTGTTTCAGCCCAATCACGAGTCAATCTTCCTGAAGCAAGCGGGCTATACGGAATCACACCGATTTTTTCTTCCTTACATAACGGCAGCATCTCACGTTCCTCTTCACGATACAAAAGGTTTAAGTGATTCTGCATGGATACAAACCGCGTCCAACCATTTTTTTCAGCGACATGGTTTGCTTTTAGGAACTGCCATGCCAACATGGCAGAAGCACCAATGTATCTTGCCTTACCAGCCTTCACAACATCATGCAATGCTTCCATTGTCTCTTCGATAGGGGTATTATAATCCCACCGGTGTATTTGATATAGATCCACATAATCTGTCCCTAGCCGTTTTAGACTCTTGTCAATTTCACTCATAATATGCTTTCGAGAAAGACCTTTTCCATTTGGACCTTCATGCATAGGGAAATATACTTTTGTTGCAAGAACAATTTCATCTCGATTGGCATATTCCTTTAAAATTTTCCCTACTATTTCTTCGCTTGTTCCGTCTGAGTATACATTCGCTGTATCAAAAAAATTGAGTCCTAACTCAAGAGCTTTTTTAATAATAGGACGAGTTTGTTCCTCACCTATTACCCAAGGATGTACCCATCTCTCTGCTACACCAAAACCCATACAGCCAAGGCAAAGCCGAGATACATCCAAACCAGTATTTCCAAGTTTCATATAATCCAATTGATTTGTCCTCGCTTTCTTAAATAACATAGTTAACTATTTCCTATTATAACCAGAAGGAAAGCACATTCAATTGTTAAATATACGGAATTTGTGTATTACTAAACAAAACCATTAAAATTGTTCATTATCTTTAAAAATTGTAAGGAAAATAAATAAAATCAACACAATAGCTCCAATAATTGTAGACCTTCAGAAAACCGCCTCAAAGAAGCGGTTGAATTAGCTGGATAAAATCGGAATAAAAATTCATTTACCATTAATTATGAAAAGTTTTCTTTTCCTGCTAATAATGCCTAATAAAAAACCATAATTGCTTTTATTTATTACGGTTGCTAAACTGTTTTTATAACTCAATGAATAAAAGGAGCTTAACCATGATTAATAAAATTGGAAAAATCACTGTATATGTACAAGATCAAGAAGAGGCAAAAGATTTTTGGATCAATAAAGTCGGCTTTGTCTTAAAAGTGGAGCAACCTATGGGACCAGACGCATTTTGGATCGAAGTCGGACCTAGTGAAGACGAATTTACAACTTTAGTTCTTTATTCTAAGTCAGCAATGGAACAACATCAACCTTCTAAAGTTGCCCATCCCTCCATTCTTTTCAGCACCACTGACATTGAAGCAGCTTATGAAAAAATGAAACAAAACGGAGTAGCAGTGGAGGAAATGTTAAGACTGCCATTTGGAAACATGTTCTCATTTAAAGATCAGGATGGAAATGATTATTTAATAAGAGAAGATAAATAGGTAATGATTTCACGCTGATTTTTCAAAAATCTATTAAGATAAGCTCCACTTAAAGAAGGCATATATATAAGAAGGAATATCTTAACTTCAAATTAAGATATTCCTTCTTTTTCTGTATTTTTAAAAAAACAGTCCTTTGTTTTATTAATTTGATAGATATCGTTGTTGAAGATATTATTAAAAGTTAAATCTTCGAAAAAGTTGGGTAGTTCCAGACTATTTGCCACAGAATGAGAAGTAAATAACGAAAAGTGTCTCCAATGCAGCCCAAAATAGATAATACTTCATTATCTATTTTGATTTCGAATTGCTTCTCTATCTATCGATTGAGGAGGTTTTTCAAACCATCCATGATCGATCATAATTTTTGCCCCCTCTTCCGCATATGAACCCACCTTTAGAAGGTATTTTTCATAAGTAAGGGCTAAATCTTTCCGAAGTGAGGCGGCAATGGCAAGACCGAAGTCTCCAATCCCAATAGCACTTTGAACATTAGTATGAAATAACATCAATTTATCAGAAAATGGAGCTTCCGTGCTATTGGTAATAGTTGAATCCCATGTAGAAGGATAAGAATTATCGTCCTCTTTTAATTTTATCATAAAATCTTCCACCATTTTCTTCCCTAGATCATATCCTTCTTTAAAATAGTCACTTATTTTTTTTGACTGTGCTACTTGACTAAATCCTAATAGCATCGTTTTAGCTACGTTTGCCACCTCGATGTTAATACCACAATGCGCAACTTCCATTGCAAGCAATGGACGACGGTGACCTATAAGACCTCCAAGAAATGATCTCTCCGTAATATATTCCACTTTTTCTGGATATGAAAGATAAGGAGAACGTATAAACACGCCTTTTTCCTGCATCAATTTTGTATTTCTGTCATATAGCGTTTCCGTTTGGTCATAAAACAACTTAAATAAGTTACGAACATCTTCTCTCGCTGAAATGGATTTAGCCAAGCTATATGTATTCAATCCTGTTCTCCCCATATGATGTAGATAACGCATATAAGTTACATCAGAAAAGAGCTTTTTTGCCTCTAAATTTACATCTTGTTTTCCAAATCCATTCGGAAGAGGAATACCTTCTAATGTAAATAATTCAGATATTTGTTGGATATGGTCATGTGCAGATTTTAGAGCGAATTCAATAATAGGTTTAATGTCTTGGTCTTCGCAAGTTTGTAAAAAATGATTTAGAATACAAATTGCCATTGTATCACCAATGTATGTACTCCATAACATAGAAATTTCAGCCGAGGTTATATTTGGGGAATGATGTTCCAATAATTTTCAACTCCATTAAAAAAGTTTTCACATCAGTAGAATTCCCAATAAAATGGATAATGATTCGGATTCTTGTCTCGGTAGTTGAACCATTTCGATAAACCAACGAGAAATTAAAAAAGCCGCTCACTTTATGCGAGAACGGCCAGTTCATTAGAAGATTACACCATTATTTTACAAATGTCATTCGTAAATTCTACCGGGTCACTGATTGGTAATCCTTCAATCAATAGTGCTTGATTGTATAATAACTTGGTATATAGATCTAATTTTGATTTGTCGTTTTCAAATGCTTCTTTTAATGATTGGAAGACTTCGTGATTGTTATTGATTTCTAAGACCTTATCCGCTTTGATATTTTGGTTATTCGGCATCGCAGCAAGAATTTTTTCCATTTCAATCGATATGTCCCCTTCAGTTGCCAGGCAGACCGGGTGGGACTTTAACCTTTTTGAAATCCTTACATCCTTTACTTTATCCGCTAAAATGGTTTTCATATAGTCAAAGAGTTCTTTGTTTTCCGTCTCTGTTGATTCGGAATCGTCCTTGTTTTCTTCCCCTTCGATTCCCAGGTCACCACTTGAGATGGATTTGAATTCTTTTTCTTTGTAGGTCATTAACATTTTGATTGCGAACTCATCGATATCCTCAGTGAAATAAAGAATTTCATAGCCTTGTTCAGAAACGAATTCGGCCTGTGGTAATTTTTCAATTCGTTCAATCGATTCACCGGAAGCGTAATAAATATATTTTTGATCTTCTGGCATCCTTGATACATATTCATCTAACGTAACCAGTTTCTTCTCTTTAGAAGAATAGAACATGATCAGGTCCTGTAATAATTCTTTGTTTGCACCAAAGTCATTATAAACTCCGTACTTTAACTGACGACCGAAGGATTGATAAAATTCTTCATACTTTTCTCGTTCTTTTCTTTGAAGGCTTAGTAATTCGCTTTTGATGTTTTTGTTAATGTTTTTAGCGATCAGCTTCAATTGGCGATCATGCTGCAGCATTTCTCTTGAAATGTTAAGAGATAAATCTTCGGAATCGACCATCCCTTTAACGAAACTAAAATGGTCTGGAAGCAAGTCAGCACATTTTTCCATGATCAGAACCCCATTGGAATAGAGTTCTAAGCCCTTTTCAAATTCTTTCGAATAGAAATCGAACGGAGTTTTTTCAGGAATATATAGGATTGAATTATATCTAATGGTCCCTTCAACACTGATATGGATATGTTTAATTGGCTTGTCAAAACCGTAGCGTTTTTCTTTATAAAAGTTCTCGTAATCTGCATCGGTAAGCTCGCTCTTATTTTTTTTCCAAATCGGAACCATGCTATTGATAATTTCTTCTTCTTGATAATCCTCGTATTCGGACTCACTGCCTTCCTTGAGTCTTCTGTTGGTAACATCCATTTTGATTGGATAACGGATGAAATCTGAATATTTCTTGATAATCGCTTTTAAGCGATATTCCTCTAAATACTCATCATAGTTTTCATCTTCACTATTTTCTTTAATCTTTAAAATAATTTCTGTCCCAACTGAATCTTTTTCTACCTGCTCAATCGTATATCCATCAGCACCTGTGGATTCCCATTTAAAAGCCTCATTGCTATCTAAATTTTTACTAATCACAGTAACTACGTCAGCAACCATAAAAGCAGCATAAAAACCTACTCCAAACTGACCGATAATGTCATAGCCATCTTTTAATTCGTTTTCCTTTTTAAATGCTAGGGAACCACTTTTGGCAATCGTCCCAAGATTTGTTTCCAGTTCTTCTTTGGTCATCCCGATCCCTGTATCGATAATCTTAAGTGTACGGTTTTCTTTGTCAGCTTCCAATTTAATATAATAATTGGATTGGTCAAAACTTAAAGCATCGTCAGTTAAGGCTTTGTAATAAATTTTATCAATGGCGTCACTGGCATTCGAAATTAACTCTCTTAAAAATACCTCTTTGTGAGTATAAATGGAGTTAATCATCATCTCTAGTAATCGTTTAGATTCTGCTTTAAACTGTATCTTCGACATAGAAAAAGCCCCTTTCTATTCTTAATATGTAAAAACTGATTTAGATTGTCTAAAAGTAAATCAGCACCTATTAGCACTCTCACCACCCGAGTGCTAATCCATATATTTAAATATCATATTTCACGTTGTCGTGTCAATAAGTATCTATTTTTATCTCGCAAATCTTTTAATAAAGAGAAAAAAAGCCACCAATAAAGGCAGCTTATTCTTCCGTTTTATGAAGTGCGTTTTTACCAAACTGCAATCTCGTTATTGACCCGGAGCATTGCTGCCTCATGTCCACTACGATCTTCCTTTTTTAAGGAAACCTCTAACCTATCATCATTATCGAATGTTAAAACAATATTTTGATCACTAATAATTTTCGACTTCTTTACCTGATGGTTAATCAATGAACATAAAGAATCTCGGTATCCTAACGAGGCGCTTTCAAAATATCGGCCATTCACGACAGAAACTGGCAATGAATATGTAGTCAAGGTTCCATTTTATTGATGAGTTCAATTTCATAGTTCAACGATTTGGACAGTATGCCATTTTCAATTTTTTTATTAATATGTTAAAGAAAATGTGTAAGTATATCGAGCGGTATTTTATCATAAAAGTTAGCCAATTTCACACCTACCATTTTGGGAACTATTTTTGTATAACATATCATATTACTTGGCTTTTTAAATGTGCAATTTATGAAAATATTATGTCAATTTTACATTTAGACATAAATTGAGTGGTATTGATTCATTCTTCTTCCTTATTTCTAAAATCATTTCACTTCTACACGTTTCTTTTGTTATTAGATTTTTACATAATTGACATATTCGTAACGATGTTGACATATATTTTATCAATCGCATCGGAAGGAGGGTAAACCAAATGGATAATCGAATTTTTTTATTACTTGCTACAATTTTATCTGGTTTCGCACTTATTAGAGTTCCTTTAGCTGATTCATTTCTTGAAAGCGTTTCCCCAATCACTGATATCATTGGTATACTAACTGTTCTAATCTTCTCACTCATCTTAATTTATAAAGGAGTTAGAAGTTTGTTCACTAAGTAAATATGGTTATGGAAAGCACTCTATAAGGGTGCTTTTCCTCTTTCAAATTTAATGTTGACCAGGTCCTAAAATAAATTCGAAATTTTTGCAATCCATATTAAAGGGAGATTTACAATCCAAAACTGATTGAAAGGAGATTCTAAAATGAAAAAAGATACATACTCGATGGATTTTATATATCCCCTGAATAACTCATTTAAAATTCTCCTCTTTTTCTTATTTATTTTGAATCAGCGCTCACTTTAGCGGTTTCCTTTTTTGAAAACACAAACAGCTTTTGCCCAAAATAGTTTAACAGCGTGTACAAACAGGTACCTATCAGGACTGAGATATCGGTTTTAACAATCGGACTGAAGAACTCATTTTTCTTTAGAATCCATTCCACAAAACTTCTTCCAATTTCATAAGAAATGAAATAGCAGCCCAAGATAACAACAATAAAGCGGACAGCACTCTTTGAAACTGAATCTTTGCTTTTGAATGTAAAATTTCTGTTCAAAAGAAAACTGACACATGCCCCTATCGAATTGCCAAAAAAAGTAGCTATCCAATAGGATTGTCCAAGGGCATGTAAAAGAAGATACATGACCGATAACCCAACGACAGTATTAACAACTCCTACCATAATAAATCGAACGAATGAATATTTCATAACCGACTCCTAATTTATCACTGCTTCACTCTGCTGTTTCACTTCTAATATAATTGTGTACAAATCTTTTTCAACTGCATACCTTGGCCGTCTTTTAACCTCATGATAGATTTTACCGATATATTCTCCAATAATACCAATACCTAACAATTGTAAGCCTCCAACAAACCAAATGGAAATTATTAAAGAAGTCCATCCGGATTCGGTGTGACCTAATATTTCTTGGGTTATCGCATAGCCCTCTGCTATAGCACTTATTAAAACGGCCAAAAATCCAATAATTGTTACAAATCGAATCGGTGCGACACTAAAGGATGTCATTCCATCAAATGCGAAGGCAAGCATTTTCTTTAGTGGGTATTTTGACTCTCCTGCAAACCTCTCTTTTCTGTCATAGAAGACCTTTGTGGATTTATAACCTACAAGCGGAACAAGTCCACGGAGAAATAAATTTGTTTCTTTAAATTTAAATAGCTCGTCTAAAGAACGTTTACTCATAAGACGAAAATCAGCATGGTTTGGAACCAGGTTAATCCCTATTTTCCCCATGAGCCGATAAAAACCTAACGCAGTTGTCCGCTTAAAATAAGTATCAGTCTCTCGTTTATCTCTTACACCATAGACAATATCGTACCCTTCCCAAAACTTTTCAACAAATTGATGGATGGCAGATATGTCGTCCTGCAGATCTGCATCGATAGAAATGACACAATCCGATTGCTTAGAGGCGGTCTCTAATCCAGCTAAGAGTGCATTTTGATGTCCAACATTTCTAGCCAGCTTCAATCCTTTTATTTTAGGATTTTTTTCGCTCTCCACCTCAATTAGTTCCCAAGTCTGGTCCTTACTTCCATCGTCCACAAATAAGATCTTGCTTTCAATTGAAATAAGCGACTCCTCGATTAACTCATCTAAAACAGAAGATAATTGCTCAAATGTTTCATATAGTACCTCTTCTTCATTAAAACATGGTACAACAATCGTTAACACTGGTCTATTCATTAGGAATCACTCCATTAACAACATTATTTGACTTGGTAAAGGTAAATTCTCCAGGCAGAATCTCTTTGCTCAAAGACCTTTTTGAAAACAAGTCCATTTTCTGCTGCATTTAAGATAGGGACCGCCGAGAAGATATATTGCCCGCCCATCTTTTTAAAAACATTTGTATTAATTTGTAAGTGGTAAATCTTTACCTTCGAATCCTTTTTATATTCATACCTTTTCCCTAATTGGGCGACATATAGATAACATCTCCCGCCCCATTCATCGAAGTATTCCTTCAATGTAGGACTCTTATCTAATTCTTTCGAAATAATTTTCCTAAACTCATGTTTATATGACAGAGGATAGAAATTATTATAGGTATCTAGTGTATAAAAACCATTATATTGAGCAATCGCCGGGTGAAGCCCTATACTTGCTACCCTGTAACTACTTTGGGGTTTACCAATATATTTTTCAATTTCATGAAATTGGCTTGTCGCATAGAATTGCTTTACAGAGGGCTTTCCAGCTACTCTGTAGACAATTTCATCATTTGCTGCAAACAAGACGATAAGCTGAACAATGAGACATATTTTAACAAATCTCTGCCAATTCTTTCCCAACCTCCAAAGTAAATAGGACCCAACTGCAAACATAAGATAAATGATTAAAGGTCTTAGGAAATGAAATCTTGCAAAGTTGAATGTATTTAGGAGTGAGACGCGCTCCTTTAGCGGCTCCCAGCCTTTATAAAACCAAAAGGCATACCAAACCGATAAAACGATATTAAACATGAAAAGATAAAGATATCTCTTTTCTAACCATTCCCTCTTTTTATTTTTCATCATCCAGAGAACTAGAAAAGAAAGCGGCACGATTACTAAAGTGTGAAGTGTTAATACATGTGTATGGCCTAAAAAATAGTTTTTAAAAACTAACCGGATCGTGTGCCAAAAGCCAAGTTTGGAACTAACAAATTCATTTCTGCTGGTTGGTGCATCAGGAAACACTAACGAGTAAACAAGACGATACTCTATCAGTAAATAAATTAAGACCATTAGTAAGATACTGGAAAAGAAGCGCCAATTGCTCTTTCGTTTTACGAGAAAATCTCTTAACCATAGTAATCCCATAAAAAATAAAAAGAAGAAAAATCCTAACACAAAACTAGAATAGAAAGGTAACAATATAAGAGTGAGCCACTCTTTCCAGGTATGTTTACCCTCTCTTATATTCAAAAAAGCCCATAATGCAAGTGGCATTCCCAATGTACTAAGCATACCGGACGGCCAAAATGGGGTCAGGGCAAAAGCCACCGATACCCAAACACGGATAGGGTAAGCCTCTTTTTCTCTTACAAAATGATTCTTTAGAAGAAGATACATGCCTAAAAAGGCAAACACTCTTGTGATTGTTTGGCTTATAGAATACGCAAGCATTGAGGGAAACAGGTTATGCAGCCATTGTATCCCACTGAATTCCGTACCAAAGGCATTTCTAGGCAGGCCATTAATGATTTGCGGGAGAGTACTATTGATCCCGCCAAACAATTGGCCACTATCCTTCAACACTTTATACCAGGCAATGTTCGAATCTAAATTATCATGAACCCTTATATGGGCGTTTTCGCCTAAAATGAAAAACGGCGATACATATAAAATCATGAGCAGTATTGCTAGATATAAATGTTTATTCTCTTGACTTAAGTTTTTTTGAAAATTACACATTTTTTCACCGCATTTATAAATTCTTCGTTAACTGAGCTATTAATCATCTATTTAAACAACCACTGTTTGTTCTTCTCTCCCAAGTTCGACTGCCCGGACAATGACATCAAGTGCATCAAAGGTAGCTGACTTTGTCTGGTACTTTCTTATTTTTTGTCTGATGGATAATAACGGGATCGAATCGTCTAACATGTGATGAATTTTAGAAATTAACTCCATTTTATTTTCAGCTTTAATTGCAAGACCTGCATTTACTAGATAATCGGCATTATCTTCTTCTTGTCCAGGCAGGGGATTGTATATTAATAAAGGAAGCTCCATAGCCAATGCCTCAGATATCGTTACGCCCCCGGGTTTAGAAATTAATAGGTCGGAAATCGCCATCATTTCATTTACACTATTGCTGAAGCCCGTGACGAGGAAATGATGCTTAGAAGTCTTTAGTTCCTCTTCTATTTGTTTTCGTAATCTCTTATTACGTCCACAAATAATGATAAATTGTACCTGAGAAGTGAGGTCTTCAAAAGCTTGAAAGTTTGATAAGTCTTTTCCTATAAAACCATCTCCACCACCCATTACCAGAATGGTAAATTGGTTAGAGTTGAGACTGTATTTAGATGCGAGGACCTCTCGTGACTGTTGCTTCAAAAACTTTTGACAAATCGGGATCCCTGTATTATTAATTTTATTATTTTCTACTCCGAGACAAATCAAACGATCCCGTACCTGATTGGACCCAACGATATATTGATCTGTAAAAGGATGAATCCAGAAAGAATGGTCTGTATAATCTGTAATAATAGTAACGACAGGAATATCAATTAGCCCTTGTTCTTTTAATTTAGACATAATACTAGCAGCAAAAGGGTATGTGCATACAACAACGGTAGGATTTATTTTTTCCACTATTTCAAGTAACGAACCCATACCGACTGTTAATAAAGCATTTAATTTATCAGAGAAAGAATTTTTTTCACGTGTACTTTTATATAGATAGCTATATACTTGAGGAAATTTTTTAATTATCCGCCTGTAAAAGTAATTACTTACAGGATAAAGGAAGGGATGAAGCCACTCCATAACGTCTAAAATAATCGGTTCAACATTTGGCAGGGTAAATTCGATTGCTTCATATATGGCAGTTGCTACCTGTTTATGTCCATCTCCAAATTTAGCTGAAAGTATGAGAATTTTATCGTTCGCACTTTTATTCATACTTATACTAGCTCCTCAAACGTGATTAGGATTCAAAATATACCAACCTTAAAGAATCTGTAAATACGCTTTTTTAATTACTTTTAACCGCTTCATTTCTTTTATTTTTCCACTTGAAAAATAGATAACCGAAAGTTGCAACTACAGCGATAATCAAAAACGGACTGAACAAAATGTGACATATGATTCCTACCTTAAGAAATATTTATTTACACATGTTGATTTCTTTTTGATTACTCCTTTACTTTGTATCATTCTAATAACGAAAATCACTTACCAAAACAGTTTCAATATATTGAGTACAGGTAAAGTATAGTGCAACAACCTAAAAATTGTATTAATGCAATATTAAAAATTAATTAAAATACCCATAAGTAGAGGGATTAGGGTTCCTAAAGTCGAACCAGTAGATTGATAGAAAAAGAAGGATGTGTTTGGATATGTCCTGGCTTGTATTTGCTCTACTATCAGCTATATCAGCTGCATTGGTGTCCGTATTTGGAAAATTAGGTTTACAAAATATTGATGCTAACACTGCGACGGCCATTAGGGCCATCATTATGGCAATCTTTTTAATGGGAGTGGTCATTTTCGAGGGGAATTTAGGTAAAATTCCGGTAATTATCGGGGAAAAGAGAACTTTACTCTTCATTGTATTGAGTGGTGCGGCAGGTGCAACGTCTTGGTTGTTTTATTTTATGGCCTTAAAAGTGGGCAAGGTGTCTCAAGTAGCACCTGTTGATAAATTGAGCGTTGTCATTGCTACACTGTTAGCTATTTTCTTTTTCGGGGAAAAGCTCAGTTTGGTAAATGGAATTGGCGTAGCGCTTATTGCTCTCGGCGTGATCATGACCGCATGGCATTAGTTTTTCAACTTAGTACTGATGCTTATTTTTTCTTTACTCGACTGCTTTACAAGAAAAAGCAATCCTTCTTAAATAGAAGCATCGCACCTAATGATAGCTATCATCCATCGTAGTGTTCTCTTTCTCTCTCTTCTTCCTCAAACATTTCGTCATTATCCTTAATTGGGTTGCTCTTGAGCAAATCCTGTGATTTGTGAGAATCGTTTTTTTGCGAGAGAATTTCTTGTTCATTGGTATTTCCGTTCAGTTCCTCAGAGAATTCAGTCAAAAAATTTGGTTGATTTTTCATAATAGTTTTTCCTTTTCTTGTCGTATTTTGTACTTTGGACCTAGTGCTAAATCTGATCACATAATAAATCAAAGAATATAAGACAACCATTACGATCCCTGCTACCAAACCAACTCCCTGCCCTGGAATAAACGGCATACACATAAGGACAATGATCATGCTTATTAACGCAATCCAAGAAGTGTACGGATAACCGCGCATTTGACAAATTCCTTCTGGGGGACAGCCTTTCCTTTTGCGAAAGCGGATATGACTGGCCATTATGACAACATAGGTAAATATTAAAGCGAAGCCGCCCGTGGTGATTAAAACCAAGTAAACTCTCGGAAACAAGAGCCCAAAACCTAATCCTACAAGCATCGCAAATCCAGAAAATAAAATCCCTCGATAAGGTACGTCCTGATCATCCTGAAGCCATTTCGGCGCATGCCCTTCATCTCTTAGTGACCTGATCATTCGCCCTAGACCAAATATGCATGACAGCATGGCAGAAAGAATGGCCGAAATTAACACTATATTTATGGCCCGCCCAGCCCAACCGATTCCCCATCTCTCAAGCGAGGCCACCATCGGACTCACGCTTTCATTTAATGATGCTGTTGGGATGAGTGGCAGTAGGACCGCAGCATAGAGAATATACAATCCAACCAATGAAAACACCGTATAACGAATGGCTTTTGGAATCGTATCTCGCGGATTCTCTGCTTCCGTCGCGGCTAATCCAATGATTTCAAAACCTGCATAGGCAAAAATCACGAGGAGCATGCTTCCAGCAATCCCCTTTATTCCTCCTGGCATGATTGGTTCTGTCCTCAACTCTCCAGCACCAACCGGCGGGGACCCTGGAAGTACTCCGAAAATTAGTACTAATGCCGTAAGGATGAAAAAAATAATCGCAAATATTTTTACACCAGAAAGACCACTTGCGAGCTTACCAATCTTATCAGCCCCTAAAAGGTTCAGCAGCGTAACACCGATGATAATCGCACTTCCTAGCAAACCAATTGATACATTAGGAACCCATTTCCTAATTAGGATGGATATAGCTGTCGCTTCGCTAGACATGGATAAAACGGTTCCTGTCCAATACAGCCATCCAACAACGAATCCAGTCCCCTCCCCAAGTTCCCGTGATGCAAAATTACTAAAGGAACCTGTTGTAGGATTAGCTACAGTCATCTCTGACAAGGCGTATAGAATTAAATATACCAATCCACCTGCTAAAATATAGGATATTAAAATTGAGGGCCCTGCTGCATGAATGGCGACTGATGAACCTAGAAAAAATGACCCGCCAATTACACTTCCTAAGGCCATCATTGTGAGCTGCCATGCGGACAGTCCTTTGCGGTTTTTCTCCATTAAGCTTTTTCTCCCAACCATTTATTTAATAAACTGAGGTTCACGGTTATTATTTACTCAGCTTTACAAAAAGATTCTGACAGGGAAAAACGTCGGACATGCATGGTCTCCCAGTTATGCCGTAAACGAAAGACAAATTTTCTTATTGGATCATAAATTTTTTAAAAACGCTTTGATACATGATATCCTTTACTTAAATATCAATGATTTGGATATAAAAAAAGTTCAAAAGAAAATCGGTGAATATTAATGAAGATATATACTAATTTGGATAATATGAAGAGCTACAAATCGTTTAAGGACATGCGGAAATGGCAGCGTGAACGAAGGAAGAAAGTGAAGGATTTATCGGTTAATATTGAACAGTGTCCTTTTAAAAAAGTGAGAGAATTAAATGAAAACAGAAGCCAGACTTCTTATACTTGGATTGGACATTCCACCTTTTTGATTCAAATGAATGGGATGAATATTCTAACTGACCCTGTTTGGGCCAAGCGGATGGGACTAGAAAAAAGATTAACGGAGCCGGGCCTCTCGTTATCAGATCTGCCAGAGATTGATGTGGTTGTAATTTCTCACGGCCATTACGATCATTTGGACTTCCCCACTTTAAAAAAATTAACAGGGAATCCCCAATTCTTTGTTCCAGCGGGTATGAAGTCCCTTTTTAACAAAAAAGGCTACCAGAAGGTAATTGAAATGAATTGGTGGGAGAGGGCCGAACATGGGGGAGTAACTATTCATTTCGTTCCTGCTCAACATTGGACAAGAAGGTCGCTGAAAGATATGAATACATCTCATTGGGGGGGCTGGATTTTTCAAACCCGAGAAGAAACGCTTTATTTTGTTGGCGATACCGGCTATTTTAGTGGTTTTAAACAAATAGCCGATCGATTTACCATTGATACGGTGTTTATGCCGATTGGTGCCTTTGAGCCAGAATGGTTCATGGCGCCTGCCCATATATCACCAGAAGACAGTGTGAAAGCATTCATTGAATTAAAGGCAAAAAACTTCGTCCCGATGCATTATGGCACATATCGGTTAGCTGACGACACGGGGCCAGAAGCCTTGGAACGTTTAAACCGTGCGTGGGAAAAGCAGCAGCTGCGCAAGGAACAGTTAACGGTTCTTCTACTTGGGGAAACGGTATTTTAGTTAGGGTCTTCTAATTTAAAATTTCCCTGCTCTTTGACTCGCATAGTTCGACTTTAATTGGTCATTATATATTTGTAAGACCATTTTTAAGGGAGTGACTTCTGTGGTGAAAAAAAGTTGGGTAACTTTTGTTTTAGCAACTACCTTATTAGGATTAACTGGTTGCGCAAATAATAATAACAATGCATTGAATGACAATAATGCAGGCAATATGGGAGTAAACAATGTTAGAAACAATGCCATTAATGGTGTTAACGTAAGGAATGTTTCGAACCAAAATTTACGTGTTTCAGGTCGTGCCATTAGTAATATAGAAAGCCTGAAAGAAGTTGACCAAGCCCATGTAATCATCCGAAATAATGATGCATATGTGGCCGTTCGATTAAATAATAATCTTCAAAATGGCACCCGCGCCAATAAAGGCACAACTGGGACGGGGCCAAATATGAATGCTACTTATGGGAATGGCTATAACTCCGGCACAACAGGAACCAATGGCTCTACAAATATGAGTGCTACTACTGGCAATCTTGACAACACGGTTACCAATGGAACAAGAAATAATCGCGGAACTACAATAACTGGAACCCGTGTGACTACCACCAAACTTGATCAGAAAATCATCGATCAGGTCCGTGCAGCGGATCGAAATATTGACAACGTTTATATTTCTTACGATACCGATACTTTCGGCCAAATGACAAACTATTCAAATGATATTCGTACTGGAACAAACAGAAATGGCCTTTGGAACGATTTTACGAATTCTGTTAACAGGATGTTTAGATAAGAGCAAATCAGCTGCCGGATAATTTTCGGCAGCTTTTTTTCTTTAGAATTGTTCACTCCAGTCACCGCTCACGATTAATTTTATGTTAGTTGGTTTGCTTCCTATTAGAAGGAAGTACATAGACGTGTCCTCCTTGAAACCCAAAGAAATAATTTCAATACTTTAATTAACCCTCTAGGTTCAAACCAATTTTTCAGTTGTATCTCATTTACCTTACTTTAACTGGCAATCAACTCCTACTTATTTTCACTTGTTATTCTTGCTATAATAGAATATTCAAGGAGTGGTTGGTATGAAAATAGTAAAATATCTAATAGTTTTTGTATTGCTCATTGGCCTTGGTATTTCTGCGTGGTTTTATTATCCTCAGTACAAAATCCACCAAATGAAAAAACACGCGGTTGCGGCGGTTAATAAGAGTTCTGACCAAGTCTCTTATCTCAATTATTATCGAAATGCTAAAACTTCTCAGATTCACCATTTGGCGATTGGTGATTCTATTATACGTGGAGTCGGTGCAGGAAAGAATGAAAATTTTGTCAGTTTATTTTCTAGCAAATTGGCAGAACAAACCGCAAAACAAATTGAATTTCAAAATCAAGGGATCAATGGGATCACCAGTAGTGAATTAGATGACTTGGTTCAAGAGGGTCGATTTGATGAATCGATCAAGCAATCCGACATTGTCACGATTAATGTGGGCGGCAATGATATTCTTCGAATGGCAAACGGGCAAAATTTTCGTACCGTCATTCAAAGCTATGACCAATTGCAAACCACCTTCTCGAAAAATTTGTCTGAGATTACATCGAGAATTACCAAGCTAAATCCAAAGGTCACAATTGTATTCTTAGAATTGTATAATCCATTATCACCAGATGACCAACTGTACCCTCTGGCAGATAAAATGCTGCCAAAATGGAATGTTAATATATATGAGGTCGCTCATAAAGTCCCAGGGTCGATTGTCATTGAAACAACAAAGGTCATTAACGGGGACCACCTGCAAAATCTTTCCCCTGATGGTGTTCATCCAAATCTGGCTGGTTATACCGCCATTTCGGAGCAAATGATTTATCAATTTAAACACCAATTCAGAAAAAGTGCTGTATAGAACCGAAGGAAGATCGGTAAAAGAACTCTTTAACAGCTTAAAAACAAACTCAAAAATACACCTTCCTCGTTTCATTTTTAGGAAAATGAATGTGAGAAGGTGTTTTTTTTGATTAAAAATAAAATTGCTTAACACTATATTAGAGGTCTTCCCGCATCAGGTGAAAGATTGGGATCTCCGCCACCAATGATAATAGCGCTGTCTGGCTGAATATCATTATCCTCTAAGTTAGCTGTAAGATTTATTTTGCTATTTTTATGATCATTTACATTATTTTGAAACTCTTGAGGTACATTCTTTTTCTCTTTATCCATGATTACACCGCCTTTTTACTTGTAGTGTTTGTAATTCAAGAATAAATATGCGAAGCATGTATTTCCTAAATCCTAACTGTGACTCTCTCTTTATTTTTAAAATAAATCCATTCTTTGAAGCCGATTTCCTTAAGGCGCTGTTGAACTTGATCAAACTCGTCCCCTACTCGATGTGGATCATGGGCATCCGATCCAAACGTTACCTTCACACCATAGTGAAGTGCCAGCTCTAAAATATCATCAGACGGATACCAGCCGCCAACGTCTTTTGTTTTTCCGGATGTGTTGATTTCAATCGCGATATCATTTTCTCCTATCACCTTTATGGTATTTTCAACTGCAGCTGTCTGGATGGATGAAAAGGCAGGATAGAATCCTTTCATGGCATCAATATGGCCGAGGATTTGAAACATCCCACTTCGAGCCGATTGCTCAATAAGCGAATAGTAATTTTCTTTCGTTCTGATTTTTTCTTGTTCTGTAAGCCCATTCCAGCGCTTTTTATTAAAAATACTCACCCCGTCCACATGGTGAACCGAACCAATGATGTAATCAAATGGGTACGGCTCAAAACAGGATTGATAAATCTTCACTGACTCAGGGAAGAAATCAGATTCCACTCCAAGAAGAACCTCGATTTTATCGCTATAAGCTTGTTTCAGCTGCAGTACTTCGTTGACGTATTCGGGAAACATACTTTTTGCCATCGCGATATGGGGACGGAGCTGGTCTTCGTCACTACTAAAGTAAGGGGAATGATCGGCAATCCCGATTACACTTAGCCCTCGTTCAATCGCGGCATCAATATAATCACGAATCTTACCACGTGCATGGCCGCAACGATCATGATGCGTATGTAAATCAAATTTGGGATTTGAATTCAACTTGTCCACTTTAATCACCTCACCTATTAATATGTACATATATCAGAAAAGATTAATCAAAGTAAAAAAAAGAAAACACCTTCCACTAGTTCATGTTAAGTGGAGGCGTTTTCTTATTCGAAACAATTAAACATAATTCTGCTTGATTGAATTCAGAGGTGTCTCTCGTTTATTGCGTCTTCTTTTAAGCCTTTTCGTTTTTTCTTTTTCATAAAAATGATAAACAATAAAGTAAGAACTGAAGCTTAGGATCATCCCAAAAATGGTCATACCTATTAAAGTATGGAAGCCTCCATGAAGGATACTTATTAGACTATGAAGATCACCATGGATTAACTTTTGAAAAGAAAATGATGACTTGTGACCTATATTTACTTTCATTGGAAAAATCAATTTCCCAATTTTTTTTGCAAAAGGTAACAGAAGAACTGGAAGAAGGGTTAGTTTACCGATGACATTACCAATAATGGATGCAGGTAATGAACCTTTCGCTAAACGGACGATCGGTACAAATAATATATAAATAAGCGAACCTGTTGAAAGAACCAACATTTCCAAACCAAGGCCCAGCGCAAATCCTAAGGATACTTTTCTAGCTCCACCAGGAGACCGTAGAAGTTTAGTAATATTAAACTTAAAAGCACGTCCAAATCGCTGCAAAAAATTATACTTTTTTGGTTTTATGCTCATGATGGGTATCTCCTTACTACATTAGATAAGTTTATTATACTCTATATGAGCCCTAACTACTATTCTAAGAAATCAACTAATTGAATAAAAATAGAGCTGATTCCATCTTGGAACCAGCTCTGCATTATATGGGATTTCACTGCTTAGGCTTTAACCTCATTATTTAAATGAACCCATTCTTGAGACAGGATTTCTTTGACAGAATCCCTTCTTGTTTTTCCACGAGAATATGCCTGTTCTCTTATATACTCTGGCAATTGAACAAGTGATTTTAATTCGGCATAGGTACCATTTGGTTCAATTTCAATATCCACAATATTATAGCTCCATTCTATTTCCGCTGGGATATGAATGGCATTTAGACCAAGCTCAATCGCCGGCTTGATGTCTGTTTTGAGTGAATTTCCGATCAGCCAAGTCTTCTTTTTGTCTGCGTTTATATTGTTTAACACCTGTTGCAATGCTTCTGTAGTTTTATGTTCAAAGATAAAGATTCTTTCTTCAAAGTAATCCGTTAAGCGCAATTGGGTAATTTTTCTATTTTGATTCTCTTCATCTCCTCCAGTAAATAAATATAATTGATGCCGCTCTGCTTGTAAGGTATCCAAGATTTCATACATATAAGGAAAAGGTTTCACCTTTCTTTGAAAAACATTTTGACCAATTTTTTCTACTTGATTTAGTTCAGACGCTTTCATTTTTCTCCCCGTTTTTTCGCAAAAATACCGATAGGTTGTCACTAGGGATTGCGTATATAAGGAAGAATGCAAGCCATTATTTTCAACAGATTTTATATCAATTTCAGATTGTTTTTGGAGAATTTCCTGCTTTGGTACGGATTTAAACCATTTCTTCATCACATTTGCAAATCTGTTTCTAGATTCTACAAAGTATTTATTACAGTGAATCAAGGTGTCATCTAAATCCAATATTAAGGTTTGTTGATTCATGAACCAATCCCCCCTTAAATAGTGGTGTAACTTAAGTATATGGGGTAAAATCATTTTCATGATAAAATGAGCCTTTCCCATCAAAAGTTAGTGCATAAGTATTAGCGGACAATGTAAAAGCGGAAATAAACTTTTCAATATAATAGTGACACTGACAAAAGCCAGTGTCTCGATAGACCCTAATTAAGATTTATATAGTATAATAAGGAAATTATAGCAAACAGGAGAAGAGAACATTGGAAAAACAAAATAGCAAGTATAGATGGGTCGTTTTTGTATCAATTTTATTAACGTATTTAATAATTGTTAGTCAACGAACAGCTCCAGGTTTAATTTCCGATCAATTGATGAAGGATTTCAACATTACAGCCTCTACGATTGGATTACTGACAAGTATTCAATTTTTTGCCTATGCTGGTCTGCAAATTCCTATTGGGATCTTGTCTGATCGATTTGGCCCCAACTTTTTTCTAGTGATTGGGGCGCTTCTTACTGGAATAGGTACATTAATTTATAGTCTAGCCACGAATGAACTAGTGCTTCTTTTTGCTAGATTATTGGTAGGAACCGGTGATTCAGCTATTTGGGTTAATTTAGTGTTGATCCTAAGTCAATGGTTTAAAGTGAGGGAGTTTGTTGGATTACTGGGCATAGCTGGAATGGCAGGGAGTTTTGGCTTTTTACTAGCGACCGTCCCCTTTTCTGCATGGATTACACGATCAGGCTGGCGCCCCCCATTTTTTACATCGGGAATTATGGTAGTTCTCTGTGGAGTACTTCTCTACTATGTCCTAGTAAAAAAACCAAAGACTTTTGAATGGAACGATACCATACCTAAAAAACAGAAAAAGCCGCGTGAAAAAACGCTGATTTTGTTACGTCGTATTTTTACCACCCGCCAAGCATGGGCCACGTTCTTCTGTCACTTTGGTACTGTTGGAACGTATGTAGGATTTATTGGTTCGTGGGCTGTCCCCTATGGGATGAATGTATATGGATTGTCTCGTTCAGATGCGAGTCAACTGATTATGGTAGGTCTTTTCGGGGCAATTATTGGTGCTCCATTAACTAGCTGGATTTCCAGCCGCTTAGACTCGATTAAACGTCCGTATGTTATTGTTCACTGCATTGTGTTTTTATGCTGGGCGTCATTTCTTTTCATGAATGGAAAGCCGCCAGTCTTAATGCTTACGATTATTTTCTTTCTTATTGGATACGGAAATGGAGCGAGTGCATTAACCTTTGCGATTGTTAGAAAATCCTTCGATATCAAAGAAGTCGGGGTTGTTTCTGGCTTTGCTAATATGGGCGGTTTTTTAAGTGCTGTTCTTTTGCCAAGTATTTTTGGGAAAGTGTTAGACCATTTCCACGCATCTGCAAGTAGTGTTGGATACCAATATGGTTTTATTATTCCTGTCATATTCGCCTCTCTAGGGTTAGTGGGTGGATTGATTATCGTGGAGAAGCGACAAGAAGTTTTGCAGAGTCAGGTAAATTAATTTACTTAATTAAACAAAAAACTAGGGAACTCATAAGGAGCTTCCTAGTTTTTTTCTATTTTTATTCGATTTTGTAATCCATGACCCACTCGGTGTTTGGCAGGTAGTTAATCTGGAAACGGCGTCCTTCCACATTTTTTTCGATTGGATATTTTGGATTTGGAGATATATTTAAGCGTTTATTATGGATAATTACAGTAATAGTTCCTTGGATTTCACCCTTGGAAGGTTTCTCATAAACAATTTTTGAAGGAATCCCTTCTAATATTGTGTAATTCTTTTTTATGTAAGCCGGTGAATCTGCCCAATACGCAGAAGCGCTGAACAAGGCTAGAGCTCCAAGTCCCAGAATCCCGAAGCGATAAATCCACATGACCGATGAACCGATATAAGGTAATTCTTGTACCCTGTTAAATCCCTTCCAGACATTTTTTACTTTTAAACTAATTAATATGAATGATAAACCTGCACCAGTTAAGCCAATCGCACAGAATGGGAAGATATTTGTATACATGCCAAGTGGGACTAATAAGAAGAAGGTAATACCCAGTCCTAAAATAAATGGTGCTTTCATATATTACTCTCCTTTTCAGCTATATTTTCCAAGTAAACTTTCCCGATTATTATGTGTAATTTTTCCCAAAATTACTTCACTCAATTGCACCAGTTTAGATTAAATTTCCACACCATGATAAAATAGTTTAAGCGCGGAATTACATAAATATCGTGTTTCCTTGCTTCAAGGTTGTTAATATTCAACTAATTTATAGAGATAGAAGGGTTCTGTTTGATCAAATTTGCAAATGACGACAAAAGGATTCGATTTTGTGTCTCATTGTTAATCGCTTTAATAGGAGGAATTACGTTCGTTGCACTACATACACCTATTCCATGGCTGCTAGGACCGATGGCAGCTGTATTAATTGGCTCAAGGTTTAGAAAAGTTCAATTTTACTGGCCTAGTTCCATTCGCGACATAGGTTTAGTGATTGTCGGATATTCGGTTGGCCTCTCGTTCACAAAAGAAGCACTTTTGGAAATAATGACCAAACTGCCTTCCATGTTGCTGATGACAGTATTACTTGTTTGTTTTTGTGCTGGAATTGCTTTTGTTGTTTCTAAGTTAACTGGTGTAGATTATCCAACCGTGTTGATTGGAAGTATTCCGGGTGGGTTATCACAAATGATTATTTTCGCCGAAGAATTGAAAGGAATTAACATTACTACGGTGACCTTTCTTCAGGTAGCTAGATTAATAATGATTATTTTCTTTGTTCCTTTTCTTATATTAGGTCCGCTTTTTAAAAATACGACAAACACAACTTCGGACTTGTTTAATAGTGGTACAGTCTCCCCTATCCCACTTTTTCCAACCATCATTTGGTTTGTTGTTATTTGTGTGGTTTGTGCATTTCTAGCTCGGAAATTCAAATTTCCTACTCCCTATTTGTTAGGTCCAATTTTAGGAACAGCGGTCATCCATTTATCTGGCTTGCATGGTCCGGCGTTACCAGCTTCGATTCTTGATGTATCTCAATTTATGATTGGCGGGTACATTGGTTTGCTATTAAAGCCTGAAAAACTGGAGCACAAAACAAAAATTATTACACTTGCACTCCTTAGTGGGATGGTAATGATTTTGGTCTCCAGCGGGCTAAGTTTATTACTTGTTGCTTACTACCCTATCAACCATTCAACCAGTTTTTTAGCTTTGGCTCCTGGAGGAATGGATCAAATGGGAATTCTCGCTCATGAGGTCCATGCCGATTTATCGATGGTGACCGGCTATCAACTTTTCCGACTCTTTTTTATTTACTTTGCCGTTCCACCGCTTCTAAGATGGATTTTTAAAGTCGGGATGAGGAAAACAGCAAAGACCCCTTAGGTCCCATGTTCCAAATATTTGTATTTTATTACTTGCAGATGTGTAAACTATGGGAAAAACGGAGATTAGAAAATGGAGAAGAAAATAGCAATCATAACGGATATTCATGGTAATTATTCGGCATTAAGGGCAGTTTTGAATGAGATTGACAAGGACGAAAAGACTGAGCATATCTATTGTTTGGGAGATTTGATTGGGATTGGGTATGAAACGAATGAGGTTCTTGAGCTCCTAAGTTCACGTGCTGATATTTCGTTTGTAATGGGAAACCACGATGAAGCTATTTTGGATATTATTGCAGGTAGAGAACCTTATAGCAGGGGTAGTGAAAAGGTACATCATCAATGGATTGCAGCCCATCTAGACCATAAGTTTATTCCGTTTTTAACCGAGATTCCTGTCACGTTAGAATCGATTTACAATGGTAAAAGATTGTTTTTTGTTCACTACCATTTGAGTGAACTAAATAAATTTATCTCCGTGGATAAAAAGCCAACCGAGGAGAAACTTGACGCCTTTTACCAGACATCTAATGCGGATATTATTTGTTTTGGCCATCATCACGTGATCCATCACTTTAAATCCATGGAGCGACTCTATCTCAACCCAAGCTCTTTGGGCTGTAATTATAAGCCGTTGGCCACCTACGCTGTTGTGACGATTGGTGAACATGGAGATATTTCTGTTGCTTTTAGAGAAGTGCCGTATGACAATAAAGAATTTCTGATCGGTTTTAACAGATTGAATGTACCTGATGCGGATTATATTTTAAAGATATTTTATGGCGATCAACATTTGAAATTTATGTAATTCTGTTTACCGCATCTAAGGTAACCCCGCGCAGACTTTTTTATTCGTAAAATAATAGCCCTCAATTATTATTTCCATAAAAAATGACGATGAGCTTGGATCATTCCAAGCTTATCGTCATTTTTTTAATAAGTATTACTTTTTACGAATGGCAAATACGAGAGCCACTAATGATAACAAGGCTGCAACAACCGATAAGATGGTCGGAAGTGAGTTATCAGAGTCTGTTTTTTTAGCTTCAACTGTTTTTGTTTCTTCTTTTTTCGTTTCTTCCATTTTAGCATTGTCGTTGTGGTCATCCGTTGATGCTCCTGCAACAATGTCAGTAATGGAATGAGGGCTATCTGCTCCTTCGTCGCCTGTCCATTCTACTATGCTGCCATCTTTATAATATTGAAAAGCATCCCAAGCTGCTTTAGTTGCCGTTTCAGGATTTTTTCCAACAAACGTAAATTGCTGGAATTGACCTGGTAAAATTCCATCACCTGTTGCTTCGAAAGTAAATGATTTTACTATACCTTTCGCATCTTTTTCATCGGAATATTTCCATCCAGGGACTGGCTGATAAGACTTAATTTCAACTCCAGCTGGTGCTTTTAACGTGAATTTTGTCGTAGCTATATCCTTTTCAACGGGAACTTTAACTGTATATGTTTCCCATGCACCTGTTGTCGACGTTTTCGGTACTACTGTCACATGGGCACTTGCCACACTTGAGAATAATAATAAACCTAATACTGTTGGTAAAAACACTTTAGAAATCTTTTTCAATGTACGTTTCATCCTTTTTGCTCCTCTATGTTTATTTTTTACTGCAAACAATAGTAAAATCTACCCACTTACTTTCATTCTACAAATCATTCTCTTTTATTACATCCACATCCACTTTGACCATTCATTCTTTTTTGTATTTCTATGATGGCTTCTTCGAATCGAAGAACTATGCCACCAAAGCCTTTTTGAAATTGATCGGCATGTTTGAATGAATCAAAAGCTAATACTTGTGGCTGGCAGCAATTCAAATTAAAATCTGCGTCAAGTAAGAAATACGCCATTTTTGCACTAATGGTCGTATCCTGAAGGAAATCGCGACAAATGATTTGAGAAACATCTTTTTCTATGTCCTTATATCGTAATAAGCCACAATGAGGACAGCAAAGGTGCTCTACCCTTAACTCGTGGGTTATAATTTGAACTGGGTGGCGATTATTTGATTCCTTCAAGCAATATTTACATGCGCTTGAAGAAATGGTAGTTTCTTGTGTTAAGCAGATTCCACCTGAAGTTTTAATGACCTTTTTGTCCTCTATTAATGGCTTTATATCTCGATAAACGGTCATTTCAGAAACTTGTAAACGATTGCTAATTTCTGTAATCGATAGGGTTCCTTCATTATTTAACCAAGTTAATAGTTGCTGTCGACGTTCAATAGGTAACAATTGTGCACCTCCTTCAAGATTTGTAGAAATTACTTTTATATAATAAGATTAGAATACCTTTAAGATATTAACAAGGTATGAATGTGAATAACTTGTGAAATTTTATCAACAAAATCACATTTTCTCACTAAACTAAAATTGGTTGAATCAAGAAATAGGTATAAAGACTAAGGAAAATAGAAGGATTTACATTCCTAACATTTCTCTTAAAATACATAGAAGGAGGTAGAGTACAATGATTAAAAGAGTGATCATCCTTTTGGTGCTCTCATCAATTTTAATAGCATTAGTATTAGTAAAAGATCATACTTCTGCTCCTGTTAACAATACTATAACTAAAAACAATGGTTCCTCTGAGTACACCACGGTAGAATACAAGATTAGTAAAATCAAAGGGAAGCAATACTACGGAAAAAGTGATGACGGAACAGATATCATCTTTTCTTCAAAGAACATCCTTTCAGGTGATAAGATACGCGTTCATGATGTGGTCATATGCTATTTTGATAAGAATAATTTAGGTAAAGGTTTAGTCAAAGTGGAGAAGAAATAGCTATTACAAGATACCCCCTTGTGTGGCTTCTGCCCACTTCATTCGAGGGGTAGATTTCTTTTTTGCAGAAGTACTTTTGAAAAAAAAAGGAATTTTCTATTCATTAACTACAATTAATTACAGAAAGGAAAATTAGATTGAAGGAATTTACAGTTTGCTATACGTTTGATCATGAGATAATAACCGAAAAAATGATAAAAGAATTAGATGTTAATAAAGAAGATGTTGAACAAGAAGTAGTTGAAATGATGGAGCGTAACAAATACTTTATCGTGAAAAATGATCAAGGGAATTATATTATAAATTCCTATTTAGTTCGTTTTGTACGAATAATCAATGAAAGGATATTAGTCAAATAAACTAGCTGTAAGCCTTGGAAGTAATCTTTTGCCTCTCTATACAAGATTACTTAAATAGTGAACTCTTCATAATTACCTTGTTATAAGCTAATTTAAAACCGTTTCTTTCCATATTCCTGGCGGATGTGTTATTCGGTTTTGTCGTAAAAAAGCAGCTGAATGAGATAAATTTAAAAAACCTCTTACGGATTCGATTGAATCCTCCGTTGTGTTCTGGTCGCTCGAAAAACCAAGGGCAACGGTTCGTGCCCATTCATATGATTCTTCAGCTCCCACTTTTACTATTGAAACCTGGTCATTTCTTAGGTTTCCTTTGTTTGGATTCCACTCCTCTAATTTGAGTAATCGCCCCCGAACGAATTATGTATCTTTCATTTTCCATCAAACATACTCAATATTTATTCTACACAGTTTTTTTCTTTTGAAAAGTTACGATTATTACCCCCAGCTAAAATTGAGGTAAACAGCATTTTTCAATTTTTTTTTGTATTAGTAATTTGGTCTAAATTTAACTCATATATTTTATATGAGCATTTTTTATGTATCACATACCATAAGAAATAGGTGAGACCAAAATGTTTGCTGTTCATTTTATTGAAAAAAATAACGTTTTATTAACTCAGCTGCTTAATCGTGTTCCAACCGAAGGTGAAGAGTTAAAAATTAAAGGTCGAAAGGCAAAAGTTGAAAGTGTTAAGAATATTGATGATCTTAATATTCATGTTCAGGTTTCCATAGAGGTCGTTAATAAAAATAAACTTGTTGTAGATAATTCAAAAAAGAAAAAGCGGTAAACAAGAATAAGAACGTACATGTTAGATTTTCATCTCTAATATGTGCGTTCTTTTTATTTTTGTTTTCACAACCTTGAAATTTATTCACAGTTGATTTTTTTATTATCCAACAGTGTAAATTATTGGTAAATTAGCCTAAATTTAGTGGAAATATGTCCTTCAAAATATACAACGCATAAGCTATAAAGAATTAATTTTTTGCAAAGAAGGTGAATTTTAATGACTCATGGTCATGGTCAATCACAATCCTCATTTATGCCTTGGGAACAGTGGCATCAGCAAAATCCACACGGTAGTTGGCAACAATGGCACCAACAACACCCTTATATGCCTTGGCAGCAGTGGCATCATCACTATCCTCATGGCACTCATCATCAGTGGCAACAACAACATCCTTGGGTACCTTGGCAGCAATGGCATCACCATCATCCTCATGGTACCTGGCAGCAATGGCATCAAATGTATCCACATAGACAGGACTGATATTTTAAACAATCAATATGGAGGTGAATTATTCACCTCTTTTTTTAATAGAAAGTTTATTTATTGCAAATCCACCTTCAAAATTTGGATTCTCACATTTCAAAAAAGTTATGTCTCTCTACACGGCATACTCTGAGAGAAAAATTCTTGTACCATTCTTTTTTCCCTTTATCCTGTGCTATTCTATGAGCAGAATTTTCCTTCCAGTTTTTTATAGATTCTAATGAATCCCAATATGAAACTGTAATTCCTAACTTTTCATCCCTTGCACTTTCCACACCTAAGAATCCTTTTTGCTGAGAAGCTAACTCTACCATTTTATCTGCCATTTTTCCATAACCACTGTCACCTTTAGTTCTCTGTGAAGCAAAAATCACTGCGTAGTAGGGTGGTTCAGGCGTTTGTGCAATTCCACTCATATTTCATTCCCCCAAAAAGTTTAATCCTATAATAATTTTAATACATTTTCACTTATGAAAAAAGGAGCTGATTATCTACATATGGTAGGTAACCAACTCCTTTTATTCCTTCGTCTAGTTAATTATTGATTAATTCGGTCCCATAAGAGTTATCGATGGCACAAAGCCAATCCCCTTGTGAATTTTTCTTAAATACATAGGTCGCTTTTCTATCCATAGAATATTCCGAATCCTTTTTATCAGCAGCGAGTAGTGTCTGTGAAATGACTAATGCCGTGTCTCCAGCTTCTAGTATAATCATTTCACCCTGTGTTGGTACAACACTATTATTGAAATAATTTGCAATCGCAAAAAATGCTTTTTTGATTTCCTCTTTTCCGCGTGCAATCATTCCAGGTTTTACAACAAGAATGGCATCATCGGTATAGTAATTCATCAGCGTATCAAAATCTTCCTGTTTAATTGCCATATCACACTTTTTGATGACCTCTTTTAATTCGTGTTCCATCATCTATCCCTCCCAAACTTAATTATAAATCCATTGTCATAAATACACTATTTGGGTCGTCCATGTAATCCGCAAAAGGCATACAAAACTGGAACCCGAAACTTGCATATAGTCTTCTTGCTGGTTCAAAAGCATCCATTGATCCTGTTTCCAAGCTCAGCCTGTGATAGCCACGCTGTTTGGCTTCTCCGATTATGTGGTTAAGAAGTTGCTTGGCAACACCTTTTCTTAAATGTGAGGAAGATGTTCGCATGGATTTGATCTCTCCATGTTGATCATCAAGTTCTTTCAAAGCCCCGCATCCAAGTAGTTCACTTCCTTCCCATGCACTCCAGAAAGTAATCTCTGGTTTTCGTAATTGATCAAGATTTAATGCATGGATACTTTCTGGCGGGGAATTCAGTCTCATACCATGAAGATGCTCCCCCACCAATTCAGCCACTTCTGCTCCCGTTAAATTATCTATTTTTATATCCATAAAAAATCCCCCTAGTTTCTATATTGGAAAATATATTAAACTATTAGCAGGAATAGTTCTAGTATATTTTTTAATATTTCCATATCCAATCATAAAAAAGCTGCCAATGGCAGCTTTCTTCAACGATTGTACCCAACTTGATTTTGAATTTGACCTGACACAGGTAACCTGCTAATTTGATTCTCTAAAATGTCAAATGCGCACCCCTAGAATAAGTGTAGACTAGTACAGCTTCTATCGGTCGCATTTTTTAATACATTATATCTCTTCCATAAAAACTCATTTTGGGTAGAGAATCTCGTCGATAATCCCATACTCTTTTGCTTCCTCGGCACTCATGAAGTAATCTCGGTCCGTATCCTTAGCTACCTTTTCAAGCGGTTGGCCGGTCCGTTCTGAAATAATTTTATTGATATGCTCTCTTAGCTTTAAGATTCTTCGTGCAGAAATCTCGATTTCCGTTGCCTGCCCTTTTGCTCCACCTAACGGCTGATGAATCATAATTTCACTATTTGGCAGTGCGTACCGTTTTCCCTTTTTCCCAGCAAGCAGTAACATCGCCCCAAATGATGCAGCCATCCCTGTGCATATCGTCCTAACATCTGGCTTAATGTATTGCATCGTGTCAAAAATGGCAAAACCAGCTGTCGTCAAACCTCCTGGGCTGTTGATATAGAGCGAAATTTCTTTATCTGGTGCGTCTGCTGCTAAAAATAATAATTGGGCAACAACACTATTGGCCGTGTGTTCATTTATTTCATCACCAATGATAATAATTCGATCCTTTAACAGTCGTGAATAGATATCATAAGAACGTTCTCCACGATTAGATTGTTCAATTACATATGGAATGGTACTCATCCCAATCCCTCCTTGAAAGCAATTTGGCTATGCAGCCATCCAGAGAGTGCTTGAAGGAGTGTAATTTGGTTTGAAACGTAATTTTCCTGTCATCATCTTAGGAACTTTATTAATACTTGTTCGTAATGGAAGTGCTTGAATAAGGATGGTTGGATCTTGATTTTTTAATGCTTCATAAAATAGGTCCGATAGCTGCTCCCGTTCTTCCTCCTCCCAAAACAAGTCAACTGATTGAACTTGCTTCTCTTCGTTTGCTTTTTCGAGTCGCTTTTTCGCACGATGAAGATTGGACTTCACAGACATTTCTGTAGAATCTAACATCGAGGCGATTTCCTTCAGCTGATATTGAAACCCCTCTTTTAACAAAAAGATAATAGCTTGGTTTGGGGTGAAATTCTTCAGGAGTATATCAACCGATTCCCTTGTGTTATCAAGTTGATATGTTAAAGAATGAGTGGAAAAATCGGAATCTGCCTCAACCGTTTCATTTTTTCTTTTTCGAAGCATATCAATCCAATGATTATAGGCAATCTTATTTAGCAATGCAGTGGTAAGCTTTTGCGAGTGATTGCCATATTTTAAGGCCTTAATAAAGGTTTCCTGTGCGATTTCGTCTCCATCCCATCGATTGTGGGCAATAAAGTGACAATATCGCAGAAGTTTTGGATAATTTTCGATCCAAAAGTCATTTTCGAACCTATCTTCGTTCTGTGACCTTGCTAAGTTAGCTTCTCTAAGTTTGTGTGACATGTTTTCACTCCTTTTGCACTCTCTACACTCTAAACGTTTCGAGAGGGTTGAAAAGATACGGGGGAAATAAATTTTCTTTTGTTAGAGTTACTTTATGTTGTTGCTATTTAATATAAACTTGACCATTTTAGAAATCAAAAGAAAAACTTTAGAAAACGCTCCTTTTATAATTAGGCCTGATTGATAGTTCGAAGTTTTCAAATATAATTGGAGGTTCTATACATGATTATAATGTAATTAAATAGTTAACAAAAAGCTGTCGATTAACTCAACAGCTTTAGTTTATTTCTATAAACAATGTAAGAAATAATTCACACCTACTTCTTCTTTAAATCCCATTTCTTTATATTGAACATAACACTGCCTTTTGAAGCAAAGAACCTAATTTGGTCACAATCTGACTCTGGGAAAATCCGTGCTGTAAAGACTTCTTCCCCATCATTAATAAATATCTCAACAGAAGAGGTATCTACGAACATATGAATCGAAATCTTAGTGCTATTAAGGTGACATGCTCTTTTTGTCCCGTAAGAAATCCCAACTTCCTCACCAGAATAACTGCGATCCAAAATCACCTTTTGTTCGGCAAGATGATATTTAATTACGGTTTTTTTCGTATCATTCGCCCGAAACTCGATTCCACATTCTTCTGCAAAAATATCAGACATTTCACAATACAATTCAAAGGTTGTACCATTCATACCTGGGAAGCTTTTCACATCATTCTCAATAAAGTCCGTAATTTTTTGTTCAACTTTTCGAAGCAGTTTCATTTCTTCTATTGGCTGTTGGATTAATTTATCATTTTTCACCTTTAGTTCGCGAGGAATTGTTAAACAATGAGCCCAGCCGTTAGGATCCGTTGGATATTCTATTTCCGGTAATCCCATCCAGCCAATGAGAATTCTTCTCCCATCCGGTCCAAGTGTCGTTTGCGGGGCATAAAAATCAAAGCCGCGGTCAAGCTCACGAAAATCACCGTGGCCGAAATTTCTATTCGGCAGGTCTAGCTTCTTTCCCAGAATATACCCTGATTGATAAATGTTGTGGAAATCATCACCATGGGGTTCGAGCCCTTGAGGAGAAAATACAAAAATGCCTTGATGGGCGAGTTCAAAATAATCCGGGCATTCCCACATATAACCAAAATTCTTTAGCTCCGTTTCTAATTCTCCTTCAAAGTTCCATTGTTTTAAATTGGACGAACGATAAAGGACAGCAGTACCGGTTAAATTATCACGTTGTGCACCAATAACTGTATAATATTGGCCATCCTCAGACTTCCACACCTTTGGATCACGAAAATGTTCAGTATAACCACTTGGTACAGTTGAAATTACTGGCAAGTTCTCTTTTTCAATATCTCCTTGTTCATTCATAACAGCCAAACATTGATATGGATGCCTCTGCCAATTTTCATCGCGTGTATTCCCTGTATACATCAAAAATAAATTTCCATCCTGTTCAATTGCACTGCCTGAATATGCTCCATGGCTATCTAAAAAATCCCCCGGTGCAATGCCTATTCCTTCGTCTTCCCAATGCACTAGATCCTTTGATTTCACATGGTACCAATATTTCAACCCATGGACAGGTCCTAATGGAAACCATTGATAAAATAAATGATAGTAACCATTATAAAAAGCAAAGCCATTTGGATCATTTAGTAAACCTGTATTAGGCTGTATATGAAACGATTGCCTCCAAGGGCAAGCATTTACCTTTTTCATTAATTCCTGCATTGCTTCAGGGCTTTCATCTTCAATTCGGCGGTATCTTTTCTCCTTAGTCCACTCCATAATGTTTCTACTCCTTAAATAAATGGAAGAGAATCATTAATGATTCCCTTTCCGATTTTATAGATATCTATTTGGCTGATACTTGCTTTTTCGCATCGCGTTTCCCGAGAATAATAGTAACTAGGAAAGCCGTAGCAAAAGAAATCGCCATGCCAATAATATAGAAAGTAATTGTTCCTGGTTTTATAGAAATGATTCCTGGTAAACCAGCAGCCCCCATGGCAATAGCTTGCACTTTAAACAAGGTAACAAAGCCGGAACCTACGGCAGAACCTACGATTGCACCAATAAACGGATATTTTAACTTAAGGTTAACCCCGAACATGGCTGGTTCGGTAATACCAAGAAGTGCTGAAATACCTGCAGCAGAAGCTACTCCTTTTACTTTCGCATCCTTAGTCAGTGCAAGGACTGCCAGCGTTGCCGCACCTTGACCCACGTTAGACATGGCAGCGATTGGAAAAATGAATGAACCGCCAGTTTTTGCAATATCAGCCAAAAGCTGCGTTTCAATGGCGATAAAGCTGTGATGCATACCAGTGATGACGATTGGAGCATAAACAAGTCCAAATAAAATTCCGCCAATAAAACCAGTTGTGTCATATAACCAAACTAAACCGTCTGTTAACAAGTTACCCGCTCCACGTGTGATCGGTCCGATTAATGTAAACGTAAGAATTCCTGTGATAAAAATAGATAATAATGGTGTAACTAAGTTATCAAGGAAAGAAGGGACTCTTCTTCGTAAAAATGTTTCAATTTTTGCTAAAACAAAAGATGAAACTAGGACAGGAAGAACAGAACCCTGATAACCCACTTTTTCGATCTCAAAGTTTAAAATCTTCCAAATTGGAACTTCCCCTTTAGCCACCGCATCTGCATACCCGTAACCATTTAATAAATCGGGATGGACCATGAGCATTCCAAGTGCGGCTCCAAGATATGGGTTACCACCAAACCGCTGTGTTGCGGAGAAGCCAATTAATATAGGCAGAAATACAAAGGCTGCATTAGCAAACGTGTTAATAAGTCCTGCCAAATCGGCGATATTTGGATAAGCTTCGATTAATGACTTTCCTGCAATAAAGAAATCCTTAGCAGTTAAGAGATTATTGATCCCCATTAATAAACCGCCGGCAACGATGGCTGGAATAATTGGAACAAAGATATCCGATAGCATTTTGACAAATTGTTGGATTGGATTTAACTTCTTTGATCCTGCTTTGGAAACTTCCTTAGTAGACATTTCAGATAATCCTGTTAGTTTAGCGAGTTCCTTGTATACTTCATTTACTGTTCCTGACCCCAAGATAATTTGGAATTGACCACCAGTAGAAAAAGTTCCTTTAACAACATCCATTTCTTCTAATTTAGCTTTATCAATGTCTTCATCTTCGTTTAAAACCATTCTTAATCTTGTTGCACAGTGTGCTGCTGCCGATACATTTTCCTTACCACCAATTGCAATAAGTATCTCTTCAGCAATCTTTTTGTAATTCATCAACAATCACCCTATCCTATCAGTTAAATTGTGGAACCGGTTCCGAAATTATTCAAAAAAAATCATTTAAAGGAACGAGTTCCAAGATGCTTTTGACGGAACCGGTTCCAAAAATTAATATATTATATTGGAACCGGTTTCAACTAGATTATAAGACTAATAGATTACCTTGTCAACGCTTTCTTGCTCCATTATTTTAAATTTTGAAAGTGTTGTTTTTTCTATTTGTTCCTCATTAACCAATTTAACGATATTCATTGCGGCTACATGTCCTGCCTCTTTATAGAAAAACTTAGCTGTTGTGATGCCCGGAAATGTGATTTTCGTGATATCATAGCCGCCAAATCCAGTAATGGAAAGCTGGTCAGGCACCGTTAGCCCCTCCATATTTGCTGCTTTTAAAGCACCTAAAGCGATATTATCGGTTGCACATGCAATAATTGTAGGATGGAAGCCTTTAATAATATTGGGGACATTTTTTATTGCATCTTCAATTTTAAAGATTGTTTCAAAATACTGAACTTCACACCCAGGTTGTTCTAAAACTGCCTTCATGAACCCGGCTTTTCGTTTGACACCTACAGCTATATCCCTCTCTGTAACACCCAAGTAGGCAATTCTTCTATGTCCTTTTTCCAGAATATATTGACCTAACTCGTATGCAGCTTGATAATCATCGTGGATCACGCTGTGAAAATCAGTATGCTCCTGCCCCACTAATATGATGGGTACCTGAATATTATCAAAGGCTTCAATATGCCTTTCGGTGATTTCGGTTGCAAGAAGAATTATTCCTGCTACCTTTTGTTTGGCCAAACTATATATGTTTTCAATTTCTCGATTGAGATCCTGACTAGAGTTGGATATAACTAATTGATATCCTTGTTCCCTTAGCTGGTCATCCATCCCAATCAGTGTTTGAGATGTGGCGAATGAATCTAACCTTGGTACAATCGTGCCAATAATATTTGTCTTCTTGGCTTTTAGGCTTTGGGCAAATTTATTAGGTGTATATCCCGTTTCTTTAATGATACTTTCAATTTTTTTACTGGTTTTTTCACCCACAGATCCCCCGTTTAAGTAACGAGAAACCGTACTCTTTGCAACACCCGACAGTTTTGCTATATCCGCTATTGTAATCATATCTTCAACTCCATTTAACCAATCACTATTATGAATGTATTATACACAATATCCACTCATTAATCGAAATTAGATATTACATTCGATGTAAACGGCCTTATTTGCCTGTTTTTGCTGAAAAATAATGATGGACTATTTTTATAAGCCTGATATAATCCATATAGAAAACAATAATTTATTTTTAAAGGTGGACATTATGGCGAACACTTGTAGATATGTTGTCAACGCACTTGGTAAAGGTGGGGAAACATATTATACGCTTTGTAAAGATAAACAAGAATTACAGAATTGGATTACAACCAATCAAGAAAAATTAATCATGGAAGAATTAAAGGTAACTGATAAAAATCAAACTTTATTCTCTAAACTATTTAACTTAAAAAAATTATATTAATATTTTCAGGCGCCATTCTTAATAGAATGGCGTCATTATTTTTGTAGATTACTAGTGTATTCACACCTAGCCTTTTAAAGTTGGAATTTTTTGTGAATATAATTATACTATATTTATTAGTGGGGTGATTTTTTTTGAAGGAATTGAAGGAAATTAATAATCAACTAGGTTCGAATAACAATAAAAATGATGTCAGGGTAACTAATAATTTTACTTTGAATATTAACCTTGGGGATCCATTAAATTTATTTGCTATAATTGGCGGTATTTATATTGTTAGTAGATTAGTTAAAAAACGTAAGTAAAAATAAAAAAAATGTAATGAGGCAATCATCATTACATTTTTTTCTTTTTTATGTGCATTATTCACTCTTCCAACTCTCTTAATTTCATTCTTAATTCAATCAACACAGATCTTGGGTTTTCAATTTCAAAAATGACATATTTATATTTTCCGAAATCTTCTAATTCAAAATGTACAAGTGGTACTTTATGTTCACATGAAAGGAAGTACCATTCATTACCAAACTTAAAGCTGCCTTCGTAAATGTTGAGTGGTGCAATGGCGGTTCCAGGCATGCGGAGCATCCACATTGGAGGATCAAAGTCATCAATATAAACACTTTTTATCGCTTTGTAAGGAATTTTCAACTGCCACTTTAATGCAAAAATGCTTAAAAGCCCAGTTAACTTCAGTACGAATTCTTCCTCTTTAAAGTGTACTTCCCTTCCCATAAAGGGTCACCTCACCTGCAGATTTGAAACATACCATCATCTATATTTTACCATTGGAAGATTTAGTAAGCCAATTATTTATTAAATTTTCTACGTGACTCTAATCGGTGGAGTTATACAATTACGGGCACGTAGACGTGCTCTACTTGACCCTAAAATGTGAAAATGAACAAAAAAGGGCACGTAGCTAATCTACTTAACCCTTTTTGTTTCCAACAATATCAAAGTGTCCACTCCATACGGACAAAATCCAAATACTGTCTTTCCGTGGTGCCTGACACCAAAAAAAGACACCAATAATGACACCAATAAATGAGTCCTTTAAACCGCTCTACTGTCGAATTTCCGCTTTTGGATGTATATGAGTCTGATGGATAGGGCTATTCCGGCTGCGAGCAGGCCGATGGTTAGTCCGATCCAGTAGCCTCTTGCTCCTAAACTCGTATAATGTGCGAGTAGATATCCTGATGGAAGACAGATGAGCCAATAGGCTATGAGTGTCATGATAAAGGCAAGGTTGACGTCTTTATATCCTCTTAAGGCTGCTTGCGCAGTGGCCTGAATCGCATCACAAATTTGGAAAAACAGCGCAAAGATTAAGAAATTGGCGGTTAAATTAATGACTGCTGTTTCATTCGAGTAAAAACCGGCAACTTGATAACGAAAAATCACTACTAATACTCCAGTCACAATGGCAATCAAGATGGAAATATAAACTCCTAACCAGCTATACTGTTTCGCATCTTTATAGCGCCTGGCCCCTACTTCATAGCCGACAAGGACCGTCTGTGCCGTCGAAATACTAATCGGAATCATGTATAGAAAAGAGACGATATTTAAAGCAGATTGATAGGCAGCAATAGTGGTGACATTAAATTTACTTAGTAAGATGGTAACCACCGCAAACATACTGGTTTCAAAGAATGTAGAGAGTCCCATCGGCACACCAATCTTTAATATCTCTTTACATTTATCCCAAGAAAATTCTTTTAAATCAGCGAAAACGGAGTACGTAGAGAAAGGTTCTTGGGTTTTAACGATAAACACCGTCATCCCCATAATCCCCCAATACGTAATCGATGTTGCATAGCCTGCCCCTGCACCACCAAGCTCTGGGAAACCCAAGTTTCCAAAAATGAGCACATAGTTCAAAAAGAAATTGAACGGTAACGACAAAAGCATGATCACCATAATAACCCTAGTTTTACCAAGTGCATAAATAAATGATCGAAGTACATTAAAAATAAATAGCGGAAGAATTCCATAGCTGAGTCCGACTAGATAATGAAAGGCCGTGTTATGCACACCGGAATCAAGTTTCATTAAATCTAGGATCGGGTCTAACAAAAAGAATCCCAGGATAATGACAACGAGTGCAATTAAAATGGAAAGATATATTCCATGTTTCACCACAGATGCCACTTCGTTGCTCTTCTTTTCACCAAAGCGTTGAGCGGCAATTGGTGAAACCGCAAGAAGAATTCCGCTGATCCCCGTAAAAATTGGACTCCAAATCGATGAACCTATCGCTACTCCGGCTAGAGCGGTGGAATGGTACTTACCTGACATAATCGTATTAAAAAACACCATTGAAAACATGCCAAGCTGTGTAATTAAGATAGGAATCAACAAAATAAAAATTTGCTTTGTCTTTTCCTTTAACGTATAGGTTTGATTCATATACAGGTTCTCCTTGAGAAATAAAAATCCGAAACTTCATTATACTCTATATTGGATTATTATTCCTCCATTAATTTAAGAACCTTAGAAATGTTTGCCTTAGAGTTCGGCAGGTGCTAGCTTGCAAGAAGTGATCCGATTAAAATCAATCTTTAAAAAACAGCTGGTTTTTACCTTTGTCTTATCTGTATTTGCCATGTCGACTATATCTGGGTTTGTATTTTACCTATTATAATCATCGTAAACATATTCCTTATCCAGCGTTCATTGCTTTTGTCACTCTATTTCCACCAAACTTTATTTGGGTAATCTTCCGAACCAATATAAACCGTTTCACCGATTTTCGGCGTGGAAATAGCAAGATTTTGTGTTTTGGCCGCGTTCGTTACTCTATCGATTGGATCCGTCCAGTCATGTAAGGCTAGTGTAAAGGCTCCCCAATGAATTGGTATCATTATTATCCCCTTCACATCGAGATGTGCTTGGACGGTTTCTTCTGGCGTCATATGAATTGCCGCCCAACGCCTGTCGTATTGACCGCATTCCATTAGTGTCAGATCAAAGGGACCGTATTTAGCACCAATCTCTTTAAAATGTGGCCCATACCCGCTGTCCCCACTAAAAAAGATATTAGTATCCTTCCCCTTTATTACCCATGAACACCAAAGGGTCGCATCGCGGTCTGTTAGGCTTCTGCCTGAAAAATGCCTTGCTGGTGTGGAAGAAATCTTAAGTCCTTCATGATGAAGCTCATCCCACCAATCTAGCTCTATTATGATTTCTGGACTCACTCCCCATTTCTCTAAGTGGCTCCCCACACCTAACGGGACAATAAATTGTTTGACCTTTTCCTTTATTTTTCTAATCGATCCATAATCCAAATGATCATAATGGTCGTGACTGATGATGACTATATCAATCGTTGGAAGATCTTCAATGATAAATGGGAGTCTTTTGCTATAGCGCTTTATGCCGAAGATTGGAAATGGTGTAGGTGCTCCGCCAAACATCGGATCTAATAGTATTCTTTTTTCATCCAATTCTAAAAGTAGAGCTGAGTGCCCAAACCAGGTGATTTTTGGTTGTGTATCATCCTGTCGATCCGAAAGTTTTAATTTTTCCATTCGGATGGCATTTTTAGGTCTTCCATTGGGATGACCTTTGATGAAATCAATTAATATCGAAACCGTTTCTTTAAAGCCATTTTCCATTATTGTTGGAACTCGGTTGACGAATTTCCTTTGATGAGAGAAGTTTTCGGATTGCTCATATTTCCTAAGCCTCTCCTTCGAAGCCTTTTTGCCAAACGGGGGATAATACCTTAGGAAAAAATAGGTGATTCCAATTAATCCTAAAACAATAATCAGTGCGATCATACAGGTGCCTCTTCCTTTTACATGTTTGTCATTCCTCCATCGTATCATCTATGGTTTCATTTTTCTATCAGGATGTGATTCCAATCACCACCTCGAACCTTATATTTTTCTAAAATATATGCAAAGGGATCGGTGATATTTGATATGGAAATACAAATGAAGGATGTAGCTGATTTTGAATGCTATCACAATCGTCAAGTAATTCTTAACTACTATAATGATGAGGATTTTTTATGGAAGAGGGACGGATTCCAATTTGATTCTATCCAGTTATTAAATGAACAGCTGATATTTATGAAGAGGGATGGGAATTACATAACCATATTATTGAAAAAATATGACACCTGTGCGAAAAACATTGATTTTCAAAATTACTATATATTAAATAAGGGCGAGGATCGATTGGAGATTTATTTTCCTTAAATCAACACGGCGGATATTACAAAAATAGGACCTCTATAAGAGCGTCCTATTTTTTAACGATTTTTGATGGGTTATTGATTTTATACAAGACTGGGACATCTACTAAGAATTCTTCGTCTACATCTTTTCCTTTTCCAAGTTTCTTAGCAGCAACTTTACCATCGAATTCAAGTGCATCCCCTATTGCCAATTCAAACTTTTTGAGTGTCTTGCTATGGCTGCACCAAGCTAGACCGATTTCTAGTGGATTTTCCTCGTTGACAATCTGAACATTTTCTAAGACAACAACTTCATCATTTTCCTCATTAAACGGATTGTAAACGAGCGCGAACTGTTTTACATTGGCAGTAAAATGGACCTTGTCAACTGGAAGTTCGAGTTTTGGAGCCTTCTCCTTTTTAGGTTTCGGTTCCTTTGCTTTTGGTGGCTTAGTTGCTTCTTTTTTTGCAGGTTTTTCGGCTGGTTCTGTGATTGCCTTTGCAATTATTGGTTCACTTTCGTCCACAGTCACAAGATCGGGTGCAACCGTTTCTTTTTCATCAAATGTTAACAAGCTTTCTTTTCCAAAGCTCGATTGCTGCATTTCTTTTAAATAGGCTGGATGGATACAGGTGAGATTTCCGTCTTGGAATTCAATCACAAGCGTATTAATATCCAATGCGCTCCCGTAAGTTTCATACCCTTTAATAGTTACTTGGCGCTGATAGTTTCGATCCTTGTACCAGAATTCTTTTTTCGCTTCTCTCGCTGAGGATAAACCCCATTCCTTGAGTTTCTCTTTGTAATGGTCCATATCACGGAATGTTTCATATTCACCTTTGGGCGGAATATACTTCGTCAATTCGGACTGCTCTAATTGAGGACGCTGGATGATCATCCTAACACTTCCTTCCACTATGTATGTGATTTCATTATATTTCAACTTCTGCCAATAAAAAAGGGAAAGAGCTTTTCCTCTTCTCCCCGCGGTATTTTTATGTATTTGTGTATAAATTGTTTGAAATTAAAAAAAGGCTCTACAAGAGAGCCTTTTCATTCACATTTATGTGGTTTAGATTATGCTTTACGAACGTTAGTTGCTTGTGGTCCACGTTGACCTTGTTCAACTTCAAAAGTCACTGCTTGACCTTCGTCTAAAGATTTGAAACCTTCGCCTTGGATAGCAGAGAAGTGTACGAATACGTCGTCTCCAGCTTCGCGCTCGATGAATCCAAAACCTTTTTCTGCATTAAACCATTTTACTTTACCTTGTTCCATTTGTGTTTCCTCCTGCTGTGTGCTTTGCACACATAAAATTACTATCCTTGCTCAGTTCGATCTTTTAGACAAAAAGCAGTATTCCCTTTTTTCATCCTTACCGACTAACAAAAATAATTCTTCTTAACTATAACAGATGGTCCCGAATAATGCAAATATATCTGAGGAATTTATTATTTCTTTTGTAAAAATATTGTAGAAATACTATTGTCTTTTTATCATGAATAGGCAGAAATACTACAATCCAGACGGAATATTTCTAAGACTATCACAAAACACTTTCATAAATGATCCATCGCTTAGTTATTTTAAAATAATTTTGAAAAAATCAAGTATTCTTGTTGTATAATAGCTATAGAATTTTTATGAAGATGGTGGATGAACATGCGCACATACAACGAAAAAGTAAGTATCTATCATGGGATGGTGTCTACCATAGCTGTGAACCTTGCCAGTAATTTTTTTCCTATTTTCGCTATTTCCATTCTCGGCGCAAACAACTATCAAGTCGGTTTGATCAGCTCGCTTCCGCCATTAGTTGCACTGATTATGACAATTCCAGCTGCTATCATGTTGAATCGTTTAGAGCAGCAAAAGAAGACCGTTGCCATGTCTGTTTTATGGGCAAGAATCTTATTTGTTTTTTTAGCTGGAGTCCTTTTTTTTCGTTCGGATTATCAAGCATGGGCGTTTTTGATCATAGTGGCTTTAATGAATGTACCCGGAACGATATCAAATATCGGCTGGCAAACGCTTATTAGTGGAATGATAACCGAAGACCGAAGAGGAGCGTTTTTCAGTGATAGAAATCGACTGTTAACCATTGTAGGCATGATCACAACTTTGATCATTGGGATCGTTATGAAAAACCAAACCAACCATGCGGTCGCCTACCAGCTTTTATTTCTCATGGCCTTTCTATTTGGATTACTAGAAGTATTTTTCTTAATGAGGCACAAGGAAACGGTACAACCGAAGACGAACAAGAAGCAGGAGCAAAAGAATTCGTCTATGGATTGGTCAATTTTTAAGGATAACGGATACAGATGGTTTCTGATCACTGCCTTATGTTTTAATTTCTCATGGCAAATGGCATGGGGATTATTCAATATTTATAATGTGAAATATGCTCATGCAACGATTCTTTGGATTAGTATATTTTCAGTAGCGAATCAATTAGTGCAGATATTTACCTTCCCATTATGGAAAAGATGGGCTGAAAAAAAATCCAATACCTTAGTGCTCGTTTGGGTTGCTGCTGGAATGGCAATTGCACCGTTTTTGACCGTTTTGTCCACTAATCTAATCTATTTAACCTTTGTCTCGATGACTTCTGGGTTCTTTCTTTCAGGTACCATGCTGTTATTGTTCAACCTGTTGTTGGAGCAATCTCCAAAGGAAAAAAGAACGTATTGCATCACAACCTATAATGTCCTATTATCCTTTGTTGCCTTCATCGCGCCGCAAATCGGCATTTGGCTTCTCGAAGTAACCGGCATACAAAAATCAATGAACATCATATCCATCCTAAGATTCATCAGCGCAATCGTCTTCTTCTTAATGTACGTTAGATTTATGAAAAATAAAAAACTAGCAGATAATTGGAACTATTAGTTTAAAAGTTTCATATTTTTTTAGAAGGAGTGGATTAGGGAAGCAGGTGGGAAAATGATTAAAATAAATCAGCAAACGATTCACGTGGATGATCTTAGTCATACCCTTACAACGAAAGAACAGAAAGACATCGTTACTAAAATGGAGAAATATACGGAAATTTATCAATATCAAACTTTAAGTCAATTCAAATTTGAGCTGCTGTTTCGAACCAAGACGCTGCAAGCTGCCCGAGAGCTTAATAAAAGTAAGGTACAGTTTACAACCTTTACTTATGCCTTTTGCAATAAAAGGTATTGGGATCGTCTAAGTAATGGCGGCTTTCTCTTGAAACCAAATGTAAGGCCCAGCGTCGCCATTCTTGATGTTATAAAAAATGGAGCCCTTTATGCCTTTGATTGTTCAACAGGAATCGCGATTGTCTTATATCTTGCTACCCTATATTCGATTGGAAGCACAAGGTTTGATCTACTTTTTAACCGGCTTTTATTAATGGATTGGCAATTTGATAACGACCTGAAGATTTGGCAAAAATATGGGGATGATTTCATACCTGGTGACATCTTGCATTTCAACAATCCTGATTTTAACCCGAACGAGTCGCATTGGCGTGCTGAGAATGTGATTTTTATGGCGGATGACCAATACTACGGTCATGGAGTAGGCATCAAGAAGGCAGACACAATCATTACTTTCTTAAATAAAAAAAGAAAGCCCAATCCGCGGATCTCAGCATACCTCATGAACCTTATCACAAGACCCGTGTATCGATCTTTTTTATAAATAGGCTAAGACCGCTGCCATTGAAGCCGCGGTCTTTTGCATTTGATCATAAGTTACTAGTTTCTTATCTGTGCTAAAATAAATGGATCTTTGATTTTCTTATCTTCCGCGAGCAAAAGGACTTTTGAAACAATTTCTGCTGTTTTTGGGTCCTCGTCCATGAATGGCAGGAAGATTCGACCACGCTGCTGTGAATGGACGGAACGATATAAATGGCACCTGTAGCCTGTTTATACACATTGGCACTTCCCAGGTGAACACTATAATCCCCTAGACTTCCGTTAATCTGCGCAAAATTGCCCTCGATCCTTACATTTTCCAATCTCATTAATCGAACCGATTCCGCTACTATTACTTTTCTCATTTCAATCGTTGTTAGGCTCGCCTCTGGGTCCACCCCGCCGACATGGGCGATACTGACAACCAAATCAATGTCTCGCATCGTTTCCGAGAAGATCACCTTCGGAATACTTTTAATTTCTAGAGGTTGATAGGTAAGACGGTCGAAAAATTCGATTGTTTCCAAGGTTGGACACTCAACATCCGATGGCGAGAACCAATCGGCTAAAGCATTTAGTTGCACGATAATATTTTCCTTGTAGTAGACTTTTTGAAGTCCCGTTTCATAGCTCGTCGTCCACAAGCGACTTTTTAATATGGCAACTGTTTTTTGCGGCTGGATTTGGTGACCCGCGTATCTTCGTGTCCCTGTTCCCGCTGCAAGTTCATCCTGATTTGGTAAATATAGTTCTCGAAACACTTGCTTGAAAGGCTGTTTCACCTTCCGAGCGAATAAATCCCGTTGGAATTCACTCCATTGCCCACTCTCAAAGAGATGGACCGGGTGAGCGATGAAAATTTCATCAGTGGCCTGAATGGAATACTTGTCAACCGCCCCAACACCATATAGAGAACCGTCTTCAAAAAAGCCTAAATAGTTCCCTACTTTTAATACCAATGATGTCATCAGTGGCGTCAACACCGGATTTTTCATCATAGTATAAACTTCACTTAAAAGAAAACTATTTCCAAGCTCCATCGAACGTTCCAACTCTTCCATTGCTCGTTTGTATTGCTCCCTTAAATCTGATTTGATCCCTTTTAAGACAACAATATAATCATGTTTATTGTACTTGGCTGGGAGAGTTTTTAGTGCTTTATCCCCTTTTACTGCTTTGATATCTCCTCGCCCATTGGCATCAATCACGAGCTGTACAGTCAGATCATCCATCACTTTTGGCTCAAGAAATGGTGCAATCTCTTCCATTTTTTTCGCTTCCATTGCCCACTTTAACCTAGTTACATCCTTATAACCTGCATTTCTGGCGAGGTTATCAAGGGCAATCGTGACTGTTTTTGATTCACTGGCCCGGCGCTGGGCCCCAAACTTCTTACTTTCCTGTAAAAATCTTTGTAAGAATACATACCGTTCGAGAACATCTTGTTCATTTTTCACTGGAATCAAACTGTAACATAATACTTGATCCTTTGTTCTTTTTTCCTGAACTAGGTTTTTAGTATTTTCAAGCGCTAATTTCCCCAAGACCGCATCCGCAAACAGCTGTGATCTGCGATGATTCGCACCTGCCGAAATGTATTTGGCACATTGATAGAGAATTTGAAACCGTTCCTCACCCAACTGTTCGTAAGACTCTTTAAACCACCTGATGTCAAAAGCACCATCTTGAAATTCCTGTGGTGAGATGGGCGAATAATGCGCGACAATGGTTTCTTTTTCCTCGGAAAATGTCTCATTGATATGGGCATGGAAATACCAGGCGGCACTCCTCAAACCATTCCAATTTAAGTGCTTTGAAACAATGCCTAGCCATTGCGGGGCATACATCGCTGCCTCTAATAATCTTTTATCCGCTAATGCCTTTCCCTTTAAAAGATGCTTTAGTTGTGCGTCGCTGTCTCCATCTTTTGGATAACTTGTTTTTAATAAGTGGGAGAACACTTCTTTTTTAGTGAGATCGCTGCCATAACCATAAATATAGCCGCGTACGAACGATTCTTTATCATGGCCTAATAGGATTTGAACAAAGGAACCAATGCCTTCATGGCGTTCAATTCCCATAGCCACGGTAGTTACTTCTGTAGGGAGATCCCCTCTTTTTAGTTCAATTTCTAATATTCTTTGAACCACCCGATCTTTAATAGGAATCATATCAGGATAATTTTCTAAAAAATGATCTTTGGGATTAGTTAATTCTGATACATAATCTCTACTTGTTTCATCTCGAACCAAAAGTTCTTGAAAAATGACCTGTTCATCGATCATTTTACGTGCATAAGCTTTTGCTAAATCTTCCATCGACGGGAGGAAACTTTCAAAATTGGCCATCGTATATAACTGAAAATGAAGCTTGAAATACACATCAAAGGATTCACTAGTAATATCGGCAAAGTGTTCAGCCCATTCCAGCCATGGATCGATAAGAAAATCAAGCAGCTTATATTCGGTTTTGAGTTTATCTTCTGGGATCGAATGTACCAGAAAATTTAAAACAGCACTGATGTTGTCGAAAAGCTCTTTTGAATCTTGACTTGTAAAATAAGCATCGAAAAGCGTTTCTACTTGGGAACGATATTTCAAATCATCAAGAAAGCGATTCACTTCTTCGATGTTTTCGATTGGATAAATTTCTTCTAAAAATGTTTTCCTCCAGCCCTCTACCTTTGGATAATCCATAACCTCCCAAACATCCAGCCTATTACTGTAATAGCTTAAGATCCTGTCCGCGTGAAGATAGAAGGCAGTCTGAATGAGCTCTGGTGCTGTTAGCATATGGGTATTAAAATACTCCTTCCAAACTTCAGCTAATGGAAGTTGGTCGATTTGCTGTTTTTCATCCTCTTGATAAGAGTAAGAGCACCTTAATTCCTCGCCAATATGGAGTGTATCCTTTGAGCCATCGTACCACTCGACCTCATATTCCACCTGACGATGTTCATGAACCAATTCGGCTAAACCTTGAAGAAATTGCTTGCTAGAATCAGTTGATGGCTGCAAAAGGTTTTTTAACTCTTGTTTAGGGTGCTCAAGTTCAAGGTTTACCCGATGATTCGGGTCATATAATCCAAACCCATTATCCAGGTTGTATTCCTCGGTTTGAAACAATTTATCAAGTAATATTTGTTCTTTTGAGCCAGCTTTCATTTGAAGGATTGTATTTTTAAATGCTTTAACTAGTCTTTCACGTTCAGCTTGGTCGTTGATTTCTAATAAGATTTCAAGCGCACCCAATCGTTGCAACTCTGCTTTACTTGATAATAAACGGTCAAGCGCGGGTTCTAGGAGATCCTTCGGGAGTCCTAATAAAATCTGAATGGCTCCTTGTCGGAGGCCACCAGTTTTTAATTTTAATATCGCTTCAATCTTTTCAATTTCTGCAGGCATCAACTCCATTGATTTAATATGCGCAAGGGCGATTTCTCGATTGTTCACACTTTTATCAGCAAGACTTGCAAAAAGGAAATCGCGTTGTGTTTTATCCGAATTATCCTTGATAAAAAATGAAAGCAGATCTTCTCTTAATTCAGCACTTAGCTTGTCCTTCGATTCAATTAATTGTCTTAGCCAATCCTTATCCAAGTCGTAGGCAGTTAAGAACATCATTTTTCTCGCAATTTCGTCTCTTGAGAAAATTAGCGTTAGTCCTTGATTCGTTTCTGATTCGATTTCGAGTTCTCTTTTGGGCATTTGTAAGAACATGTTTTTAAACAACTCAAACTGTCGAGATCGTTCCTTCTTGTTTTCTAACAAAGGAACCTGGTTGACGGTCAGCGTGCTTTCACTTTTATCAGATTCGTATGACCAATGGATATCGTAGTCATACACATAGTTTTTGAGAAGATAATATTGCAGCTCTCCATTCTTTTCAAATAAAAACGGGTGCGCTAACTCAAATCTCATACCCGTATTTTGGCTTTGTGTTAAAAAGAATTGGGCCATCACCTTTTGATAGGTTTCGCCGTTTTCCATCAGGAATTGGATCGGTTCTTTTATATCGTCTTCTTCATTCACAGCAGTGGCCCAAAGACTGATGTAAAGCGTATTCAGATTCTCGCTTCTAACTCCCTCTTTACGCAGCTCTCGATTGGATAGAGAATCTGCCGCGTATTGAATCGATCGTTTAGTCACACTATTGTCTGAGGCTTGCAGATCCAAACCTGTCCAAACATCAAGTGCCCTCACGACGGAACTGTAACGAATAAGTTCGTGGTTGAGGATGACTTTAAGCATGTAAATAGTAGCTTCTAAAGTACCTTCATCGATATTTTCGACAATGCTTTGGCGCAGGCCCTCTTGCAGTCTGGCGGCAAGTAACAAATCACCGAGCATTGTATATCCTTTCTGGCTATGGCTTTTAAAAATTCCCTTGATCATTTCATATGTAAGCAGTGCTATGTTATTTTCTCCGAAAATAACTTCAGATAAGGCTTGGATTACCCGCTCATTTTTTTTGTCGATTTCATAGGCAATCACATCACTAATCAGTGGATTGTATATCGGCGAACCCTCACTTCTGGATAGATAATCAATAATCGAAAACTCTTCAAAATCCAAGTCAAACAAATAAAGGAAGCTCTCGATCATTCCGTGGTAGTGATACTCGAGGTTTCTCGTCCGAAACGGTCGTCGCGAATGTCCTTCACTGTATGGATATTCACACTTATGGTCGATGATATATTGAAAAAGAGCCCCGTATTCTGCTCCGATTAAGGTGTGCACAATTTCCACTAACGGTTGGAAAATGAGGGGGTCACGGGGACTTTTTTGTGTGAATAGGATGTTTCTAATTTCTTGAAGATTTGTGTCCCGTACGATGTAGGTCGCGTCCATTAATTTTATGAGAAGCAGCGCCAAATTCTGCTCTGCACCAGTAAATTCTTTGTTTGCCTTCGCTTCTAAACTCTCATAATATAGATCCTTATTTTTTGCTCTCAAACCGTTCCCCATTACCACATACGTCCTGCTAACATCGTCAGCTTTATAAAAGTAAGTTGATCATCCTCTTGTAAACCCAATCGCTCATCTAAATCGAGCGACTCTTTTTCATTAATGACTACTCGGTATAAACCATCTTCAAAGGCTTGGATAGCCACCCTGACTGCCGTTTGCAGATCGGCTTTTTGGTCACTATATTTAGTCCCAAACCCAACTTTACCGGCATAGACTTGCTGTTCGATTTCCTCGTTTGTTAGGAAACTTACCATGTTGGTTTCTGTTTGGGTTGTTGCATTGAACTCCTGGACTTGGATTGACACTAATTCTGTCAACAGCACTCTAAGTGTCGTCGGAAAACCCTCTAAATGAATCTCCTTTTTCGTAAGATAATCCTTCCTCATAGCCAGACTTTTCATTGTCACATAGATTTTCATGCAGCTACCTCAATAATAGATTTTACCTATATATTAGCAAACTTCAATGAGGTATACAGCAACATCCCAATAAAAAGAACAACAAAAAAATGTCCACGCAGGGCGGACATTTTGCTCGTTTTGTCTTTTCGTGGTGCCTGACACCAAATTACTTGCACTGACACCAATTTACTTTAAAAGTTAATAAATGCATCCTCGGCTTTTACGTTGTCTTTTATGACTTTTTTGTCTTTTAGCCATTGGGCTGTGGTTTTCCATGTTTCTGGGTCTTGGTAGCCGAATGGTTTTTCTTTTGCGTCCATTAGCGGGAGAAGGATTTCTAGGCTTTTTGTTTCGACATCCTTCTCAAGTGGTGATGTTTTATCTTCATGGTTCATTACAATCGAAAGACCATCTTCTGGATGTTCCTGAACGTATTTTTGGCCTTCCGTAATCGCAGCCATAAACTTTTTATACACTTCTGGTTTTTCTTTTAATCCCTTTTCGCTAGCGACCATAACTAATTCATAATAATCTGGAACCCCATAGTCCGCAGGATTTAATGCTCTCATCGGGTGACCTTCTTTTTCCAACAATAACTTCTCATGGTTAATATAGCCGCCGATTAAAGCATCAGTTTTTTTCGTTGCCATCGCAGGAATGAGATCCCAGCCCACATCGACCATTTTGATCTTTCCGGCGTCTCCTCCGTCAGCTTTCACCATCGATTGAACGATCGCTTCATCTAATGGTATCGATGGATAACCAATCGTTTTCCCAGCTAGATCTTTGGGTGATTTTATAGAACCAGCTGCAGGCACCATTAATTGATTTAATGGATGACGGACAATTGCTCCAATGGATTGAACAGGGATATCTTCACTGCGTGCCACAAGTACCTGTGGTTGATAGCTAAGTGCCATGTCAATTTGGTTGGCCGCAACTAGTTTAAGCGGATCATTGGTATCTGCTGGCATTTGGATATCAACATCTAAGCCTTGTTCTTTAAAATAGCCCTTTTCTTCAGCGACGAAAAGAAATGAGTGCACCGCATTTGGATACCAATCTAGCATTAAGCTAACTTTTTGTAGTTTATCGGTAGCCCCCGTGGTTTTATCTGATTCCTTTTCATTGCTTTTACCACAAGCACTTAAAAGTAGTAGTAATAAACTTACCATGATCAAAAAACTTTTCTTCATTTAGATTTCTTCCTCTCTAGTTGCGAATCTTATTTTTCAATAGCTGTTTTTCCAATAATCCAATCAATAAAAACAAGACAATCCCTAAAAGCGATAATAAAAATATTGCCGCAAACACGGAGTCTGCCTGTAAGTTACCAGACATTCGTCGACTGAAGTACCCTAAACCTTCACTTGCCCCCAGCCATTCACCAACCGTCGCTCCGACAACACAATAAACAACTGACAACTTCAATCCTGAAAAAATGGCTGGCAACGCCATTGGAACCTGGATTTTTTTAAAAATTGTCCAGCGATTGGCGCCCATCGTTAACAGTAATTCACGGTATTCACTTCCACCAGATTTCAACCCATCATAGGTACTTACGACGATGGGAAAGAAGGCGGTTAAAATGGTCACGGCAATTTTGCTCCAAATCGAATAGCCAAACCACATAATAAAAATCGGTGAAATTGCAATTAGCGGCACCGTTTGTGATATAACAAGAAATGGATATAGTACCTTTTCAATGGAACGAGAAAAGTGCATAGCAACTCCCAGCGATAATCCACCGATTACGGAGAGCACAAAACCGATCAGAACTTCCTTTACAGTAGCCGGCAAATGAACTTCAAATAAAAGCTGTCGGTTTTCTTGTAATGACCCCCAAATAGCCGAAGGAGCTGGCAAAATAAAGGAAGGAATCATGCCTTGCCTGACGACCCATTCCCATATGCTGAGAAGGAGGATCACCACGATCAAAAACAAACCGTACTGTTCCGTCCATTTTTTCAAACTAGCTTTCATTGTGAATCAGCCACTCCAGTTCTTTTCTCATCGTAATAAACTCTGATTGATAGATTAGCTGTGAACTTCTTGGTCTCGCCAGGTTGACCTTCATTTCTTTGATTCCGGTGTCTTGGAGCAAATAGATTCTATCGCTCAACAAAACTGCTTCTTCAAGATCATGGGTAATAAACAATACCGTCTTTTGTAATTCCCCCCACAGTCCTAATAACCAGCTATGCATGTTCCGTTTTGTCAGGGAATCGAGTGCGCCAAAGGGCTCATCCAATAATAAAAGATCCTTCCCTGTCATAAGGGTTCTTAAAAAGGCTACGCGCTGCTTCATTCCTCCCGAAAGTTCATTCGGATAAGCTTTTTCATATTCTGCCAAACCAAACCGCGATAACCACTCTCTTATTTCAGGAATTCTCGCTTGCTTTGGTTCCTTTGTCACTTCTAAAGGTAGTAACACGTTTTCTAAAACGGTTCTCCATGGTAAAAGCAGATCCTTTTGCGGCATGTAACCGATACTCCCTAATCTCTTTCCAGTCTTTTGACCATTGACCATAATATCTCCTTGATCAGGTTCAAGTAAACCAGAAATCAATTTAAAAAGAGTGCTCTTTCCAGATCCACTTGCGCCTATCACTGAGACAAACTCTCCAGGCTTAACGTCTAGTGAAATTTGATTGAAAATAGGATTGGAGTTTCCTTCACTTTGAAAAGAGTAGGATAGGTTTTTTATAGATAACATGGTTGAGTTAGACAGGCCACTCGCCTCCCTGATAGACCATATCCCAGAACATATATTCAAATTTTGATGTAGTCAGAAAGTGTTCTTCTAAGTTGGCTAATTCCCGCTCCGGTTTACCCTCTGTCAATCTATCTAACAAATCGATCAACCAAGTTGCTAATGAACCAAATTCATCAGAAGAGTACATTTTCACCCATTCTCCATAAAGATGATGGTCACTAGCATTTGGATAAGTATCTGCTAGCATCTTGCTAATCTCCCAGTAGCTCCACATACAAGGCAAGAGAGCAGCAATTAATTCCTCGAGCGAACCTGTTTGAGCGACATTTAGCATATACCGAGTATAAGCTAAGTTAACCGGGGTTGGTTTTGTTTCCTCCAGCTGTTGATGGGTAATTCCAAACCTCTCAGCATACTGTCGGTGCAGATCCATTTCCCCGTGCAATGTCTCATGCAAAAGCTTCGCAAAGGCGGCCATGGTTTCAATGTCTCTTGCCTTAACGGTCCCTAACGCAAACAGTTTAGAATAGTCAATTAAAAACACATAATCCTGTTTCATGTAGCGGATAAAGGATTCAACAGGCAGATCCCCTGTACCTATACCGACTACAAATGGATGATGATGGGTTTTCTGCCATACATCATTTACTGATTGATAAAGTCTTTCGGTGAGTTTCATTTCCATACTCTTCCTTCCTCGTGTTACACCATTCCGCAATAAATACTGCTAATACTTTTGTAAAATCTAATAATTGCCGAACTTCTACCTTTTCATTTACAGCATGGGCATCTTCCAATTTACCAGGACCAAAGATGGCCGTTGGAATACCAGCTCGCCCCAGCCAGCCTGCATCTGTAACGGTGGTTGACATACCCATGGTTGGCTTTTCCGTTAACAATTTTTCATAGGCGTCAGCTAAGACCTTCGTACCAGGATGATCCGATTCAATCTCCAAAGAAGGAAAAATTTCGCCACGGTCAACAATCATTGATTTTCCGCCCCAAACAAACTGTGGCGGATTCTCGCGAAGCCAGGGATCTGCCGCTGCAACTGCACCAATATGTTGTTCTATTTCTTTAATTACCTCTTCATAGTCTTCATTCGGGTAAAAATGAACCGTAACCCATAAAGCACAGCGATCAGCCACAAATGCCGCATGCCTGCCACCTTCAATAACGGCAGGATTAATCGTATTTGTGCCGGGAGGAAAGCCCTGATAACTTTTCGTAACGGCCCAGTGGCGTTCTAAGTCTTGTAGTCCCGAAATAATCTTCATCATTTTCTCGATCGCACTGGCCCCTTTAACACCGCCACCTGCATGAATCATCTTCCTCCGGATTCCATCATGATATGTTTCTTTGCTTTGAATGGTAATCCATCCAGTTATGACGCCGCCTTGTCCTTGAATATGTAAATCACTTGTATCAACCACTACTGCATAGTCAGCTGTATAACCCCTCTCAGTGCATGCCAGCGTCCCAGCCTCTCCAACTTCTTCACCGATAACAGATTGAAATTGGAGATCACCTTTGAGCGGGATACCCAGATCTTTTAAAAGTTTAATTGCGATTAGTGATGCTGCAATTCCACCTTTCATATCGGCCACACCACGTCCATATATGTAGGAATCTTTCCGATAGGCAGAAAACGGAGAATAATCCCAATCTGTATTATCCCCAACTTCCGCGACATCCACATGACCATTTACAATCAAACTATTATATTGATCAGAAGATTCTCCAGGTAAATGGCCAACCACATTCGGATCTCCGGGATAGACATCCCACTTATCTGTGGAAAATCCCATGTTTTCTAAATACCCTTTTATAAATCCCTGGACATCATTTGTATTCCGTGCAGGAGGACTAACGGTTGGAAACGCGATAAGGTTGGTCAACAATTCGATTAATTCCGCTTCTCTCGCTTCAACTTCTTGTGAGATTTTTTCAAGCAAATCCTCTTTCATTTGTTTACTCCCATGATTAGTTTCTGATAGTGGTATCATTTTCACTAACAATCAAAACTTTCTTTCTTAAAAATACGGTTAAAATAATAAATCCAATCAACGCTCCAGCAAACGAGCTAAATATAAATAATGGAATAAACCCAAATAATGTTGCCTTTTGACCGAGAAAAAGAGTTGCGAGTGGGTAAGAAAGCAGTGCCCCAATGATACCCGTTCCAATTACTTCACCGATAAAAGCAAGATAGATCTTTCTAGTCTTCCAAAATAATAGCGAGGCCAGTAAGGCTCCAACCATACTACCGGGAAAGGCAAAAATCGAACCAGTTCCCATCAGATTTCTTAGCAGGGAAACGCAAAAGGCCTGAGCTACAGCATAATAAGGGCCTAAAAGAACGGCTGATAAAACGTTCAAAAAGTGCTGAACCGGGAAGACCTTTGTAAATCCAATCGGTATATAGAACAGGTTGCTTGAAATGGTACCAATGGCTATCATCATCGCAGTTAACGTCAGTTTATGTGTTTTGTTCATTTGAATACCTCTCATGAATACCGACACTATTTCTTAACGCTCTGGCTGCTTCGATTGGTGATTCTGCATGGCTTATTGCCGTAATAACGGAAACCCCATTTGCCCCAGCCTCCACTACCGATTGAGCGTTTTCTACCGTGATCCCGCCAATCCCAACAATCGGAATATCAATGCCATCTTTTCGTAATTTTTCGATCAGTATTGTTCCCCGTGATGGCTTGGCATCCGCCTTTGTTTTTGTCGGAAAAACAGGGCCAATGCCAAAATAGTCAGCACCACCGCTTATTGCAATCATTGCTTCTTCCGTTGAATGGACGGAAACCCCAAGGATTCTCCTATCACCAATCTTCTCTCGAACTGTGTATACCGTTTCATCCTCTTGTCCGATATGTACACCGTCCGCATCAATTGCCACAGCCAACTCGATATCGTCATTAACAATGAAAGGGATATGATGTGCTCTGCAAATGGCTTGAAGTTCTTTCGCGAGTGCATATTTGTCAGCTCCAGTTAATGCGCCGTCACCCTTTTCTCGATATTGAAAAAGTGTAATCCCACCGGCAATTGCCTCTTTTAATACTTCGGCTGGATCCTTTAAACAGTTGGTACTGCCCATGATAAAATAAACACTTAAAGCCGCTTGTAGGTTTTTCATAATTCAGCCAGCTCCTTAGCGCTTTTCCTTTTTCGATATGCCCAATGGTTAGTTGGACCATGTCCTTGCCCGATCTCCAAATGGTTCTCAATTGCCGCCTGAATAAAATCCTTTGCTATACATACTGCTTCATAAAGAGTTTCCCCTTTTGCAAGTTCAGCAGTAATTACTGCTGAAAAAGTACAACCTGTTCCATGTGTGTTCTTTGTCTGAATTCTCTTGCTGGTAAAGTAGTAATATTCCTTTCCATCAAATAATAAATCAGTGGATTCAGACTCATTTTCATCATGGCCACCCTTAATCACGACATTTTTTACGCCTAACGCATGTAGTCTTTTAGCAGACTCCAGTTTATCTTCCACCGTCATAATCGACATGCCCGTTAGTACTTCCGCTTCTGGAATATTCGGGGTGATTACCGTTGCTATCGGCAATAAGTATTTTTTCATGGCAGAAATGGCTTCCATTTGCAACAAGGAAGCGCCACCTTTAGCAATCATGACTGGATCGACAACAATATTTTGCCATTGATAATTCCTGAGCTGTGCAGCGACGGCCTCGATGATTTCAGCATTAAAAAGCATTCCTGTTTTCACCGCATCCGCACCGATATCCTCGCCGATCGCTTCGATCTGTTTTACGACTGCCTCAGCTGTCATTGGATAGACAGCATGGACTCCTAAAGTATTTTGTGCCGTTACTGCAGTTAATGCCGACATCCCGAAAACATCTAATTCCTGAAATGTCTTTAAATCCGCTTGAATTCCTGCTCCACCGCCGCTATCAGAACCAGCGATTGTTAATGCTTTTTTCATTCAAATTACCTCCAGTTATCGATTAAACTTTTTAAAAGAAGCATGTGAAATGATATCATCGGTAGCAACTAAAGCTAATTGGTTTAAAAATTCGATTTGGAAACTTCCAGGTCCCATTTCAACTGTTTTTGCCGCTGCCTTCTCTGCTGCGATTCCATAATACGTTAAAGCAGCCACTGAAGCTTGAAGCAGGTCCTTCTCCACTCCTGCAAACGCTCCAATCACAGAGGTTAATAAACAGCCAGTGCCTGTCACCTTCGTTAAAATTGGATGTCCATTTGACACGACATAGGTTGTTTTCCCATCCGAAACGACATCCTCTTTTCCAGTGATGACGACAAGACCATTCAATTTTTGTGCTGAAGTAATAGCTAGTTCAATGATATTTCCTTTTGCATCCCCAGCATCGACGCCCTTAATTTCCCACTTTTCACCAACCACATTGGCAATTTCGGCTGCGTTTCCTCTAATCACAGAGACATTTACCTCGTTCATAATTCTTTGCGCGGTTTCGGTTCGATAGCGGGTAGCCCCTGCACCAACCGGGTCAAATATGACGGGAACACCGGATTCATTGGCCGCTTTTCCGGCAATAATCATCGAATCTACTGTCTGTGGGTTTAATGTTCCAATGTTCAATACTAATGAACTTGCAATCTTGGCCATATCTGCTACTTCCTCGGCTGCATATGCCATGACCGGTGAGGCACCAAGGGCAAGAAGCCCATTTGCCGTAAAATTCGTAACGACCACATTGGTAATATTATGTACCAGTGGGTTAACCTTTCTAACTTCTTCCAACGTTTCATACAAACTATTTTTTTCCATCTCAATTTCCCCGTTTCTTTTTTTAAAATAAAAAAACCAGATCCAATAATGGACCTGGTTAGTTAGTCAAAGAAATAATTAACATTCACTTGGCTACTTTCCTACGCTGGTATTACCCAGATCAGGTCCGAAGGGTTGAAAATTTCTCCATTTTCTCTCAGCCTGTTTACAGGGCACCCCTAGTAGATCTAATACTTTATTTAACTAACTACATAATATTCCTATGGCACTAGAATGTAAAGGAAAAAATATCAGTTAACATAACATTATTATTGTTTGCTTTTATAAGGGAAAGTAACAATAAATGTTGTCCCTTTATCTTTTTGGGAAAGAATTTCTATCTGTCCATTTAATTTTTCCAAGCTTCGCTGCACTAATGATAAACCGATTCCGCGGTTTTCACCCTTGGTAGAATATCCTTTGATAAATAATCGATTTCTTACATCCTCATCGATTCCTTTACCTGTATCATGAACCTCTAAGGCAAGGACATCATCGTAATAGTCAAACCTTAAGGTAACTTTTTTATTTGGACGGTCCGCAACAGCATCTAGTGCATTATCGATTAAATTCCCTAGGATCGTAACCACTTCATGCGTTATTTCCTGCTGTTGTGGTTCAGGTAGACTTCCTTCCCCATCAATGATTAATTCACAGCCATTTTCCCTAGCAAAGCTAAGTTTTCCTACAATAAAACCTGCTAAAACAGGATCTTTAAAACGACTAATAACAAATTCTACCTCAGTTTGTTGGTGATCGACAATTTTGGTAATGTATGACGAGACCATTTGATAGTCTTTTATATGAATTAAACCTGATATTACATGCAGTTTATTCATGAATTCATGTGATTGGGTTCTCAGTGCTTCCGCGTATAGCTTTACACCAGTTAATTGTTCAGCTAATTGCTTGATTTCGGTTTTTTCTCGGAAGGTAGCAATCGCACCGACAATCTTTCCTTTGACAACAACCGGAACCCGATTGGTTAAAATGGTAATATGATTGATTTCTTGTTCTTGGTCTAATTGAGATTCCCCTGTTTCTAGAACGGAAGATAGCATTGAATTTGGCATGTAGTCATCCACTTTTCTTCCTAAAAAGGACCCATGAATGCCAGCCTTTTGAAGAAGTCGGATCCCCTCATTATTTACGAGAGTGGTAAACGCATCCTGGTCAACTGCCAAAATTCCTTCCTTGGTGGATTGAAGCATCGCACTACGTTCCTCAAGCAATTTTGCCATCTCACTCGGCTCAAGTCCAAAAAGAATCGCTTTGATTTTTCTTGCTAGAAAAAGGGCTCCTAGAATCCCAACTAGAATTCCGACTCCTACACCGATCAAAATAATTTTCCTACTTTGTTCGATCGCCTGATTAACTTTTTCTAAAGAAATCCCAACCGCTACTGCTCCTATTTGTTTATTTTCTTGATCATACACTGGAACAAACGAGCGTAAAGACAATCCCAATGTCCCTTTGGCAATGGAAATATGCTCTTTCCCTTTTAAAACAGGTCCTTCATCTCCACCGACAAAATGCAGACCTAATAGGTTGCGGTTAGGATGTGATTTTCTTGTTCCATACATGTCCATTACGACGATAAATTCAACATGCGTTGATTGTTTAATATCATTCGCAAATGTTTGGATATCCTTCTCTGCTGTTTTATTTTTAAGCCCATTCATGACAATCGGAGAGCTTGCAACAATCCTCGCAATATCTGTTGCTTTCTCGGCTTGGTTTTTCTCTGTTTCCTGTGAAATTCTGTTGGTGATTAAAATCTCGGTTACTAACAATGCCATCACGACCACGATACAAACCAGCAGGGTTATCGTCGATTGTAAACGAAGTTTTGGTTTGGACAACCCTATTTTCCACCCCAACATGATTCCCCCTTTCTTACAGGCAATCTTTTCAAGGTATTTGCGTTAAACACCGTAACGGTTGATAGGTCTACCGACGCCCCCGTAATGGATATGAATCTTGACTTTTCCTTCTTTTTCTAAGTAATCAAGGTATCTTCGAGCCGTTACCCGAGCCATTCCTATGCTTTCCGCCACTTCTTCCGCAGAAACAGGTTCTTTTTCCTGCGAAATAAAATGGGTAATTTTTATTAACGTATTCATATTTAATCCCTTGGGTAAACTCTCTCTTTCGCTTTCTTCTTTGCTATCAATAAATAAAATTTGATCGAGCTCCTCCTGTAAAAGAGCTTTCTTTTCTCCTAATTTCACTCGATAGTTTTTATAATTATCAAGTGACTTTTTAATTCGATCAAAGGTAAACGGTTTTATGATGTAATCAACAGCCCCTTGTTGTCTTACACGGTGGATGGTTTCGATATCGCTCGCAGCTGTAATCGCTATCACATCCACTGAATAGGCCTCTGAACGAAGTTCGCTGAGCATTTCCAATCCACCCATATAAGGCATATAAATATCGATAATCGCCAGATCCGGACAGAGTTCTTTCATTAATCTTAACCCTTCCATCCCATTGGAGGCGATTCCGATAATCGAAAACCCTTCAATCCTATCAATGAATTGGCGGTGTACCTCTCGAACCATCGGATCATCTTCAATCAATAGTACTTTTAACGGAAACATCCCCCTGCTCCCCCTTACATTAAATGAAACTATATTTCCCTTTATATTATTATCATGGCCTATTTTATTAAAATAGTAAATTCATAGATAGCATTTTTTGTTCGATTAATATGAGAGTTATTTAAGGTATTTTCTATAACAAAAGGAACAATAAGACCAATATGACCAAAACCTTACTATTATCTGAATTTTCATTTATTATGTGCTTGGGTGGGTTTGAAAGCGGTAACAGTTTTATAAAACAAAGGGGTGTATGAGAAAATGAAAATTAATTTCAAAAATTTGACCGTCCAAGTATTATTGGGGATCGTACTTGGGATTGTCATCGGATTTCTTTTTCCGAAATTCGGTACAGAATTAAAGGTTTTGGCGGATATCTTTATCAAGTTAATTAAAATGGTCATTGCTCCAATTGTATTTTTTACAATAGTCATTGGTATCGGTAACATGGGGGATTTGAAGAAGGTTGGGCGTATCGGCGGGAAAGCGCTCCTGTATTTTGAAATTGTAACGACGTTTGCTTTAGCGATTGGTTTACTCCTAGTTAATATCATTAAGCCAGGATCTGGGTTTAATACAGATTCCGTAAAAGGCGGTGATATTTCACAATTTACCACGCAGGCTAAAGAAACAAGCCATGGATTTATCGAATTTATTTTAGGAATTATTCCTGATAATTTTGTCGGGGCAATGGCGAAGGGCGAGCTGCTTCCAATTTTATTCTTTGCTGTCCTGTTTGGAATTGCACTTGCTTCCTTGGGGCAAAAAGGAAAACCAGTTGTTGCCTTGTTTGAGCAATTTACGGAGATATTCTTTAAGATTGTTAATATCGTAATGAAATTTTCACCAATTGCAGCATCTGGTGCAATGGCCTATACGATTGGTAATTTTGGTCTAGGTTCTTTAGTATCGCTTGGGAAATTGATGGGAAGCGTTTATGCAACGATGTTTCTTTTCATCGTCTTTGTCCTAGGTTCGATCGCGAAACTTTATGGATTTAATATTTTTAAATTTATCGCTTATATTAAAGAAGAAATTCTCTTGGTGCTAGGTACTTCATCCTCTGAATCCGCTTTACCAAGAATGATGGAAAGACTTGAAAAATACGGCTGTTCCAAATCAGTAGTTGGTCTTGTCGTTCCAACCGGGTATTCCTTTAACTTAGATGGTACTGCTATTTATCTTTCAATGGCCGCGCTCTTTATTGCTCAGGCTTACAATGTCGATATTACGATTTGGCATCAAATCACTTTATTAGGTATTCTTATGTTGACATCTAAAGGTGCTGCCGGTGTAACGGGTTCTGGTTTTATTACACTAGCTGCTACTCTATCTGCTTTCCCGGTAATACCAGTTGAAGGGATTGCCTTGTTACTAGGTGTCGATCGTTTTATGTCTGAAGCACGTGCAATTACGAACTTAATCGGAAATGGTGTAGCAACTGTGGTTGTTTCCAAGATGGAAAACGAATTCCACCCTACCGCTGAAATTCAAAGTACCAAAACAGATAAATCAATTAGTGCATAAAAAATTACAGAAAAATGGCTTGGGGGATTTTACTCCAAGCCATTTTTGTACTGCATTGACAGCTGCACCTTAACTTTTTGCTATTTCTATAAGTTCCTTTAATTCATTTGTAAATCCTTTCACTGCTCGATTATCAACCACAGTAACAGGAACCCCTAGAAAGCCGTATTTCTCCACTTCCTCCTGATATTCAGGGTTTGCCAACACGTCCCTGGATTCAAAAGCAATTCCTTCCTCATTAAGAACTTTTTTGACCATCGTACATTCAATACAGTCTTTTGTTGTATAAACGATTACTTGTTTATTCATTGTTTATTTTCCCCTTTTACATATTTTCAGAATTAAGTTTAGTGAAAAAGATATGCTTAGACTCCAATGTAACCCTTACTGGTATTTGGTTAACTGAAATACAGATAATTTCATTGGGCGACTCCAAACTTCTACTTATAAAGTTAAGTATATCCCAAAAGGATAAATTTTTCATATGACTCGTTTCCATTTAAATAAATTAATTCCATTCTGTTGGGAAATAGACGGGGTATATCCAATGAAAAAAGTATCGATAATTGTCTAATCGTGCGCTTTCCCGAGGAATAATTAAGATTTATTTCCCCAAAATTATTGCCCAGACTACATCATTTTTCCTAGAATAAACAAACCTTGCAGACAGGTCTTAAGACACAGTCTACAAGGTTGATGTTTTCATTTTATGAGCAAACAATTACGGTATGTCACCACACTGTCCATCTGAGACGGACAAAACACTAATAGTGTCTTTTCTTGGTACCTGACACCACAAAGTGACACCACATTACTTTTGACCACTATCTCAGCATTACCCCAGTGAGGAAGGTTAGAAATACGTGTGTTCCAAGTTTGACGGTGGGTTGAGCGGAAGTATCTTTTTGTGGGTCAAGGCAGACGATGTCCATGGCTTTTACTTTGGGATGCTTGGCTGCCGCTAGTACCCCTTCCAGCAGTTCTGCTGTTGTCATGCCCCCAGGCGTTGAGGCCGGTACCCCTGGAGCATAGGCAATATCAAGAACATCCATATCGACTGTTAAATAAATAGTATCCACCTTCGCAGCGAGCGCTTCTAAACAAGCAACAACCGTTTCTTCAATCCCCTTTTTTCGAGATTCACGAAGCGTGAAATAGTTGACGCCTTTTTCATCAGCATAGTTCTTCAAATCTTTTGTATTAAAAAATCCATGCAGGCCGATATTGTACATATTACTACCCTCAACTACTCCGCTCTCAATTAAGTTCCGCATTGGAGTCCCATTGGACGGGCCATTATCGGTCATATCCCTTAAATCAAAATGGGTATCAAACTGCAGGATGCCAATTTTTTCATCAGGCCTCACTTGATGCAGACCTTTGACCATCATCGCTGTTATCGAATGGTCACCGCCAATGGCACACACCTTTGAGGCATCAAAATGTTTATGAAGGGCAGCAGATGCTTCGATGATATTGTCATGACACCGCTGGATATTCGTGACATGCATCGGCACATCACCAACATCCACAGCTGTCATTTCCGACAAATCAATATCCTCATCAAGGTTATAAGTAGTAAAACTCCGCCACGAGCGCCGGAATGCCTCAGGAAATTCCGAGGCACCTGAAGCACTAATTGATGAGCGAGACAGCGGAACACCGACGATAACAAAGTCGGCGTCCTTGCTTTTTTCAGGATCCGAGGCAGCTGTCAGAGGTTGGATCCACTCGTGAACCTTCGCAACCTCAGCCCCTTCATCAGGTCTCACCCATGTGAAACTCGGTGGATTCAGTTTAGGATAGAGAAAGCGCTTCAACTAACTGACCTCCCCTGACAACCACCTGACCATTTTTCACAACGGTATCCGTATGATTCACTCCATAAGAGTATTGCAGTTTCATATAATTCCCGACGTTAAAAATCGTGACATCTGCTTTTTTGTCGACCTCTAAACTGCCAATTTCTTTGCCTCGATTTATGGCATGTGCAGCATTAATTGTCGTGGCAGTAATTACTTCTGCAGGTGTCATCCCCATTTTTAAACAGCCTAGATTCATAATGAATGGCAGTGAAACAGTTGGTGATGAGCCGGGATTACAATCTGTCGACAGTGCCACCGGTACACCCAAATCTACCATTTTACGGCCATTTGCAGACTCTGCCATTAAAAAGTAAGCTGTTCCTGGAAGCAACACGCCAACTACACCTTTTTCAGCCATTGCTTTCATACCTTTTTCCGAAGCCTTTAATAAGTGATCCGCCGAAATTGCCCCAACCTCTGCCGCTAATTCTGCCCCTTCATAAGGCTCAATTTCATCCGCATGGATCTTCGGAATCAAGCCATATCGCAGGCCTGCTTCAAGAATTTGCTTCGATTGCTCTGGAGTAAAAACACCATGTTCACAAAAAACATCATTAAATTCTGCCAGTCCGAGCTCTGCCACCTTTGGAATCATTTCGTCAATCAGCAAGCTTACAAACTTATCAGGATTTTGTTTGTACTCTTTCGGTACAGCGTGGGCTCCCATGAATGTTGATACAACATCAATCACATGCTTGTCATTAAGCTGTTGGGCCACTTCCAGCTGCTTTAGTTCCGTTTCCCATTCCATCCCGTAGCCACTTTTCGCTTCAACCGTTGTGACACCGTGGCGCAGGAATTGATTCAAGCGCTCATAGCTTTCTTGAAATAGCTCTTCATGTGTTGCAGACTGCGTCCGTCTAGTCGTCGCATAGATTCCACCGCCGCTGTTCATGATTTCCATATAAGTAGCACCTTGTAAGCGCATATTGAACTCATTTTCTCTGCTGCCAGCAAACACAAGATGTGTGTGCGGGTCAACTAGCCCTGGAGTTACCAGCTTTCCAGTTGCATCCACTATCTCCGCTTCACCCAATCGCTCCGCGTATTTTTCTACCAGCTCTTCGTCTGTTCCGACAGCTTTGATCACTCCCTCTTCCAACCAAACACTGCCATTCTCAATAATGCCAAGCTCAGACATCGCGCCCTTTACAAGAGGAGCATCGGAACTCCCTTGTAAAGTCACAAGTTGAGAGGCATTTCTAATAAAAATTGGTGTACTCATTAATCTACCATCCTCTCAGTCTTAATCTTGTTTAAGCATCGGCATTTTGATGCCCTTCTCTTTTGCTGTTTTAATAGCAATCTCATACCCTGCATCGGCATGACGCACAACGCCCATTCCAGGGTCAGTCGTTAATACACGTTCTAAGCGAATTTCCGCATCCTTTGTACCATCTGCAACAATTACCATACCGGAATGTTGAGAGTAACCCATGCCAACCCCGCCGCCATGGTGTAAGGAAACCCAGCTCGCGCCGCCAACAGCATTAATCATCGCATTTAAAATTGGCCAGTCAGAAACGGCATCACTTCCGTCTCTCATGGCTTCAGTTTCACGGTTTGGTGAAGCAACAGAGCCTGCATCTAGATGATCACGACCAATAACGATTGGTGCTGAAACTTCTCCAGAAGCAACCATATCATTGATAATCTTTCCAAAACGAGCACGGTCACCGTATCCAAGCCAGCAAATCCGAGCTGGAAGACCTTGGAAGCTGATTTTTTCTTGGGCCATCTTCACCCATTTACAAAGATGTTCGTCATCTTTAAACTCACGTAGCAAGGCTTCATCAATTTTGCGAATATCTTCTGGATCACCCGAGAGTGCTGCCCAGCGGAATGGACCTTTTCCTTCGCAGAATAATGGACGGATATAGGCGGGAACGAAACCAGGGAAATCAAATGCATTTTCCACACCTTCATCCTTCGCTACTTGACGAATGTTGTTACCGTAGTCAAACGTTACCGCACCTTTTTGTTGCATAGTAAGCATTGACTTCACATGTAGAGCCATGCTTTGTTTTGAAAGTTCTACATACTTAGTTGGATTTTCTTTTCGTAATGTTGCCGCTTCTTCTAATGTAAAACCAACTGGAACATATCCATTGAGCGGGTCGTGTGCAGATGTTTGATCCGTTAATACATCTGGATTAAAGCCTTTTTCAATCATGATTGGTAAAATTTCAGCTGCATTACCTAATAAACCAATCGATAATGCTTTACCTGCAACCTTTGCTTCTTGAGCCATTTTTAATGCTTCCTCAAGGTCATTTGTTTTAATATCAAGGTAAGCGGTTTCAATGCGGCGGTCGATTCTTGTCTCGTCCACATCGATTGCGATACATACCCCATCGTTCATTGTTACGGATAAAGGCTGTGCTCCACCCATGCCGCCTAGACCTGCTGTTAGAGTGATGGTGTGTTTCAATGTTCCTCCGAATTCCTGACGGGCAAGCTCGGCAAATGTTTCATACGTTCCCTGCACAATTCCTTGGCTGCCGATATAAATCCAGCTGCCAGCTGTCATTTGCCCATACATCATCAAGCCCTTTTTATCTAACTCGTGGAAATGCTCCCAATTCGCCCAAGCTGGAACCAGATTGGAGTTGGCGAGTAACACGCGCGGTGCATCCTTATGCGATTTCCAAACAGCCACTGGCTTACCAGATTGAATCATTAACGTTTCGTCATTCTCCAATTCTAGGAGCGTTTTCACGATGGCATCATAAGACTCCCAGTTCCGAGCGGCCTTACCAATTCCGCCATAAACGACTAAATCCTCCGGTCTTTCGGCAACCTCTTGATCGAGATTGTTCATCAGCATGCGCAGTGCCGCCTCCTGGATCCAGCCCTTTGCATGTAATTCGGTACCTTTATAATTTTTAATGATTCTTGATTTCGCAGTGTTTGTTTCCATTGCTTCCACTCCCTTTTTGTTTTAGGTCTATTTTTATTATAAAAATAAAATCTTCTGAAAAATACGAATGGAACATTAGATAATAGCTAATATTTATCGTTTGAACCAGATTTTTTTTAGATAGTTCGTCCTTATAACCATAATATCTTTAGAAATTAGATATTATCTTTAGGTTTTATTACATAAAAAATAACCCAATCACTTTCCTAATGGGTCCAATTCTGGCTTTATTTTAAGGAACACAAACAAAGTATTAATTTTTATTTTGGAGGGCGGTATGTGCCCTGTGTTCTTCATCTTTTTTTACAAAAATATCATATTGTGTTTGATCCTTAAACCCAGCGTCATTGTGAAAATTCACAGGAGTTTTGATTTTATATTTAACTCCTGCAGCATTTAACTTAGCAATAATCATAAAATATTGATCATGCCCAAACGCCGTGTAAACCAGCTGCCATTTTCTATTAATAAAAAGTTGAAGTAATGAAATGAACAGGAAAAATAAAACCAAGATAATGATTACTGTCTTCATTTTTTCCCCCATCTCCCCACATAAATTAACAAAAATCAGTCTGTTTCCCTCTCGCTTTTAAACATATTCACTTTATTCATACGAAATTCTCTGGGTGAAGTACCTACTAATTCCTTAAACATCCGGCTAAAATAATTAGAATTTTGATAGCCTGCAAGGTTTGAAATTTCTTTAATTGATTTGTTCGTTTCAATCAGTAAGCGTTTTGCTTCCTTCATTCTTATTGCCGTCAATACATCTGTAAAGCTTGAACCGGTTTTAGTGTTCATCATATGGCTGAAATAGGAAGGATTACGGTCAACATACAGCGCCACATCTTCGAGCCTGAGCGAACTATTGGAAAAATGAGTCTCCATAAAGGATATGCCACGTTCAATCGGATCTTGATTATTTCTGGTGCTATTCTCTGCACCTATAAACAATTTTTGAATAAATAAGATGAGATTTTGAACAGTACGGTAAAGGACCTTATCGTACAAAATTGAATTGAAAATATAGCGGTACTCCAGTTCATAGCTTTGGTTCTCGTCTAAGCTATTAGTCTTCATAAATCTTCTAACCTGGGCGAGGATACTCGTAAGCTGGATTCTAACCAATCCTGGATCAGGAAATGGTTCTTGTAATTGTAAAAATTCCTCGTACAGCCACTTCTTTATTTTTTCTAAATCGGTGTTTGTCAGCATGTCGACCCATGCTCTCTGTTCAGGAGGGGCTAAAAAAGGGTCAATATGTACCCATTCTGGTGAGCTTTCAAATTCAGCTACTTGGCGATAGCCTTTATAATAGGTGAACTCCAGCATTTTTCGGGTTTGGAAATATTGTTGATTCAAGCTCATTGCCGAAGTATTTCCTTTATGGACAACGATGGCAAGAGGGTCAGAAAATTCCTCCTCCCATTTTCGCATTGCTTTTTGACACTGCTCTGTTAACTGATGTCCCGTTTCCCTAAACAAAATCACAACCATATCGTCCATTGCGAATATACCTTGGACACCCTTGAAAGGAAATTCTCTTAAGAAAGAATGCAATGAACTTATCTTACTGATACCTTCTGTTTGAAAAGCCGCTAGATGAAAATTTTCTGATAAAGATGGTTGAGAAATAAATAAAGCTTCATATGATATGTCCATATATGTTTTGGGACTAAGAATTCCGTCTACCTGATTTTTGGTTCCAAGTTTTCGTGAGGATTTATGGAAAGAAGATGTAACCTTGGTTGCCGACAAAGGTTTAATCATTAAATCTAACGCTTGCATGTCAATGGCAAGCCGAGCTTTTTCAAAGGTTCCTTCTGCGGAAGTTAACAGTAAGACCGGATCATAGATCTGCATCAGGTCACGGAAGGTTGTCCAATCCTCCTTGGAGATCATATCAATTTCGATTAAGACAACGTCTGGCCTTTCTTGTTCAAACCTAACGACAAATTCCTGGTAATTAGAAGCCAATAATATGTTTGTGACAGGGATGGATGACGTTTTCAACAGCCATTTCAATCCCTCACGTTCATTCAAATCGCGATCGGCAATCAACCACTTTCCTTCCATCGTGATGTCCCTCTTTCTTTCGTATTAATTTTTAAAACAATAGGCTGTACTCATAATACTTAATTTCTTCGAAGCAAATAACTACGCCTTATTTCGCCGATTGGAGAAAATAATACCGAAAACCAGGCTGATTAAAATAGCCATTAAATAAATAGTTCCTGTTGATATCGACAGAAAATTGATGATCATTCCGTAGCTTTTACTAACTAGACTTAACATAATTCCCTTAAAAAATGGTGTGTAAATGATGAGATAAGGGATGAGCACTAAAGGAACTGCCAGCCAATTGTGACCTATTACAAATTTGGTCAATAGAAAAGAAATGATTGCAAACAAAACAGCAAATCCGTAAACAAACCAATTGATGTATTGGAGAGCACGTTCTGGCTGGTCCAAAAAAGCTAATATATTGAGGCATACAACCCAAATGATTGCAAAAATAATTGAAAGAACCTGTGTTTTAAACAAAAATTTCATAAAAAAATCCATCCTCAAATCAAAATAAAATAGTTAACTCCACAATACCCCAAACCAAAAACCCTGTCCATTTAGATAGTCTTAACAAAGAAAAAAGGACAAAATGGTCAATCGACCTTTTTGTCCTTTTTTCTTTCAACATCTTAACCTACATTTAAGCCGAAGTCTGTTGCGATGCGTGCTAGTCCACCTTGGTAGCCAGAACCTACGGCAGAGAATTTCCACTCACCATTGTGTCGGTATAATTCACCTACAATGATGGCGGTTTCAACGGAGAAATCCTCCCCTAAATCATAGCGAATGATTTCTTGGTTTGAATCTTCGTTTACGATTCGGCAGAATGCATTAGAAACCTGTCCAAAATTTTGACCGCGCGCTTCTGCATCATGAATAGTAATAACAAACGAGATTTTCTCCACTTGAGAAGGAACAGTGCTAAGGTTAACTTTTACTTGCTCATCATCCCCGTCACCTTCACCTGTGCGGTTATCACCTGTATGTACCACGGAACCATTTCCGCCCTCTAGCTGATTGTAAAACACAAAATCCTTTTCAGAAGTCACTTTTCCATTTGCTCCTAATAGGAATATACTTGCATCTAAATCAAAATCTTTTCCGCCGTCATAACGATTTGTATCCCAGCCAAGACCGACAACTACTTTCGTTAAACCCGGATTTGTTTTTGTTAAATCAACCTTTTGACCTTTAGACAATGAAATAGCCATAAAAACACCCTTTCTCATCTTAATATTTTATATCACCTTCTATTATAAATAGAAAGTTCATAACAATCGAATCCTACCAAGAATTATTTACCTTACGAACATAATTAAATCAGCAAAATTACAACACTTTCCTTAAGTTTACAAAAATAAGGAATATTTTTCTACCCTTATTTACTCACTCCAATATAATCAAATAGTTTCTGTTCAATTGGTTTTGAGGAGTGAAAAATGGTTAAAATAAGAAAGTCAAATCTAATTAACAAAGTTTGTGCTATAATAAACTGTTAGCAAAACGGGGACACCGTTTATTTTAAGCAAGGAGCGATTTTCTTAATGATAAAAATTGAAATACCTAATCCTGATATAGTGATTACGAAAAAGAACCAAGTTGGAGAAAAAATTGAGGCGCCACTAAGTAGCGTTTATGGATTTACTGATTACAATAAAATCCCTAGAGACAAAGGCGGGATTATTCTATTTTCAAACGCAAATGACGAATTACTATTTGTTGGAAAAGCAAGGAAGTTACGCCCTCGCGTAAAAAGACATTTTGAAGATACTGTTTCGCCGATCAAATTACATCGAGATGAAGTTTATAGAATTGCAGTATGTGTTGTGGAAGATCCGATGGAGAGAGAAATCTATGAAACCTTTATCATTAATACCTTACATGCAAAATACAATATCGATAAAGTTTTTTATAAATAAACTTTCCTAATAGAGAAAAGAGCGGGTAGATACAAAAAACCTGCTCTTTTCTTTTTTTGCTTATTTATTTAACTAATATCGCCATATTTCAGAATCATTTCCTTCTCAATATGACTTGCTCGAATTCCAAACCTTGGTTTGACTACTTCCACATCTTCACCAAGTAAAATCTTGATGGCTTGATAAGGCAAGTTAATCCCTGACAAGCAACTAATGTGCATTCCCCCGCTCATTCGCGGATTAATCTCCAACAGTTTCGGCACACCATTGTTGTTGTATTTTACCTGAATATTGAATACATAAGGCAATCTGAACTCGTGATGAAAATCATGTGCTAATTTAATGAGTTCCGCCTGTTCCACAAGCTCCCTGACTCGTCCATCCCCCTTCATTCGAGGAATAGCAGCATACAACTTTTCATGGGACGATAAACAATCAATACTATATTCTCTGCCTTCTAGGAATTCCAACACCATTAAGTCAGGGAATGTATCTTGCTGGCTCAAAATTTCGCAGGCATGGGCATAGGGAATACGGAAACCAATTCCATGATTGAAAAACTGGTCAATGGACACAATTTGGTCTATTATGACCCGAAATCCGTTGGCACCTTCACCAATCACTGGTTTAAAACAAACCGTATGGCCTTTTTCCTTTAGTTTTTCATACGCCCTCTTAAAATCTTCAACATTATTGACGACATAATAGTCCGGTATCAAAAATCCTGCTGCTCCATTGGATAAAAGTTGATAGGTATCTGCTTTATTATCCATTGTCTCCATCAACTTTGCTTCAGGGCAAACTAGTACCTTAACACCCAAAGCCTCAAACTCACTAAGCCTTTTTGAGATGAGGACATTTTCTTTCCTTGGGACAAAAATATCGATACCATGCTTCTGACAAAATTCAAGACAAAAACCAATATATTCTTCACCAGATATATCTGGCTCGACAAAGGCGTAATCACAATTTTGTAAATAAAGGGCATCTTTGTTCGGATGTGTCCCATAAATGATAAAATTCCGCTTATCTTCATTGAACCGGATCATATCAATATAATGGGAAACCGTTGTAAACCATCTGTTAAACCAAATCTTCATTTAAATCCTCTTCCTTGTTGTATTAAGACCTCTTTCATTATAGTCATTGTTTCTTGTTTTTATAAGCAAAATTTGACAAAAAATTCATATTCCAATGTGGGACATCGAATAAATTGTCTATAAGCCCTTAAAAAACAAAAAAAACGTTCTGCAAAAACAGAAACGCTCTCATTCCATTTTCAAGTTAATAACCTGATACTAAACAAGACTTTTTATATTATTTAATTTGGACGCAAATTCCTTGATGGCCTCATAATCTAAATTGGATTGATCAATGGTTGCACCTCTCACTTTTTTTACAATTTGTTTTTCTAGAAAGTTCATTTCAGATATGAGAAATTCTCCGCCAAATAACCCCATTGCCGTGGAATTTTTGCGTAATTCTTGTGGAAGAAGGCTCTCCATTAGAGCCTTCTTCCTTTTTAGTGATTATGCTGTTTGGATGCACCTCTAACCAAATAGACACGTTCAGGACGGCCCACCGTTCCGTAAGCTAAATCTGCTGCAATTTTTTCCTCAGACATGAGATGTTCAAGATACCTTCTTGCTGTTGTCCTGCTTACGCCTATTTCTTTGGCGACAAATTCTGCTGTTAACCCGAAGTCGACTTTCGACAGGACATCCAAAACCTTTTCAAGTGTAAGCGGATCAATTCCCTTCGGCAAATAAGCTTTCTCGCTAAGGGATCGATCAATTTCTTTTCGCAGCAGCTTGTCCACCTGTTTTTGGGTGACATGGAGATTTTCATTCCTCAATTCAACTAGCTTGGTATGAAATTCCTGATACCTAAGCAATGATTGTTTGAATCTCTCGAAAATCACTGGTTTAATGATATAATCAAACACACCTATACTAATTGCCTCTTGAACCTTATGAATCTCTTTTGTGGCGGTAATCATGATTACATCCATTTGTTTATTTTGCTGCTTTGTTTCTTTAAGTAAATCAATTCCATTCATGTCTGGAAAATATACATCCAGCAAGAGAAGGTCTGGCTGTAGTAGATCAATATAGGTCTTTGCTTCTTGATAACTTGCCGCAATTCCTACCGTTTGAAAACCAGCAATCTGTTCAATAAATCGTTTTTGAATTTCTGCAATTCGTAAGTCATCCTCAACAATTAACACTTCTATATCCGGGTTCTGCTTCATTCAAACACCCCCTGCTTTTTGGTATCGCTACTGTGAAAATGGTCCCTGCTCCTTCATTCGAGGAAAAGGTGATATATCCCCCTAAGCCCTTTATGGCTTTCTTAACAAGACTTAACCCAATCCCCGCATTGCTTTGACGGTTTTTCGTTGAAAATCCAGCTTGAAAAATTTGTTCACTTAAGCTCGGATCAATGCCTTTGCCGTTATCTTCTATTTCAATAATCAATTCTTTTCCCAGGTCAGTTAAAAACAAAGAAACTCTTTTTTCTTCCTTACCATTTTCTCTTACAGCATCGAAGGCATTATTGACCAGGTTACCTATAATTGTGACTAACGTATCCCTACTGATTTCCGCTGGAACATCCATAAAGCTGCTCTCTCGGTCTATTGTAAAATTGATTTTTAACTCGCTCGATAAACTGACCTTACCTAAAATAAAACCGGCAATGATCGGGTCAGGGATTTCCTTCATAAGGAAGCTAATGAAACCTTGCGTGACATCCACTTCCCTTGAAATAAAATCAATCGCTTCTTTATAAGAACCAAGCTGTATCAAGCCAAGAAGTGTATAAAGACGATTGGAATATTCATGTGTCTGTGCCCTTAGTCCTTCAGCATATGCTTTTACATGGGACAATTCCTGAATCAGATTGGAAAGCTCTGACTTGTTTCTGAAGCTAGCAACTGCTCCAATTACTTCTCCCTTTTTATTTAAAATAGGAATACGATTAACCAAAAAAACCTCTCCAAAAATGGCAAATTCCCGATCATACTCCGCAAGACCCGTTCGAACAACTTCATATAGATGCGTATTTTCAAGTACATCTTCAATCCTTTTTCCACGGAGAAAGACCTCTTTCGGAACATTAAGAAATTTATGTGCGGTTTCATTGACTACAGTTATTCGCCCATTCGTATCGACAGCGATAATTCCTTCATGGATGGATTCTAATATGGCATGTTTCTCCTGGTACATCCAAGCTATTTCCTTTGGTTCAAGTCCGAAAATCGCTCGCTTAATATTTAAGGAGATTAATAATGCGGCTAGTAACCCTCCCAGTAATATAATCATTGTTACCATAAAGATTTTTCTTCTAATCTTTGAAACTTCTTTATCAATATCCGTTTGAAGATATCCTACTGAAACCACTCCAATAACTTCGCCATCACTAAATATGGGTGCTTTTCCTCTCAAGGAAGGACCAAGGGTTCCAATCGATTCTGAGATAACCGATTCTCCTTTAAAGACTCGATCATTATCTCCGCCAACCATTTTTTGTCCCAATCGGTTCGGGTCTGGATGTGAATAGCGAATCTCCTTTCGATTCCCGATAACAATAAATTCCGCTCCAACCTGTTTTCTAATTTTTTCTGCGATCGGTTGTATACTAGCAGCAGGATCGGAATTAGAAAAGGCTTTTTGAATATCTGGCATATTTGAGATGGACTGTGCCACCGATAAGGCCTTCGTCCCTTTTTCGTGCTTAAGATTGGATTCCATAATATTTTTAAAAGTTATTTCAAAAACCCCGCCAATTAGGAGGATTAATATAAAAATACCTAACATTAATTTCGTATGTAATCGCATACAAACACCTCTACATTTATCATATAGAAAAAAACCCCTTAAAAAAAGGGGTTTTTTTTAATAATCAGAACTTTAAAAAGATTATCCTTCTTCGTTAATAACGACATTTTTTCCTCTCATCTTCATTATGACCGGAATAACCAACCAAAGAACGGTCAAAATTAAGAAACTTAGTGAGATAGGGCGTGTGAAAAAGGGTCCAAAATCTCCATTTGAAATCGTTAAGGCTCTTCGCAGGTTATTCTCAATCATTGGACCTAGTACAAGTCCTAACACCAATGGTGCAATCGGGTAATCATGTTTATTAAGAAAATAGCCAACTAAACCGCATCCTAATAGAAGCAACAGATCATTAATCGAAACTTGAACCGCATAAACCCCGAAAATAGAGATGGCAATAATGATTGGAATCAAATATTGCTTGGGTGTCTGAATGATTTTTGCAAATACCTTAACAAGCGGGAGGTTGAGTATTAACAGCATGATATTTCCAATAAACATACTCGCAATCAACCCCCACGCAACCTGGGGATGATCTTCGAATAATAACGGACCTGGCTGTACGTTATACATCATCAGTGCCCCCATCAGGATGGCAGTTGTGCCAGAGCCCGGAATTCCTAATGTTAACAATGGGATCATCGCTCCACCTGATGCGGCATTATTCGCAGATTCTGGTGCTGCCACACCAGCAATCGCTCCAGTTCCAAATTTTGAGGGGTCTTTGGAGATCTTCTTTTCTAAAATGTAAGAAAAAAAGGATGCTAGAGTAGCGCCTGCTCCGGGTAAAATCCCGATAAAAAAACCTAAGATGGATCCTCTGGCGATTGGTCCAGCCGATTCTTTCAACTCTTCTTTTGAAGGCAGTAAATTATTAATCTTTGCCATTTGTGTATCTTCTTCATCTTTTTCTAAGATTGTCTTAAACACCTCGCCAAGGGCAAACAAACCTACGGCAATGGTCAAGAATTCAATCCCTTGGTATAACCAAGGAATATCAAAGGTAAAACGGCCTATCCCAGAAACATTGTCAATTCCGATCGTAGCAAGGAGCAGCCCACTTACCGTCATAATTAAGGCTTTCGTAACGGACTTTCCTGCCAATCCGCTAACAGCGCCTAGTCCTAAGAGCATCAGAGAGAAATATTCAGCAGGACCAAATTTAAGTGCTAGATTTGACAATGGTTTCGCTAAGGCAATTAGTGCGACCAACGTGAAGATTCCAGCCACGAACGACCCAATTGCCGCAATCGATAACGCACTACCCGCTCGTCCTTTCTTTGCCATCTGATAACCATCTAATGTTGTCACTACGGACGATGACTCGCCAGGAGTATTTAATAGAATAGAAGTGGTTGATCCACCATACATGGCTCCGTAGTAGACACCAGCGAGTAGAATGATAGCACTAGTTGCGGCTTGTTCAGGAGGAAGTCCTCCCGTAATGGAAGCGGTAACAGGAATAAGCAGAGCAACGCCGCTCATCGGACCAATCCCCGGTAACACCCCAACGGCTGTCCCAATCAAAACTCCAACAAATGCAAAAAGTAAATTATACCAAATAAGTGCCGAACCGAATCCGTGCATCAAATAATCAAGAGTATTCATTACATATCCCCCTTTCCTTCCAAGAAACGTGGTGCCTGACACCATTACTTAATTGACTAAAACCAAATTGGCCAGCCTGGAAGAGTTCCTTTTAATATTTCGACAAATATGAAATAGACAAGGCCCGAAAAACATCCAGCGATTATTAGTGAGGTCAGCCATTTAGACCGTTCCATTGTCTGAAAGCAGACAAAAAGAAATAAAAATGTTGTGATCACATAACCAACTGATTCCAGCGTCAAAATATAGATTAATGTGGCTGCCAATATGATTAAAAAAGGCTTATACTGCAATTTTTCTTTTTTCTTTTCCTGTGTTTTTCCATTAAAGGTTTCATAAAATAAGCGAATACTTAAGATCGTCAGCAAAACCCCCAGAAAAAATGGAAAAATATCTGGACCGACTACACTTCCATACGAAGAGCTTGCAATACTTCTGCTTCCGATAATAAATAGGACTCCTACAGCTAGAAACACTATAGCAGCGATGCGATCAAATTTAATGTCCATCCGCAATCCCCCCAATCCGTGCGATTTTAAAATGAAAGGGAAGGAGAAAGTCGTTCCTTCCCTTTTGGATTACTTCTACTTCTACTTCTGCATTCCTAATGCTTCTAATAATTGTTGTACTTGTGATTCCTGATCTTCTAAAAACTTTTTAAAATCTGCCCCATTTTTATACTCTAATTCCCAGCCTTGTGTCTCGACTTCTTTTTTCCATTCAGATGATTGAACTAATTTATCAATGGTTTTTTCCCAATAACCTTTTGCTTCTTCGGACATTTTTTCTGGACCAAATACACCACGCCAAATCGTAAATTCTGCATCGACACCTTGTTCCTTCGCTGTTGGAACATCTTTAAAGTCTCCTGATAAGCGTTCAGTGGATGTAATCGCCAGCACCCTTACTTTGCCAGCCTTAAGAAACTCTTTTACACTAGAGGCATCCGTCCCAATGACATCTGCGTTTCCTCCAAGTAGTGCGGTAATCGCTTCGCCACCGCCATCATAGGAAACGTATTTAATTTTGGTTGGGTCAACTCCATATTTATAGGCTGGTAAAATGGAAACTAAATGATCCATCGAACCTGGTGCTGAGCCACCAGCAAAAGTCAACTTACTAGGATCCTTCTTTACCTCTTCCAAAACCGATTTTAAATCTTTAAATTTGGAATCGGCTTTAACAACTATTGCTCCATAGTCTTTCGTAAGTTGTGCTAATGGTGTGGTATTCTTATAACCGTACGGACTGTTTCCTTCTTTCTTTAAATTGTTGATAATAATCGGCGGTGAATTGACAAACAGCATGTCATTATTTTCCACTTGCTGGGTTGCATATTCGGCCATAAAAACAGCCCCTCCGCCCCCAGGCTTGTTCTCAACTGTTAGCGGCTGCTTAACTAGCTTTGTTTCACTTAACACTTTTGTAAACGAGCGGGCTGTTAAATCCCAGCCACCACCTGCTCCTGATGGTGCAATGACACTAATAGACTTTGTTGGATAACCGGTTCCTTCCTCTTTTTTACTTGTACTCGCTGTTTCCTTACTGCTGCAAGCCCCCAAACTTAATGCCAATGCACCTGCACACATTACTGCTGAAATTCTTTTGATAGAAAACATTTCATTTCCCCCTTTGTAAACGTTTTCTTAATTTTACAAAAATTTTGAGGTTTTCATAGATTATTCATTTAAACAGCATTAAAAACTTAACTACCATTTTGTTCATAAAGTTCATAGGTTGAATTATTGTTATCAACACGTGAAAGAACTCCTGATTCAGGATCTCAGGAGTTCACAGATTTTCGTTTATAACTTGGACCCAATATCTGGACAAGGTATGCTTAAAAAAATTATTGGAAGGTTTTCTTTAGGTAATTCCCTATTTCGCATACAGCCTTTTTCGCTTCAGGTAAAGTATCACCACTAATTTGCCAGACATGCCACATCTTGTCCCATACTTTAAAAGTGACATCAACACCTGCATGACGTGCTTGTGTGGCGAGCAATTCTGCATCGCTTTGCAAGATCTCATGATTCCCTGCTTGGATGAATAGTGGCGGAAGCCCGGTCAAGTCTGCAAAGACAGGTGATACGAGCGGATGGTTGAGGGTATTCTCATTCCCCGCATACATTAGTGCTGCATCCTTTACACCTTGCACACTTAAATAGGGATCAACCTCCTTGTTTTTACTGTAACTTTCCCCGCTGCTGGTTAAATCGACCCAAGGGGAAAGACAAACAATGGCCCCCGGCATCGGTTCATTTTGATCCCTTAAGACCAAAGTAGCAGCAATGCTTAAGCCACCTCCTGCAGAATCTCCTGCCAAAATAATCTTGGAGGAATCATAACCTTGTCTCAATAGCCAGCGGTACACGGTAACAGCATCCTCGATTGCAGCTGGAAATGGATGTTCCGGTGCCAGACGATACTCCGGAAATAACACCTTTACACCCACCGCTTTCCCAATTCTAGCCGCTAGTGGGCGGTGGGTATTGGCTGAGCAAAATGCATAACCACCGCCGTGTAAATAAAGGATCACCCTATCTTCTAAGATGTCTTTGGAAGTAAGCCACTCAGCGTACAAGCCTTCAATTTCAAGTTGTTCAACCTGGCAGTTTTTTGGGAGTTTTCCCAGTTTTCTTGCAGCCGTGTCGAGCATCTGCCGCTGTTCATCCATCGCTCGATATGATATCCCCTTCTTTAATGCTCTTTTTACCGAAAGTTTAATCCCTTTTTCAAAAAAATAGCTTCGGATACTTGGCATCTTCTTACCCCCATTAATCCAGAATTTGCTAATATCATTATACTAGAAAAACCTTCTATTAAATCAATGCTTTCAACAATATTGTAAATATTCTGTAACCATTCTTCCATTTCCGCCTACCTGTAGTACAATTGTAGTAACTGGTAGATATTTTCGGAGGTTTTCCAATTTATGAAACGACTGACTGACCATTTAATTATCATTTCATTTGATTGCCTTTCAGCCTTAGATTTTCCTAAGTTAAAAGAACTACCACACTTTCAAACCCTATTAAAAAATGGGACCTATGTAGAAAAAGTCGAATCCATTTACCCTTCCGTCACTTATCCTTGTCATGCAACGATTGTCACAGGTAATTATCCGAACCGCCACGGTGTAATTAATAACACACTTCTGCAGCCAGGCATGGTTTCTCCTGATTGGAACTGGTTCAGAGATTGTATTCGAGGAACCACCTTGTATGACGAAGTAAGAAAGGCAAAGATGACAACAGCTGCTCTATTATGGCCAGTAACAGCCAAAGCAAAGATTGACTATAATATGCCCGAAATTTTTGCGAACCGCCCTTGGCATAATCAAATTCTTGTTTCACTGATGAGTGGAAGTCCTCGCTTTCAGTGGGATCTTAATAAACGTTACGGGCATATCCGAAAAGGCCTTAGTCAACCGGAATTGGATGACTTCGTCTTGGAGTCAACCGTCGATACCATTAAAACCAAGAAGCCGAATTTATTGATGGTCCACTTTACGGATTTGGATACCCAGCGGCATTATCATGGTTTTTCTTCGGAGGAAGCACTCGCGGCAATCGACCGCCACAATAGCCGACTTGGCAGAATTATCGAGGCCTTAAAGGAAAGCGGTATCTATGAGAATTCCACTGTGGTTGCATTAGGTGACCATAGTGCATTAGATGAAAATAAAGCCGTCAACCTAAATGTTCTTTTTCATGAGCATAATCTGATAACCACTAATGGAAAAGGAAAAATAATTAATTGGAAGGCATATTGTAAAAGTTGTGATGGCTCTGCATATATTTACATTAAAGACAAACAAGATTTCGCCATACAGGATACCGTAAGACGATTGCTAGATTCCCTATTTGAGAATCCTGAAAACGGGATTGAAAACGTCCTCACAGGGGAACAAGCAGCTGAAAAAGGCGCAGATGGAACATGTTCCTTTATGGTTGAAGCTCAAAGAGGATATTTCTTTTTAGAAGACTTCGAAGGGGAGTTCATCAAAACGATCACGAAGGAGGACGTAAACGCGGATCATAAATACACCTTGGCCTGTCATGGCTATTCACCTGAGAAAGAAAATTATGGAACCATTTTTATGGCAGCTGGAAAAGGGATAACATCAATCACCCTGCCTTCTATCCGTCTCATTGATGAAGGTCCAACATTTGCAAGGCTTCTAGGAGTAAATTTAGGCCAGACAGATGGAAGGACGATAGAAGAAATGTTGAAGAATGAAAAGGGGGAAAATCTATGAGTCGGATGTCAAAGCAAGAAAAGAGCTGGGCGTTATATGATTGGGCAAACTCTGCTTATTCGATCCTAATCACAACCGCAATCTTTCCGCTTTATTTTAAAGCGGCAGCTACCGAGGCGGGACTTGAAGCTTCCACTTCCACTGCTTATTGGGGCTATGCTAATTCGTTTGCCACACTGCTTATTTCGATTTGTGCACCTATTTTAGGAAGTATTGGGGATTTCAAAGGGTTTAAGAAACGATTTTTTACGTTTTTCTTTTCGTTAGGAATTGTATTTACCTTACTGCTTGCTGTCGTACCTAGTAATCAATGGCTATTTTTATTAATTTGTTACATGATTACCGTGATTGGTTTTGGCGGAACAAATATTTTCTATGATGCTTTTCTTGTCGATGTAACGACTGAGGAGAGGATGAACCAGATTTCATCAAAAGGCTATGCAATGGGGTATATCGGAAGTACAATCCCCTTTATTATCAGCATTGCTCTGATTCTATTATCGCAGCAAAACATCCTCCCAATATCTGTTACGGTTGCAAGTAAAGCGGCTTTTGCGATTACCGCCTTATGGTGGGGCTTATTCACGATTCCGATGCTAAAAAATGTCAAACAGGTTTATTATAAAGAATCCGTTCCAAATCCCATTTCCAATGGCTTTAAACAGCTAGTTAAAACATTTAGGAAGATTAAATTGTACCGTCCACTATTTCTGTTTTTAATTGCCTATTTCTTTTATATTGACGGAGTGAATACGATTATTACCATGTCTACAGCATACGGATCAGACCTAGGAATCACTTCCACTAACCTACTCATTATCTTGTTTGCGACACAAGTAGTTGCTGCACCATTCGCGATTTTATTTGGAAAGCTTGCCGATAAATTTAAAGGCAAAACGATGCTGCTAGTTGGAATTTTTGTTTATATCATCATTTGTACGTATGCTTATTTCTTAAAAACTACGTTAGATTTTTGGATTTTGGCGATGCTCGTTGCCTCCTCCCAAGGTGGAATCCAGGCCCTCAGCCGCTCCTACTTTGCGAAACTAGTTCCAAAAGAAAACGCCAATGAGTTCTTTGGCTTCTATAGTATTTTTTATAAATTCGCAGCTATTTTAGGGCCATTCCTTGTTGGATTCACCGCACAGATAACCGGAAATACCAACAGCGGTGTGTTTAGCTTAATTGTTCTTTTCATCATTGGAGGTATCCTCCTCCTACGCGTACCGGAGTCAACCACCATATCACAATCAAATTCTATTTCTCAATAAAAATTTCAAGACCTCATCTTGAGGTCTATTTTTTTTACTAAAATGGTGCCTGACACCAATAATCTTTCAAAATTTCTATATAAAATTAAAACCGATTTTCTTGTAAATTCGTTTATTTATGTAAAGGTATCAGGAATTGAACAGGAGGACTGCCTTTTTTATGCAAAAATTGAGTGATGCCGAGTTAATGCTTTTAATTAAAGTTAAGCATCGTCCGGCTTTAGAAGAATTATATGACCGCTATATTAAACTGGTATACTCCTTCGTTATCAAATCAACAAAGGATGCAGACAAAGCTAGAGTGATTGTACAAACTGTCTTTACACGAGTATGGACGACGGAGACCGGTTATAACCCGGAAAAGGGACATTTCGTCAATTGGCTTCTAACAATCACTCGTAATATCACGATTGATCATCACCGCAAGGAAAAAAAGGAACAAGCAATCGTCTCAATAGACCAAGAACAATTGGAGCAGATTCCCGGTCATCAATCCACCAATCCTGCAGAGATTTTATCACGCAAGCTCGTCCGAGAACAAATACAGAAAGCCTATCAATATCTATCAAAAAATCAAATCGAACTAATCCAGTGGTTATATTGGGAAGGATACACGCTTAGTGAAATTGCAGAAATGAATAAGGAACCAATCGGCACAATAAAAAGCAGGCTGCATCAGACTCTGAAGGTTTTGCGGAAACACGTAGTCGTGGAAATGGGGGAATGAAAATATGAGTTTAAATAGCAACTGTTCATTTTCCAATGAATTAGTCTCTTACTTGATAAGTGAAACTACTAACGAAGAATGGATTAGGATGGAAAGGCACCTTTTGAATTGTTCGTCTTGTCAAAAAGACATACAAGATCTGCAGGAGGCGTGGACTATGCTCCCATATGAATTAGATGAAGTGGAGGTACCTGTTGATTTAAAGGATGAAGTGATGAACGCCATCTTCCCACCTGAAAACACTTCCCAGACTATGATTGTAAGGAATAATCAAAAAGGATCAAAAAAGAAATTAGTCCGAATTCGCTCCTCTCTTTATGGATTGGCTGCCGCCGCTCTCCTCTTTTGCTTTGGAGGAGTCATTTGGAACAATATAAATCTCCGAGATCAAGTAACAGAATTAACGGAACAAACGCAAACTCCAGCCGAGGTTATCCAGGTATACGCGTTAAAAACAGCAAATCCTGCAGGAGATTCTGCTCAAGGGCAGGCATTAATTTACAAGCAAGGAGATAAAAAACAGCTTGTTTTTCAGGCCCAAGGACTGGCGAATACCAAGGGCTCTGAGGCTTATCAGGTGTGGCTCATTGATGATGGAAACAGAAAAAGTGCCGGGACCTTCCATGTGGATAAAGAGGGCAATGGCTACCTGACCTACCAGTTGAACAAGGAAATATCTTTTGATGCGATAGGAATTTCACTCGAACCAGATGCCAATGGAACCCAACCACGTGGCAAAAAGGTTCTAGGAACATAAATGAAGAAAGCCCATGAATCTCAGACTGAGAATCATGGGCTTTTTATTTAAGTATAAGTTGCTTATTGCTTATTTATTAATACTTTCCGTTGGTGATGTAATAAACCAACCTACAGGTGCAGCTCCGACCGGATGGGTTAACGTTCTTCCATCGATCACAGATTGTGCATTGTTATTTGCAATCGTCCCATCACCTTTGAAATTGTAGTAAATACTTCCCTTGTTAATATCCTTATCTTTAAAGCTGAACGTGAGTTGTTTATTATTAAATCTATCTATTATCTGACCGGTCTCTAAATCTATGACTCTAAACGCGAAATTCATGATCACGGTTTCTCCAGAAGGAGCCACCTTTTGGAATTTACTATTATCCCCTTCAAGCACTTGAAACGTGACGTCATGTGTAAATGCTCCTTCGGGGATTTGAATTTTAATTCCGCTGTGACTTAGTTTTGCAGCTGCCCCTGCCTCAATCTTCCTTTCTGCGACCACTTTAGAAAATCCCAGTAGTGTAAAATCTGTTGCTGCGAATGCAACTGCACCAAACAAAAACATCGACATAATTGACATCCCAAGTAATACTTTTAAACGCTTTTTCATTTCCATGCAACTCCTTCATTCTTATTGGTTCTTCGTTAAAGGTAACGAGGATAAATCCCAATCGGTTTGAAGGAAATTCAAATTTTATTATTTATTCTGCTTTTTTCGTAAATCATGTTGTTATCACTCAAGGGGAGGATCATCAAAATGATATTTAGTGTAAAATTACACCCCGATTTTGGGCATTTATGATTTATTTAATGACTTATCCCATTCATGGGCGAATTTTTGAGGTTTACGGGCGAATCTGAGGGTTTTATGAGCGAATTTTTGGTTTTTATGGGCGAATTTAAGAATCTACAATCTTTTGGAAAGAGCGCGTTTATTTTTTACTTTTTATAAAGTGAACGATTGTCCCACCAATAATGGAACCAATCGCAACGGATCCAAACATCATAAAATAGATTCTCTCAGCTAAATCAGCCATTCCTTCACCTGGATAAAATACCACCTTCGCACCCATTATGATTGCTGCTGCTAAAAAGAATACCGCTGGGATCCAGTTTACCAATCTAGAATCTATTTTCATTAATATGAATGGAATGACCATCCCAATAAGAACTAACCCACAGAAAAACATGTGCACCCACCCTTCCTTGTAAATATTATATTCACCTTTGGAATGGAACGTTCTTTAAAGATGGTGTATCCCAAATTAAAAAAGCCGGAAAGTATAATAATATTAGTACCTTTCCAGCAAAAGATTGCTTAGATTTACCTATTTCATATTAATGAAAGTTAGTACATTGACAATTCTCAAATTTTTACAATGTCCTAAAACTACTTAACTGTTACAGCCACATTTGTTAACTTTCCACTAGAAGTAGAGACCAGAGTGAGAGTTCCCCCTTGAACTATGGACTTGGCTGAATTAATAGTAGTGAAAGTAAAATCCCCTCTGTTATTTACATTCACACTTGTGATCAAGTTTGCTGGGACTGCATCACCAATATAAATGGAAACTTTTACACCTGGCCCAAATATATCTGACGTTCCATTAATAGTCCATCTTTTACCAATTTTTCTATATTCTGCAGTAGTGACGGTCAGTTTATCGAGTTGAGTGGAAATTGTAACTTCATCAGTTGATTTCTTACCTTCTGCCCCAATTGCAATAAGTTCAAAAGTCAGGTTCTCCATTTTTTTCGGAGCCGTAAATCCATCGAAAAATATTATTTTTTGGTTGTCCTTAGAACACAAATAGATTAAATTATTTTTTCATTAATTTTTGGATGGTAACGAGAACTTCATCCAAGACTTCAAAATCACCTTCTTGAATTCTTTCGACAACACAGCTTTTCATATGACCTTCAAGCAGGATTTTGGCTACGCTATTTAAGGCGGATTGTGTGGCCGATATCTGGTTAATGACATCATCACAATACGTATCTTTCTCAATTAAGCCCTTAATTCCTCGAATTTGCCCTTCAATTCGGTTAAGTCTCGTGACAAGATTATTTTTCACTTTATCCGGATGATGACTCTTACGATCGCTTCCTTCATCTGAACAGCAGGTATTATCAAAAAGTTCATCTACCTTCCCTACTTCATTAGACATTGGTCCATCTCCTTTTTGGGAATATTATATCATACCTCAGGAAAGTGACGGGAACGGTTGCTACAAATGATTTATGAAAGACATAAAAGCAAACTGACCACATGGGTTGGAATAATTGACAGCCCTTGCATGCCCATGCAATACTTGAACTACATTTCATGTTTTAAGGAATATTCCCTCAATAAAGGAGCAATCGATGAAACCACGCTACTTGATAAATTTCATGACCATCATAATTGTATATTCTGCCATAACATTTTATATCGGTTGGAACGGCTGGGTTTGGCTGCATTCAGTATTTGATTTGCAGGATAAATGGATATACGGTTTAGTCGTTAGTCTCATTTCCTATTCATACATCATCGGACATTTCACAAAAAAAGTGCCTCTATTTAAAATGATCGGCTCTTATTGGTTTGGATTATTCCAATATGCCATCCTTTTCCTGCCTCTTTCCAATCTTATTGCCTTGGTTCTCATTTTTGCTAATCTTTCCACAACATCAGTCATCAATTGGGTAGGAGGAGCGGTGTTAATATCTTTTGTTATTCTATTTATCTTCGGAACGTTTAATGCATATAGCCCTGTCGTTCGGACTTTTTCACTTGTCATTCCAAAACAGGTGGGCAATCTAACTGAGCTTCGAATTGCCATGGCCTCTGATATGCATTTTGGCAGACTTTCAGGCATCCGACATGTTCGCCGGCTTGTCCGTAATGTAAACGCGCTAAAGCCGGATATCATTTTACTGCCAGGCGATATCATTGACGACGATCCCGTGCCATTTACTCAAAAGAAAATGGGTGATGTCATGAAGGAGTTATCGGCTCCCTTAGGTGTCTATGGAGTCCTAGGAAATCATGAATATTATGGCGGTGGGATTCCAAAGTTTTTGCAGGAAATGGAACGAATCGGGATAACTATCCTATTGGATCAAGTACTCATAATAGCCGACAGCTTTTATCTTGCAGGTCGAAAAGACAAAACTGATCGAAATCGGCTACCGATTGAAGCTATACTAACTGATATTGATCCATCCCTGCCAATTATTATGATGGATCATCAGCCAGCTGAAATAACTCAAGCGCAAGAAAATCGTGTCGACTTACTTTTATCAGGCCATACACACAGAGGCCAAATGGCACCGAATCATCTGATTACAAAAAGGATATTTGAAAATGATTGGGGCTATCTTCAGAAAAGTCAGCTTCATTCCATTGTTTCATCAGGTTATGGTTTTTGGGGTCCTCCACTTCGGATTGGCAGTCGTTCTGAAATCATACAAATACATCTTACCTTTTTAAAAAGTGAGTAGCGGAAAATACTCACCAATCATTTGCATACCACATAAGAATAGAAGATAAATTATTTTTACGTTCACAAAACGCAAAATATTTTTTAACTTTTCTGATTATTTATACTAGCTTAATTTCCTTTTCTTCATATATAATATTTTCATAACTATTTTGAAGGGTGTTGGTTAATTTGGCAAATCAATCTGAAGCGAAAAAAATCTCAGTTAATTCCACCATTTCTTTAAAAGGAATTGTAAAAGCCATTTTCAACGATACCGTTCATGTTCAAATTGGCGGGAAAATAATTACCCTCCCAGCATCTGAGCTCCTGCTTGAAAAGCCACTACAATAGTTTAGTTTTATAAAGTATATTATTATGGAACATTAGGAGTATATTTTTTCCAAAGACAGCCCTACACTTTAATGTGAAGGGCTGTCTCATTGGCATGACTATCATTGCCAATCATTAATAATCGTTTCTTGAATGCTGCGAATGACATCTCCCCTGCTGATTACACCAACCACATGATTAGACTCATCAACAACAGGTAGTTTTTTAAAATGATGCTTAGACAATAGTGAGACAACTTTTTTCATTTCATCTTCAGGATGGACTGTTAAAATTCCGTGGGTTTTTGCAATCCTAATGACTTCCCTGTCCGCCAATTCACTCAGCCGATTCTCCATGTCTTCTTCTGCAACATATGTGATAAGAGAGAAATAATCATGGATCCGACGATCCAAAGGACTGATTGCCCGTAAAATGTCACCATCTGTTACAAATCCACGTAGCACACCATTCTCATCGATAATCGGTAAACCGCCAATTTTTTTCCCAACAAACAATGTCATTACATCTTTAATGGAAGCACTTGGACTAGCTGATATAACATCTTTAACCATAAAATCCTTTGCCTGAACATTTATCATATCGACACCGCTTTCATTAGTTAATAAAATGCTAAAGAATATCTGCTAGTTAAACTATTCCACTTGAAATTTTACTTTTTAGGGCGGAGTGGTTCTAAAAATGGAATATGAATGTTTTCTTTTTGCATGTTTAATAACATGTGCTCTACTTCCTCTTCTTAGCATGCTTTATCTCTATTATTTCTCTGTGAAGCCGTTCCATTTTTCGATCAAGACCTGCTGCCATTGTGGCAGCTTCTTTTAATTCATCAAGCATATGTCCGGGAATTTCCTTGTTATATTTATAATAGATTTTGTGTTCTAAGCTTGCCCAAAAATCCATCGCAATTGTCCGAATTTGTACCTCAACATTCGTTGTTTCCACTACCTCGTCAGTTCAACCTTAAGGGCTTTAAGTTCTTTCATGTCAATACTATGTTCAAAGTTCACCAGTTACTTCCTCTCTAGCTGTTATTTCGATTATTCGTTTCATCCGAATTTTGCAATTGCTGTAACACATCTGGTGGAAAAACCATCCGGCACATTACCTTCGAAATTTCTAGAAAATCTGCTCTTTTCCCAGTTTGTCCCTCTTTCCCATGACCATTTTCCACTAAGACTAAAATTGCCCACGCGACAGTTTCTAAATCGAGATCCTCCCAAGTTAATCCTTTTTCTTCCGCTTGTTTTAGCCCTAACAAAATTCTCGAATGAATTTTCCTTCGTGCGTCACCCAAAAATTCAGCAAGACCAGGATCTTTCATCACTAGCTCAGGCAACACACGCTGTATCCCTAACTCATTAAGGCGTTGATTATGGGCTTCTAAAAGTGATGCTAATAATGATACTGGATCATGGGAAATCCAACTAGGTTCAGGTGGGAGAAGCTTGTCTAATTTGCCTTCTAATAATGACATTAAAAGTTGGCGTTTATCTGAAAAATAACGATAAAAGGTACCGGTAGCAACACCTGCATGGGCAGCAATTTCCTTAGCAGTAGTTTGCTCATACCCTTTAGAAATAAACAAAATTTGTCCACTTTCGAGCAGTGCATTTCTTTTTTGTTGCGCCCGTTCCTGTTTTGGGAGAAAAGGGAATTCACCAATTAATAGGTCATCACTGTCTGGCATTTTATCACCTCAAATATATCATACCACGATTTTAAAATTTGAACCACAGTTCATGTTTTCGTTGACAGACAACTTCAAAAATGCGATACTTGACCTACGGTTCATGTTAAGACGCTATTATTGTTTTAACACCCCTTTGCAATATAGATAGATCAAAACATGACCGATTTTTTTATAAAAATCTCCGTGCCTTAGCAGGAGTTTCTAATATTTTTCCGAATAATTTAATGTATCTTTATTTAATTTTTTTACTGTAAGGCCCTATATTTCTACCAATTTCGAAAGGCGTTGATCATGTGGCAAACCAATCTGAATCCAAAAAAATCTCTGTCAATTCAACCATCTCCTTAAAGGGAATTGTGAAAGCCATTTTCAACGACACCATTCATGTCCAAATTGGCGGCAAGATCATTACTTTGCCCACATCAGATTTCGCGCTTGATAAACCTGCACAGTCATAAGCAAGCCATTTTAATTGCCAATAAAGCCCATCACCGTTGTGATGGGCCTTATTTTTGTAAAATTAGGAGCATCCTTCTATTCATTTCATAATATACAAAAGAAATCCTTTAGCTGCACAGATTTCTATCCGTGTCATTATCGTTGTACATGAAGAGTTTAATTTGAGTAGGTTGTGAAATCGTTGAAAAGTAGTTGTGACTTAGAAAATGGCCTACAAACAGTTATATCTATCCAACGAACTATTGATATTATAACGGCATTTTTATTATTAACAGGTCAAGTGACAGTTGTTAGACTTGTAATAGAACCAGGAGGATTTGCCCTATCTGTTGGTGGGCCGCTAACTGGAAGAGACCGTTTAGAAGGTAAATCAGGGAATAAAACATTGAGTGTGTTATTGGACATTGGGGATATCCTATTAGCCATACTATTGATTAGCAATCAGACAAATGTGTCAGGTATCTTTTTAGGACCAGGCAGGTTTAGCATTAATATTACAGGACCTATTTTTGGAGTTCCTAAACACGAACCTACATTGCCTGATTTAGAAAAAGTCTTTACTCAATTTCGCTGGATTGTATCTGAACATTTTGAAATCGATCCTGAAATTCTAATCTAATTAAGAAGGAAGTGGCCATATTGTCTTTAACAGACCTCCCAACGTTCGAGCCATCTAAAGCAGAGATATTTCTATTTTTACTGTCAATTGCCATCTTTATATTTTTCTTTACACAACCTAAGGAAAGCGATGTCTCTTCATTGAGATAATCGCTTTTTTCATTAGTTCATTATTTGATGTGCTTTTTGATAACATTCACAGGTCACGATATGGTCATTCACCATCCCTGTTGCTTGCATAAACGCATAACAGATGGTCGAGCCAACAAATTTGAAGCCGCGCTTCTTTAAATCCTTACTTAATTGATCACTAATATCCGTGATAGCTGGAACATCTTTCATTTCACGGAAGTGGTTTTGAATGGGCTTACCGCCAACAAAGGACCATATGTACTTACTAAATGAGCCAAACTCCTCCACAACTTTCAAAAACGCATGTGCGTTGGTAATGACTGCATTGATTTTTAGCTTATTACGGACAATCCCTTCATTATGGATCAATTCTTCGATTTTCTTTTCATCATAGCGGATAATTTTTTCCGCTTCAAAGTTATCAAAAGCTTTCCGGTAGTTCTCTCTCTTTTTTAAAATGGTGTACCAACTCAGTCCTGCCTGGGCCCCTTCGAGATTTAAGTACTCAAATAGCAGGCGATCATCATAGACCGGAACTCCCCATTCATAATCGTGATAATCAATATATAGTGGATCCTGATTTACCCAACTGCATCGATTCATCTTTGAAAAGCCTCCAGTACTTCATTTGAAAGCTTCTTCGGAGCTGTCTGTAAATAAGCTTCTTTGATATAGCCCTCAATTTCTTCCCAATTTAGATCTTGATTGGTAAATAATGAAGTCCAGCCGTGCTGCCCGATATAACGAGTTTTAAAAAACCTTTCTGGCTGTTCTAGTAGTAATTGTTGGGTCGTTTTTAGTGTTTTAATTGCTAAGGAAGCACCTTCTTCGTTTTCCCCCATCATTATAAATGGTTTATCCTTTACACGAAACGATGTATGCCCAAATTTATCAACCGCTTCTGTTACTTCTGGGAATTGAATCGCAATTTCTCTTACTTTTGAAAGAAGTTCATTTCCCTGTATTGAATTTATATTTTTATTGTGAATCATAGCAATACCCCTTATTTCATAACTTCCGTTCACTTAAGTATTACACATTTTTTTTAAAATAAGAACCTCCCATCATTAAAATGGGAGGTTTATGAAAATAGAAGCTTATTGTTTTGCCAATTTATCTCTGTCATCAAAAGTCGACGGCTGTTCCATCCAGCCGTTTTTAATCAACAGATTGGCTCCGTCTTCTGCATATTTTGTTTAAGTAATTATATTTATTCAAAATAATATTACAGAACTATTATTATCTTTTTATTCGAAAAGCCCTCCGTTCTGCATACTGTGAACAAGGAACACAAACCTTCACGGTCTCTCCCTTCTCATTAATGTATTTTCGTAGGGGCTTGATCTTTCTTTTGCAAATATCACATTTATTATTAAAAAAACTAAAAATAGACACTGCTAGTCACCTTCTATTATTTAATGGGATTTCTTAATATATTATTCGGCTCAAAACGAATTGGATTCAATTGTAGGACGTATTTTTACTAGATTTATAGTAAGATAGTTAGATGACATATGTTTAAAGGAGACTTCAAGAATGCATTATAAAATGATTGTACTTGATTTAGACGATACACTATTGCAGGACGACCACACGATATCTGACCGCACGAAGCGTTCACTTATGGATGCACAAGAATTAGGAGTGAAAGTGGTGTTAGCTTCTGGCCGGCCTACGTCAGCCATGTATGCTATTGCTGAAGAACTGCGGTTGAATGATTTCGGCAGCTTTATTCTTTCTTTTAATGGCGCTAAAATTACTAACTGTCAAACTGGTGAAGAACTGTTTAGCAGCACTTTATCGCCTGATGTCGTTCACTATTTATATGAAGTAAGTCGTCGTGAAAATGTTTGGATTCATACGTATGTTGGGGAGCATATTGTTACCGAGGCTGGAAACCAATTCACAAATATTGAAGGAGAAATTACTGGCCTAGAAATAATTGAAGTCAGTAGTTTCGTGGAGGCTGTATCGGAACCTGTGGTAAAAGTGCTGATGCTTGAAGATGAAACAAAACTTGCGGATGTAGAAGAAAAACTGCAGCAAGAGCTAGCTGGTCAGTTAAGTGTCATGCGTTCCAAGCCATTCTTTCTAGAATTTACGGAGCATGGCGTCACGAAAGGTACAAGCCTTAGCCATTTGATTCAACAACTGGGGATTAAGCGCGAAGAAGTCATCGCAATTGGAGACAGCTATAATGACCTTGCAATGATTGAGTTTGCAGGCTTAGGTGTTGCTATGGGGAATGCTCCAGACGATATTAAAGAAAAAGCTAACTTTGTCACTGACAGCAATATGAATGATGGTGTCGCAAAGGTCGTAGAAAAATTCGTATTGAAAACACCGACTCTTGTTTGAAAATAAAATTTTATCGAAACAACGCATGGAATTTTCCGAGCGTTGTTTTTTTTTGCACTCTTTCCTTTCCAACAGCCCAATCATGTCCCCTCTTTAGTTTTTCAAGCATAAAATATTCCAACCAAATACAAAAAAAGGCGGAGAGAGGTATGGGGTTATTCATTAATAACAGTGAACATCCGGATGTTTATAAAAACAAGCAAAATCCACAAGCATCGAATCAAGTCATATCAAGACAGGATTTCCTGTCTCAATTAATTTATGAACAGCAAAAAGCGAATACTGCGCTCAAAAAAACTTTATCTGAATTAGGTATGCAATCACAGCATCAAGAAGAATCACACCTCAACCAATGGAACCATGTAGGCAATCAACTAAATGATTTACAAAGTCGGTTGGAGCGTTATGAAGATGCTAATCATAACCTTGCCCTTCAACTGAATAAACAACTGGAATTACAAAAAGAAATTTCGAAAAAAATGACTAAACAAGAGGAATTTCAAGGCGGAGTTTTACAGCGCTTAGACAATCAAGAAGCCCTAATGGACAAAATCTCCCGTCAAATCAATCATATCCGGTCCATTCTGTTCGAACGGACGAATTATTTAACAACGAAAATAGATGACGGTTATAAGATTACTTCTTCCTATGTGTATAAATTGATGACCGGTTCCGACCAGCCATTGACATTCTTCTTAATGAATAACAAGCAAGAAGAGAATCAAATCAATTCTGACTAGGTTTCCTAATATACTATTTTTCAACTAATCAAAAGGAGAGTGAAAAAACCGTCCATGAAATGTCTATGGACGGTCTTTCTTCTTATAACCCTTTAGTAAAAATATCAGTCAACACAGGTACGATTTGCTTTTTGCGTGAAACGACACCTTTTAAGGTAGCAATGTTATTAGCAAGTGTAACATTATAAGCTTTTTCTACTGCAGCTGTTTTGCTTCCTAAAGCTAAACCAACTGAATCGTTTGTTAAGATATCAGTTACCACAAACAAGAATAAATCTAAGTTCTTTTCTTCGATAATCGTAGAGATTGCTGCTTCCAATTCTTCTTGGCGAGCAAGCACATCTGCCGTGTCAACCACATTGACTTGAGCAATTTCTACTTTACTAGAGCCCATTTCAAATCCTTTAGCATCAAGGCTTAGGAGTTCATTAATTGACTTATCACGAACATCTGCTCCAGCTTTCAGCATTTCAAGGCCATATGCATCTGCATCGACACCAGCAATTTCAGCTAACTCACGTGCCGCTGCCACATCTTCTGGCGTACAAGTTGGGGATTTAAATAATAATGAGTCAGAAATAATCGCAGAAAGCATAAGACCAGCAATTTCTTTGCTTATTTCTTTGTTGTTTTCTTTGTACATTTTATTTAAGATCGTTGCTGTACACCCAACAGGTTCGCAGCGGTAATATAACGGATCACTTGTTTCAAAGTTAGCAATCCGGTGGTGATCGATTACTTCTAATACACGAACATCAGCGATATCATTTGCACTTTGCTGGCGCTCATTGTGATCAACTAGGATGACCGCGTTCACTTCATTCGAAACTGCTTCAACAAGGCGAGGAGCCTCTGCATTAAACTGGTTTAGTGCATATTGTGTTTCACCATTTACTTGTCCTAAGCGCACTGGTTCAACATCCATCCCCAATTGTTTTTTTAAGTCTGCATAGGCAATTGCAGAACAAATCGTATCTGTGTCAGGATTTTTATGACCGAAAATAAGTACTTTTTCCATTTTATTTCTCCTAATCCGATGAATTTATGTAGGTCAAGCCCAATCTACATGAGAATGGCCCTAACGAAAATTATATAATATTATGAATTAGGATTCAAAAAATTTTTTTTAATTACATTTTTTTTATCATTTGGACTTGCTCCGTTTTTTTCTCAAAGCCTAAATCTAGTAAGAATGGGATAACAGGATTTGATAATATGGAATTAATTGTCATAAAATTGACAGGCTTTTGATGTTCTCCAGATATAGAAGTGAAAATAGACTTTATCGTTTCCTTTTTAATGTCATTGAATAGTTCAAGCTGATATAAAATTACTTTTTCTAGTTGCCCGTCCTGGTTCCACACTCTCTTATATAATGAATATCCTAACGGCTTTTCATTACCGTCGAAATAGATTTGTGCCTCACCCGACTTAACACTCTGCCACTGACATTGCCATGGAACCTTTTCATTATAAAAATGGAAAGTTGGCAGTTGCTCGGGCCGGATAGATATAAAGGGAATGGGAGTGTGATCAACCGCTAGTGTCCCATTTAGATAAACAAGAGAATTAAATATTTCATAGCCATGTCTTTTATATAATCGAATGGCCCTTTCATTTTCCTTAATGGCTTCAAGTGTGGCAACCTCGACCTCTTCTTCGGAGTAAACTTTTATGGCTGCCTCCATTAAGAGATTTGAAACACCCATTCCACGATATTTGGAGGCTATTCCTGTCCCGCCATTCCATGCAGTTTTTTTTCCGTCGATCACACGAAATCCATTTAATACAATCGCTACAGGGTCTTCTCCATCAAAAGCTACTAAAGAGTGCTTCAAAGATAATCCTTCATTAACCAATCGGTTAAAAAACAATTCGGCAGTCATTTCCATTTGCACAAAATAACCTTCAAACCCCCGATTCCAAGCCGTTATCGTATCTTGGACGGTGCATTCTGTTAATCTTTTAAATGTAATTTTCATATTTTCAACCCTTTCTGGCGGATGGTTTCCTTTTACTGGCGGATAATCTCCTTTTACTGGCGGATAATCTCCTTTTACTGGCGGATAACCTCCCTTTACTGGCGACTAGGTTCTTCCTTTGGAATGTATAACTAAATTCAGCAATTTATTAAACCCAGCCAGCTTGTCTTCGCGCTGGCTGGGTCACATTAAAAATCTATTTCACCGGCAAGGGGACAACCTTTTGCCCAATTGCCGCAATTAATTCTTTTGGCATTGGGAAGCTTAATGCAGCAGGGTCCTTCATGACCGCTGGAATCGCTAACTGGAGTGCCTCTTCACTAATGTTGAATTGCTTGAAATCAGCCGGTAATCCTACCTTATACTGAAGCAATTTAATTTTCCCAATCACTTTTGCTAACGCTGTTTGTGGGGTATCACCCTTTACATCCACGTTCAAGGCTTGTGCCAATTCAGCAGCCTTAGGCAGATATAAATCAGGAACCAATTCCATGACCACCGGTAAAAAGACAGCATTTGCTAAGCCATGTGGAATTCGGAACAAGGCCCCGTACGCGTGAGCCATATTGTGAACAGGAATCGCATTTAAGGCGAAACTGAAAGCGGTGATCCCCATTAAGCTTGCTTGCAATAAATCCATTCGGGCATCAAGGTTCGAACCATCAAAAACGGCAACTGGTAGATTTTTTTCAATAAGGCGAATTGCATGGAGGGCATAGGCATCGGTTAGACCTGTTGCAGTTGGTGATGCGAGCGCCTCGATGGCATGTGTTAAGGCATCAAATCCAGTAAATGCCGTAATGACTGGTGGTAGTCCGACGGTTAAATCTGGATCCAAGATCGCCATATCGGCATTAATAAACGGATTGATGATATTCGTCTTCATTTTAATTTCTTCATTAAAAATAACGGCAATCGGTGATACCTCTGAACCGGTTCCCGCGGTAGTCGGAATGGCAATATGGGGAATCGGCATGTAATTTGCTTTTGGGAATGACTCGTACAACAAACCGCCAGGGATAGCCTCTTTTATATCTGTCAATCCTTTGTGGAGCGCATACTTTACCCCTTTTACGGTATCCAGAACACTGCCCCCGCCAACGGCAAGTAAGGAATCTGCACCTATTTCTCTTGCATAGCGGACAGCTTCATTTATGCAGCTGCTTTCGGCATCCTGTTTGATATCAAGAAATTGACCGACAAGTTCTGGACCAGAGCCATGGCCTGTCAGCGAAAAAATATCGGCCACTTTTTCAACAATTCCTGCTGCTTCTAGTCCTCTATCACTTAAAAGGAGCACCCGTTTGGCACCCAGACCAGCAAAGAGACTTGGGACCATCGCCCTTGAGTTTGAACCACTGTATATTCCCGTACGTAACATAAACTGTGATAAGGTTGTTTTCATTTTCATCCTCACCTTTTCATTAGTTTTGGCCAAACAGAATTCCATACCAATTGCGTCGTTCTAGTTCAGGCGACATCGATGTGTGGACATGCTTTACCTGGGTATAGGAATCGAGTGATTGCTGTCCCATTTCTCTGCCAATTCCGCTTTGTTTGTACCCGCCAAACGGGGCATCACTTCTGAGCATATGCCAGTCATTAATCCAGACCACGCCCGCCTGCAGTTTTCTAGCCACCGCGTAGGCTTTATTGACATCACGTGTCCAAACTCCTGCAGCTAAGCCATAAATCGTATCATTCGCCATTCGAATCGCATCGTCCAGTTCTGAATAACGAATCACACAGAGGACTGGGCCGAAAATTTCTTCTTGGGCAATTTTCATATCATTGGTGACATTTGTAAAAATCGTTGGTTCGATGAAATGTCCTTCCTCACAGCCATCAACCTTAACTTCATTGCCACCACAGACAAGGGTAGCGCCTTCTTGTTTACCTGCTTTAATATAGGAAAGGATGGTTTCCTTTTGCTTTTTCGAGATTACTGGACCAACATCGGTGGTCGGATCAAGGGGATTCCCAAGCTTTAATTTATTTGTGTGAGCAACTAAACCTGCAATCACTTGGTCATACAGCTTATCCGGTACAAATAAACGTGTCCCAGATTCACAAAGCTGGCCAGCATGGAGAAATACTCCAAATAGACTTCCAGGCAGAGCAATACTAAGATCGGCATCCTCTAAAAGGATATTAGGTGATTTCCCACCTAGTTCTAGTGTGGTTTTCTTGATCGTCCCTGCAGCTAGTCCCATAATTCGTCTGCCAACCCCAGTCGAACCAGTGAATGCCACTTTATCGACCTTTGGGTGGTTAACTAAAGCTTCGCCCACTTCCGCACCAGGACCTGAGACAACGTTAATTACACCTGGAGGGACCACGGTTGAAATAATTTCTGCTAGCTTCAAAGTGGACAGAGGCGTGTAGCTGGCTGGCTTGATCACAATTGTATTCCCCATCGCTAATGCCGGTGCAATTTTCCAGGTAGCAATCACCATTGGCAAGTTCCAAGGAGTAATCGCTGCACATACACCGATTGGTTCACGCCAAATAAAATTATGTGCTGGTCCTGGGAATGGCGGGACTGGCAGTGTTTCCGAGAATGGATACTCAACCGTAAAATTGGCTAATGTTTGGAACAAGTCAATCATTTGCAAAATATCACTATTGCCAATTCGGCGTACTGTTCCACCTGAGCTAATCGCTTCTAAGTATGCTAGTTCCTCGGCATACTCGGCAATTTGATAGGAAATGGCATATAACACCTTGGCTCGGTCTTTTGGCTTCATGTCTTTCCAGTCACCTTGATCAAATGCCTCGCGGGCCGCATTTACAGCACGGTCAACATCTTCCGTAGTTCCTTTTGCTACTCTAGCTACAAGTTCACCATTTGCCGGGTTCAATACATCAAACGTTTCTTGACTGGAAGCAGGCTCCCACTTTCCGTTAATAAAATGGGGAAATGTTTGCACATCAACCTTTACTGTCATGATAATTCCTCCTTTTCTAAAATCATTTATAGCACTCCTAACTCACTATCTGTGTATCTATAAATCTCTTCGATTTTTTTGCCTTGTGCGCGCGCTAAGATTTCCTTTCGGACTGCAAGTTGTTTTAAGGTAAAGTTCATGATATCTGCAGGATCCCCGCCGAATGCACTTACCTCCCTTCCCGCGATGCCTTCTTGATTTAGCCTAATTGCTAATGGGGTCAGCTCGCCCATCTTGGCTGCCACAAAATCAAAGAGATGTGGATGTTCACAAATTAACCGTTGCAAAAGGAATGTCCCATAGCCAATATGCCTGGACTCATCCTTTTTTAAATTGCCGACACCTTCAAGTAATCCTGGCATGATACCAGCGGTTTCTAATGTTTGATAGAAAGAATAATAACCGGTTTCTGCTAATACTCCTTCTACAAACATGTTGTACACTACGGATGCCTCGGCGATCGCTTCTGGGGATTGGTCGGATATCAGCCGTTCCATTGTTGTTGGGAGAATCTCATAGAAAATCTTCTGATAGGTTTCGGTATGAAAGTGAGATAAGTCCCCTCGCTCCCCGATTGCATTCAAAACTAGACGGAAAAATTCTGTATGTTTCGCTTCCTCGTATAAAAAGGTCGTCAAAAACATTTCTTCCTCAAGACGCCCTTCTTTCGCAATCGCCATGATCAGTGGAAGGAGATCTAACGTAACCGCTTCCTCACCCGCTTGAAATTGAGAAATAAGCCGCAAAATATCTGCTCGCTGCTCGGCATTCATCGTATTCCAATCCTTTTGGTCCTGACTGAAATCGATATCTGCGGGGTTCCAGGTTCCTAACCGTTTTGCTTTTTGGAATAAGCGGTACGGGAAAGAATCCTCAAGCAATCCTCGACTGCTAGTTGTTAATATGGTTCTTTTTTCCATATATGTTTTCCTCCTTTTTTCCTTTACGGTTTGATTACAATTTCTGATGCCTGCTTGCGGAGATGCGTCTTTAATATTTTCCCAACACCATTCCTTGGCAGTGCCTCTAGGAAAACGATTCTTCGCGGTGTTTTGTTTTTTGCTAAATGCTCCTGGCAATAGTGAATTAGCTCCTCAACAGTTACTTGTGCACCGGTTTTTTTCACGACACAGGCAACCATTTCTTCTCCCATTCGTTCATCAGGAACACCTACAACCGCTGCCTCAAAAACTTGTTCATGAGCATTTAATATTTCTTCGACATCACGAGGATACACATTAAATCCTCCTCGAATAATTAAATCCTTCTTTCGGTCAACAATATAGACATAGCCATCGTCATCGATCCGGGCCATATCGCCTGTAAATAACCACGAATCTTTTAAGACACGGCTGGTTTCTTCCGAATTTTGATAGTAGCCGGGCGTGACACTATCACCTCGGACGATTAACTCCCCTACTTCTCCGGCTTGAACTTCCTTGCCATTTTCATCGACGATTTTCAACTCTACCCCAGGAATCGGTATTCCAACAGAGCCTGGTTTTATTTCGATCCCTTTGCGATGAGCAGTAACAACCGGTGCAGCCTCTGATAACCCATAGCCCTCGTACACTTTTGCGCCAAATTTTTGTTCAAAAGCATGCAATAAGGCAACCGGCAGCGGTGCAGACCCGGATCCAACTGATTCAAGACTGGAGGTGTTATATTGGTCGGCGTGTGGATACGATACTAAGGCATGAATCATCGCGGGAACAGCTGAGAACGTCTGTACCTTATATCTTTCAATCGCCTTAAATACCTCTTTTGTATCAAATTTTGAAAAAATAACAATAGAGCTGCCTGTTAAAAAGCAAATATTTGATATCGTCAGGCCATATACATGGGCAAGCGGCAGGACACCAAGTGTTGTTCCTCGCTCGGTTCCATTATGTTTTGCCGAATTCTCGGCATTAGAATATAAGTTTTTATGGGTTAATAGCACTCCTTTTGGATTTCCAGTAGTACCTGAGGTATATAGAATGACTGCTTTATCATCTGAGTTCCCACCATCGACTAGTTGATTTTCGGCGGGGACAAACAAGTCATAAAAGTTTTTCGCCCGCTCATCTGATGGAAGATCAACAACGATTAACTGTGGGTTAGCCGGTAATCCTTCTAATGAACCTTCAACATTACTCCTTAATGCGGAGGAGGTAATTACTGCTTTTGCGCCAGAATTTCGTGCGATGTAGTGAAGTTCGTTTGGATGCAAAGTAAACATAACTGGGACAATCGTTGCTCCCGCTCTGGTAATCCCTTGATAGGCAAAGAGGACCTCAGGACAATTGGGCATACAAACAATTACTCTGTCGCCTTTAGCAATTCCAAGATTTCGCAAGCCACGAGCAAATTGGTCCGCGTATTGCTTCGTTTCAACATTTGTGTACGTCTTTTCTTTGTAAAATAAAAAAGGATACTCACCAAATTCGGCGATATTTGTTTCCAGCAGGTCTTTCAACTTCACACCATCCGCTCCCTTTTTAAAAATCTTATAGAACACCCGAAGGTATAGGATTACCACTATTGCCAGGTCGAACGATAAATAACAACTGAATCTTTTTGCTCATAACTAACCTGCTGTCTTTCTTCAAGTAAATCCAAGTGACCTTGTATTTGTGATAATCCTAAGAACACTGTATTTCCGTGCAATCGCGGATACATTTGCTTGCAGATTTCATAGACGCATTTTCCTCCGGTTGCAAGTATCGCTAGAATTTGCTCACATCGTTTTTCTTGTTCCAGTAACCTTGTTTTGATCAAGGATAAATGATCGCTAAATGCCTCGCCGTGACCTGGGTAAATCATTTCTAACGGCAGTCGGCTTACTTTTTCAAGCGAATTTCGGTATTGCATTAACGGCCTCGGCCGATTGACCTCGCCCGGATTAGGTGGTTCGATAAAGGCATTCACCGAAAAAGACTTTAATAAATGGTCGCCGGCAAAGGTATCGCCTGTTTCTTGGTTCCATAGTAAAATATCAGATTGGCTGTGGCCGGGAACATGAACTACTTCAAACTCCTTTCCACCTAAAGGAATAACATCACCTTCATTTAGATAGGTAATATTCCGCCACTTTTCCTCTTTAAATGGCCGTTCGATGATGTGATTGAATGGGTTGGCACCACAGTTCGTTAAAAACTGGTGAAAAAAAGCCTGCACTCGTTGATACTCGTCCACACCAACATTAATCGAACCTCTCGCCTGTTCATGCACATAGATTGGCACATCTATTTCTTCCAAAATGTAAGGAATTGCACCCGCATGGTCGATATGAATGTGGGTAAGGACAATCTGATCAATTTCCTTCAATGTAACTCCGTGCGTATGTAGTTTGCTTTTAAGTTGTTGAAATGACACTTTCCCAGGGTTACCTGTGTCGATTAACGTAACGGAATCTCCAATCGCCAAAAAGGCATTTACCGTCCCCTCAGCAAAATGGGTTTCTAATTCAAGCGGTACAATTCTAAACAATTTAATACCCCTCCATAATAAAACATTATTTAACTATCACTTTTTGACAGGAGGAACCACCTAAGCACTATCAAAACTATATTTCTTTTTCATAAGAAATATGATTAAGTTGCAGGGAGCTTACCAAGATTGGCTCACTCCCCCTTTTCACCCCTAGGATTTGAATATTATTATTTTTCAGGAAAAGTTTTGATTTTTTCCGTAGGCAGAACTCATTTAAGAGCTATTTATTAAATAAAATAGGATTCTATCAGTAGATTATTGTATTCAATCAGCGAATCTGCTAATTCTATCGTCGAAGCTCATTTTGGTGACAATATCTACATTGCATGGGCCCCGCCATCGACAACAACGATATCTCCCGTCACAAAGTCCGACGCTGGTGCAGCTAGGAATAAGGCAACTCCTTTAAGATCATTATCGGTACCAAATTTCCTTAATGGTGTCCCTTCAAGAATGGCTTCTCCCCCTTGATCAAGCAGCCCTTTTGACATTTTCGTCGGGAAAAAACCTGGGGCAATTGCATTTACATATATGCCACTAGGTCCCCACTTAACAGCTAAATCTTTAGTAAAAGTAATCACGGCCCCTTTACTAGAGTTATAGCCAATTGCATTCATATACTTTGGATTACTGCCCTTTAAACCAGCCACCGATGCAATGTTAATTATTTTCCCTGATTTTTGTTCGAGCATCACTTTTCCAACTGCCTGTGACATTAAGAACGTACCAGTAACATTGACATCCATTACTTTCTTCCATGCTTCGAGCGGCATTTCCTCGACCGGTGCTCCCCATGAGGCGCCACTATTATTTACAAGAATGTCGATTCTCCCAAATCGTTCCATTGTCCGCTCAACGACATTCTTAATATCCTCCGGGTTGGTGACATCACATTTTAACGCGAAGCTCTCCACACCCAGTCTTTTTATGCCTTCGCTTACTTCCTCACAGGCTTCCAATTTTCTTGAACAAACGACTACATTTGCACCTGCTTCCGCAAAACCTTCAGCTATTTGCTGTCCAAGTCCTCTGCCGCCGCCTGTTACAATTGCTACTTTACCCGTTAAATCAAACAACTCTTTCACATTCATTGATCGTTCCCCCTATTAATAAGCATCATTGTTCATTGAGCCCTTACCACCGAACCCGGTGAAAAGCTTCCTAAACGTCCCTCAATTTTATAAACAACCACCAAATACTAACCAGTTGGTATGTAGATATTTCTTATGATATCAAAATTTTCATACTATTCAACATCTAACTTGATAACAATAAACCCAGCAGCAAGAAGGGGTTTTTTCTTCTTGGTGCCGGGTCTAAATAAACTTCATGAATTTAATATTGGTGATATACTACCTCACCTTTTAATACTTCATTTCCTTGTTGATTGACCGCTTGGACCGTAAAGCGCAGATTTTGTTCCTCATTCTCTTTCAGTGTCGCTTTCAGCGTAATTACATCATTCAAAAATACCATTCCTTTAAAACGGATCGAGTAATCCTGTACGAAGCCTTCTTCATAATAAGGAGTAAAAAGCTTTGCAAGGTTCCCCATTGTCCACATTCCATGGGCAATTATTCCTGGTAATCCCGCTTTTTTCGCCTCATCATCAATCGTGTGAATTGGGTTAAAGTCTCCTGATGCACCTGCATACTTGATTAAGTCAAGCCGCGATACAGGCGCCAGTTGAATTTCTTTGACCGATTCTCCAACTTGTAATTCAGAAAGAATACTCATCGTGCCAACACCTTCCTCACAGCTTCAGAGATGACAATCGTTGAGGATGAGCTAAAAATTAAAGCGCCGGATAGATCCTCGCCGTAATTTTCCACAACCAGGAATCCCATCTCCCCAAATTTCCCTTTTTTCTCAAAGTAGCTTTTTACTTTGGTATAACAGTAAATTGTTTCGCCAACCCTTAATGGCCGCTTGTAATGAAATGTTTGTTCTCCGTGGATTAAACCTTTATTGGGAAGATTTAATCCTTCGATGACACCATAATCAAAAGTTCTTGGAAAGGTAGGAGGTGCAATGTTGGCTTTGTTTCTTGAATTTCTTCCAGTTTCTTCATCAAAATAAATGGGATGAAGGTCACCAATCGCCTCCGCAAATTTTTTGACGGCTCCTCTTTCAATGTCATTTTTAACTTTGTTTGATTGTTTGCCTATCTGGTCTTTAAACAATTCATCTTCACCTCATTTAATTAACATTTTGGTCCGCCGGCAACATATATAACTTGACCATTCACGAACGATGATTTTTCATCAGCAAAGAAGGCTACGGCATTGGCAATGTCTTCTGGCTTGCCACTTCTGCCGACTGGAATATGTGCCACACTCGCTTGAATTAATTGCTCAAATGGAATGCCGATTCTGGCAGCGGTTTCCTTCGTCATCTCTGTTACAATAAATCCAGGCGCCACTGAGTTTGCGGTAATCCCATATCTTCCCAACTCAATTGCGAGTGTTTTTGTAAAGCCCTGCAAGCCGGCCTTTGCCGCTGCATAATTAGCTTGACCGCGATTTCCAAGTGCTGATGTCGAAGAAATATTGATGATACGCCCATATTTATTTTCGACCATATATTTTTGAGCAGCACGGGCCGCATTGAATGATCCTTTTAAGTGCACATCCATAACGGTCTGCCAATCTGAATCAGTCATTTTAAAAAATAGATTATCGCGGATTACCCCGGCATTATTCACGAGGATATCTACGGAGCCAAATTCCTCATAAACCTCTTTCAGGGCATCTTCAACCTGCTCGGCATCAACCACGTTTGCAACTTTTGAATAAACGTCATAACCTTTTTCTTTTAGTTCACTGGTTGTTTCACTTAACGCTTCTTCGTTCAAATCTATTAAAGCTACCTTTGCTCCTTCTTGTGCAAAAAGCTCGACAATCCCTTTGCCGATTCCACGGCTTCCACCCGTAACAAAAGCAACTTTTCCCGTAAATCTGCCTGCCATTTCTATTCCTCCTGAGTTTAATAAATTTATAGATTGCGCTTACATTTATTTTCTTACACGTATTGACCGATCTTCACATGACCTTTAATCAGGTTACGTGCGATAATCATTCGTTGGATTTCGTCTGTGCCGTCGTAAATTCTCCATAGTCTTGCTTCACGATACCAGCGCTCAATTGGTAATTCTCTTGTATACCCCATCCCGCCGTGAATTTGAAGGACACGGTCGACCACATTGTTGCCCATATTTGCACCATATAATTTTGCCATCGATGCTACATGTCGATTATCTTCCCCATAATCTAGAGTGAAGGCAGCGTTCAAGACCAGCCATCTTGCCGCTTCAATTTCAACCGCAGAATCTGCGATTTGCCATTGGATTGCTTGTCTTTCGGCAATAGGTTTCCCAAATGTAACCCGTTCCTTAGCATAATCAATCGCCATTTGCAGCAGGCGTTCAGCAGCACCGACAGCTCTTGCCCCAACAACCCAGCGTGCAAACCCAATCCACTCGAGACCGAGATTATAGCCCTTGTGTAATTCACCCAGGATATTTTCCTCCGGAACACGGACATTATCGAATATTAAGCCGGCTGGACCCCATTCTCCCATTGTATGTATATACTCTGATTTCCAGCCCATATCGCGGTCGACAATAAAGCATGTAACCCCTTCACGCCCTTGTGTTGATTGATGTAGTTCTTTATCCGTAATCGCAATCGCCATAACGAAGTCCGCTTCGTTTCCGCCAGTAATGAATGTTTTTTCACCATTCAGCACCCATTCACTGCCGTCTTTCACTGCTGCCATTTTGATATTTCTGGTATCAGAACCAGCACCAGGCTCGGTCATTGCAAAGCAGGACTTTTTCTCGCCATTTATCGTCGGAAGTAAGTATTTTTTCTTTTGTTCTTCATTACCATAGTAAAGAATATTATCTGCACCACCGCCGAACTGGAATGGGACAAAGGTTTTTGAAACTTCCATTAACACAATTGCCATCATCATTTGACCAAGATCTGCGCCACCATATTCCTCTGGAGTGTTAATTCCCCAAAAACCAGCTTCCTTCGCTTTAAGTTGCAGCTCTTTTAGTTTACTTGCAGGAAGACTCGGTTTACCTTCTCGTTCATTGCGGAGTACATCGTTTTCAAGGGGAATAAGTTCTTTTTCTACGAATCTTCTAATTGTTTTTTGTACCATTTTTTGTTCATCAGTCAATCGTAAATACATACCATTCACTCCATTCTTATTCTTAACATCAAATTTAATGCCGTTAAAATATAATATGCTGAACCGTTTGTAGGCATACCTACCGGTTGGTATGTTAACTTTATTTTATTCCGAACTTTCAGATAATACAAGTTAATATTTTCCTAATAAAAAAAATTCTCTAGCTATGGCGCCAAAGAATTTTTTGTTAACTATACATGACTAATTACTTTTTTTGCTGCCCGCTCTCTCAAGGTGGAAATGGTAAGTGAACTTCCAAGCCAAAATAGGAGACCTAGAATGATACTAAAAATCCAATTTTCACTGGTTTCCAATGTTATTAAAACTGTTATTACACAAATGATTCCACCAATCATTCCATAAACGGAGCCTCTTGCAATATTTGTTGCTTTCTTAGTCCCTGAGGCAATTCCCACCATAATAACGGCTGTCAGCATAACGGCTGGAAAAGCGGCAAAAATACCGGCAAGAATCTTCCATGGGGAAATAATAGTTATAAGATAACTTAGGGAGACTGCTGCCCCACCTAATAAAAAACGAATAAATAAGTCTTTTTTATTCATGTTGTCCACCTTTTTCATTTAATGAGATGTAATGAATACAACAACAATTGATACAGTAAACCAGCAAGCCATTGCATGTAGGATTCCTTTTTTCCAACCTATCTTAGGAAGCAGGTAGCCTGCGAGGATGGCGACAAGAATATTGATTGCCATTCCAAAAATGGCGCCTTTAGATAACATGATCGAATGGGTAATAAGCTGACCGCCGTGAAAATCAAGACCAATTGTGAGTAATGCTGCCAGGTAAACAGCAGGAAATGCAGCAAATATTCCCCCAGCTTTCTCCCCTAACTTCTTTGCTACGACAGTACAGGCAACTACAGCTAGACCTCCCAATAGGAATCGAAGAAGCAGTCCGCCAAGTGATAAACTAACCATTTTAAATTCGCCTCTTTTATTGTTTTGACATGCTGTTAAAAATTATTTTCTTTGTGAATTGAATCACAATCACTCGATGTATTCATTTTAACTCATTTCCATGACTATGCATGTGAACGTTTTATTAACGTTTTTGAATAGATTTCTCATTAAATTCAAATTTGATGACTATTTTCCTGTCATTTTACAAAAGATAATAGTGATATTCATTTGAATATCGTCGTTTCAAATCCTTTGATGAGGTGATTTTAGATGAGTTATAAAGACCATTTAGATCCGCACTCAGAGCTCTTTCACCAACATACGACGCGTCCAAAACGTCAAAATTCACAAGTGAATGGGCAAACTCAAGTGACGCACAACACGATCATCTTAAGGAGCAATGCCAAGGCCCACCGTTGGGTTTAGGCAAAGAAACGAGTAATGGCAGCATAAATATTTACTGTCATTAGAAATGACCTTTTCTCGAATAGCAATTTCGAGAAAAGGTTTTTCTTTTTCTAAGTAATTTGTTATTACAATATTGATAATGTTTGTTCCAAAAGATATCATAAAATCTATTAAGCAAATAAAACGGGAGTGGAACATAACATGTTTGATGACTTTACGATTAGAGATGCCGATATGTGTGATTTGCCTGTAATTGTTGATATATACAATACAACCATAGCAAGTAGGATGGTTACAGCCGATCTTGAACCAATATCAGTAGAAAACAGAGTTCAATGGTTTAACGAACATTCATCAACCTTTCGTCCATTATGGGTTGTAGAAAATCAAGGGGAAATTTGCGCATGGGTTAGTTTCCAATCTTTTTACGGCAGGCCAGCCTATAATGCGACTGCAGAAATTAGTATCTATATTCATCCCGACTTTCGAGGCAGGAAACTTGGTAAATATTTAATCCAAAAAGCAATCGATGCCTGCCCAAGTCTACAAATCAAAACCTTACTAGGTTTTATTTTTGGTCATAATGAACCTAGCATTAAACTTTTCTCAAGTTTTGGATTTGAAAAATGGGCACAGCTTCCGAATGTGGCTGAGCTGGATGGCATTGAACGTGATTTAATTATCCTTGGAAAAAGACTCTTCTAAAAATCTTGAAATCGAAGAACATATAGCTTATGGAATTAACTCCATAAGCCTTTTCCATGTAGGCAATCAGATAATAATATAGCGAGATGTTTAATAGTTATTAATATTTCCAGCGTTGCATTATTCCAAAATAATGGATTATCTAGTACTATAGACTAAGGAGTAATAAATACTCACTACTCCATGTTTTTAATAAACTTTATTCCTTGAAGAGAACTGGAGATTTCCATGAATAAAATAAAGGTCATTCTCATCTACTTTATTACAAGTATTATTTGGATATATGGGTCCAATTATGTAATTGAACAATATGTGCCTTCATCACTTATTGAATTGGTGGAAAGGTCGAAAGAGATTTTTTATGTTGCCATGACTGGAGGGTTCATCTATTTCTTCATTAGTAAAAAAGAGGAGTTAGATGTTTCCCAGGAAGATCAGAAACGTCTATCTACTTTAATCAATTCAATGGTTGATTTTGTTAACTTTAAAGACGGCGAAGGAAGATGGATTGAAGCGAATGAATTTGGTTTACAATTGTTCCAGCTTGAGAATGTGGATTATCGGGGGAAAAAGGATTCGGAATTAGCCGAGTATACAGACTTTTACGGTGATGCTCTCAGATTTTGTGAAACTTCTGATGAAGAAGCTTGGAACAATCGAGAAATCACTCGAATAGAGGAAGTCCTTCCTGTTCCAGATGGATCAATAAAAATATTTGACACCATTAAAGTACCACTATTTCACGAGGATGGCAGTCGACAAGGTTTGGTCATCATTGGGCGTGATATTACCGAAAAAAAGGAAATGACATTAAAATTGGCTGAAAGCCAGCAACAATATAAGTCATTATTTGAATACAGTCCAGATATTGTTTATATGATGGATTTGGGCGGTACTATTACCAATTTAAACCCACAGTATGATGTCATTACAGGATTCAAACGGGAAGAATCGATTGGGAAAAATGTAAAACAATTATTACCGAAAAGGTATAAACGTTATCTTCCTAAATTCATTTCCACTGTAGTGGAAGAAATAAAACCTGTCATGTATGAACTGAATATACCACATTCCAACGGGAATCGGATTATCTTACAATGTACATCCCTTCCGATCATTATTAATGGAAATATCACTGGGATCATTGGCTATGGCAGTGATGTGACCACCTTAAGGGATGCAGAAGAACGTCTCCGCAGGACAGAAAAGCTATCAATCGTTGGGGAATTATCTGCCAGCGTTGCCCATGAAATTCGGAATCCGCTGACTTCATTAAAAGGATTTGTCCAACTTTTAAAAATGGAAGATGAGAAGCATCAATTTTTTTATCAAATTATGCTCGACGAATTAAATCGTATCAATGACATTGTTGGTGAGCTTTTGTTATTGGCAAAGCCTCAGCTATTAAAATATACCAAAGCAGATCTTCAGAAGCTTTTAATGGATGTCATATCATTATTAAACACCGAAGCCAGTTTATATAATGTTCAAATTGATTCTCTTTTTCCAAAAAATGACATTTGGATTGAATGCGAACCAAATCAACTCAAGCAATTGTTTATCAATGTAATTAAAAATTCAATTGAAGCAAGCCAAAATGGAGGAAAAGTTTCCATTATTCTAGAGAAAATAGAAAATAGTCATGTGTTAATTTCCATTAAAGACAATGGCTGCGGTATTTCTAAAGAAAGATTAGAGAAAATTGGCGAACCCTTCTACTCTTCTAAAGAAAAAGGGACTGGGTTAGGTTTAACGGTTAGTTTCAAGATTGTTCAATCCCATCAAGGCAATATCCATTTTGATAGTCAGAAAAATCAAGGGACATCTGTTCAAATTTCCTTACCGATCAAGCAAAAGGACCTTAATAAAATTAAGCGCTCTATACCTGAACAAGTGGAAAACAAATAGGATTGCCCGTCTATTATGACGGGCTTTTCTTTTTCTTCCTATTTCGGATAAAAGCAATAATTAATAACATGGAAGGAATGATAATTTGAAAAGGCCAATGTAAATAAGTAGGAACAATAACGAGCCCTTCCTTAATATGTTCCGCATAATTCGATGCAATCGTAATGGATGCAAATAAGACGATAATTCCGATTGGAAATCCAAGCTTCCCTTGGTTTGAAATTTGAAAGATATCCGCAGCACCAGCAACTGCAGCATAATAGTAGATTGCAATCTTAAAAAAACCCCCAATGACTAGATAGAGCATAAATAATACATCGAGACGTTCGATAAAATCTGCAATTTGAATTCTCCCTACTGTCTGTAATAGTGGAAAAGTAGACCGATAAAAGAGATCCACTCCTAGTACTGCAATATTTACTACTACAGTAATAGTAATATTTATTCCGCTTAATATCATTCCACATAAACAAACCATTTTAGCCTTCTTTTTCTCTCTTAGGAATGGGAGCAGCATTGTAAAAACGACCATTTCTCCAAAAGGAAAGTTGATGGTTTGAGTTAAAAATGTTTTTATTACCGGTTTCAACCCATTCTCTAAGATTGGTTTTAGATTTCCCAAATGAATTAACCCAGAAAAGGTAATTAACAGCATTCCTAATATCGCAGTTAGGTAGACAACTCCAAAATAAATCTCGCCAACTCGGGCTAATACTTCAAACCCCTTATGGATTGCATAAATAATAGTAATGATCATAAGGGTATTGATAACAAATAAGGGAGTACTATTATATATAGTTGATGATAATAGCTCACCAAAATCTCGCAATACCCTTGATGCACAATAAATAAAATAGACTATATATAATAATCCTATAAAACGTCCCAGCCACTTTCCAGTTATTTGTTGAACATAACTCGTTAAGGGCAGGTCAGGATAATATATATATAATCGGTGATAAACTAAAAAGATCATGATACCGCCGGATAAACCAAGCAAAATGGCCATCCAGGCATCCTGTTTTGCATCTGCTGCGATCCCAACAAGAATCGCACTACCCATTTCAAACAAAACGACCAGGACGAACAATTGGGTTGTACTTATTTTCGCCTTTTCCATCTACGATTGATCCCCCCTTAAACAGGGTAATTTATTTAAGCAGAGCTAGTTTGTTTCTTCCTATTAAGAAAAAAAGCAATAATTAGTAAGATAGAGGGGATGATTATTTGAAAAGGCCAATTCAAATAAATCTGTGCAACAACGAGCCCCTCCTTGATAAATTCTGCAATATTAGATGCAATCGTTATTGATGAAAATAAAACGATCATTCCAATTGGAAACCCCAGCTTACGTTGGTTTTTAAATTGAAAGATATCAGCAGTCCCGGCCACTGCAGCATAATAATAAATGGAAATTTTAAAGAAACCACCAATGATTAAATAGAGCATAAATAATACATCTAAACGTTCGATAAAATCCGCTATTTGGATTCTTCCTACTGTGGTTAATAAGGGAAAAGTGGACCGATGAAATAGACCTGCTCCCAAAACAGAAATATTTATTACAGCAGTTATTGTAATATTTATACCCGCTAATATCATCCCACCCAAACAAACTATTTTAGCCTTCTTTTTATCATTTAAAAATGGGAGCAGCATTGTAAAGACCACCATTTCCCCAAAGGGAAAGGTGATGGTTTCGGTTAAAAATGTTTTAATAACAGGTTTCAATCCGTGCTCTAAGATCGGGGTTAGATTACTCAAATGTATTAAACCCGAAAAGGAAATTAGCAGCATGCCTAAAATCGCGGTCAGGTAGACAACTCCAAAGTAAATTTCTCCAACTCGGGCTAAAACTTCAAACCCCTTATGGATCCCATAGATAATAGTAAGGATCATCAAACTATTGACAACAAAAAGCGGAGTGCTATTATAAATCGTTGTGGTTAATAACTCTCCAAAATCTCGCAATACCCTTGACGCAATATAAATAAAATAGACAATATATAATAACCCAATAAACCTGCCAAGCCATTTTCCTAAAATTTTTTGAAGATAACTAGTTAAGGGCAGGTCAGGATAGTACATAAATAGGCGGTAATAAATAAAAAAGACAATGATTCCCCCAGCTAAACCGAACAAAATAGCTATCCAGGCGTCCTGTTTCAATTCTGATCCGAGACCAAGAAGAATCGCACTACCCATTTCAAACAAAACGATCAGAACGAACAATTGGGATCCACTTATTTTTGCCTTTTCCATGCACGATTGTCCCCCCTCCTTATACCGCATTATTTATTAATGTCTGACCAAAACGGATTTGTCCGAACTCCTTCGCGCCGCACGTAGGAATCTACCTTAACATTCACTTCTAGGTCTGCAAAATAATCGTTCCAATCCCCTTTTAGCTTCTTCCATAGCTTAGGATTAGCTTTATGTACATTATCACCAAACCCGAAGATATCACACTTTAGTTTCTGGGCTTCCTTTACTGAAGACTGTATTTCCTTTTTAATTTCTTTTTCAACTAACTTTTCAATTTTTCCAATCGTTTTTGGATCCATCAATTCTATTGCTGTATTCGCTTCACTAATCCAGCCCTCATTCTCAATTTTAATATTTATTACAGGTTTCCCATTTTTAAAGATGGTTGAAACTTTGGTTTTTGATCTAATTGGCACCATACTAATGGCGTTTTTCTTCCCCTTCCACTTAAGTGTGATATCGGTACTCTTCGCTTTATCTAAGACCCAGATCACTCCACGGGCCTTGTTACTCTCAATCCAGCCGATCAATTCACCCTCTTTAATAACCGCTAAGCCATCAACTGCGAGGAGAGCATCGGTTGTTGTTTTTTGCAAATTAGTTGCTTTATTGGCTTCTTCTTTTTGACCAATTAGTCGATAACCGTTTAGAATAGGTTCTTTCCCACTGTCGACAATTCCATCAATGATATCATCTATACTTACACTTATATTTTCCCCCTTCATAGCTTCAGTAGATTTGATTTCTTTTGTGATTTTGGTGACAGGCAGTTTATCGAGAATAGTCAGAGTAGTGACTATTTCCTCTGCCGTAGAATCTCTTGCAATAATTAACTCTGTAGTTGTTCTAAACTCTGGATCCCTAGCAAAGGCATCCAACATATTAAGCATTAGAGTTCTATCACTCGCCACCTCTTCACTAACAACGACTAAATTGGTGTGTGCATAATATAAACGGCGCGAAACCTTTTTTGTTGCATTTCTTGATGCTTCAGTAATGGTTCTACCTGTGCTTTTATAAACGGCTATCGGCAGCCCCTGGCCTCCTCCTCCACCTTGCCCAGCTGAAACATTGCCTGGATTAACAAGCTGAAACGAAAGATGGTACAGATCGTCCTCACCCCTATCAATACCAAGTGCCATTACAAAGGCCAAATCAGTAAGCTCTTTCTGATTCCAGCAAGCGCTCAGGATCGGCAGAGACATCATAAATATCAAAATAATAATGAAACATTTTTTCATCATTCTTCACCATTTTTAGGTTGATTTTCCGTAGGTGTGGGTGGCCCAGGTTTTTGATTATCTCCAGTTCTTCTCATATTGCCTTTACTAATAAACATGGGTCTATTTTTCATAGACCAGATAGGAAAGCGAACAAATGCGTCTTGTTGATTATGGATGTTGAATGGTGCTAGCGGCATCATGTATGGAATTCCAAACGAGCGAAGCGAACATAAATGAATGGACATGAACATAATCCCTAACATGATTCCATAAAAACCCAAAATTGCAGCTAATCCCATCAGGACAAAGCGAACTAATCTTGCTGCTATCGCCATCGCAAAAACCGGTGTGGAAAAATTTGCGATAGCGGTGATTGAAACGACAATAACCATTACAGGAGAGACAAACCCAGCCTGTACTGCTGCCTGGCCAATTACGAGAGCCCCTACAATCGATACGGCCTGACCAACAGCCCGTGGAAGCCTAAGACCCGCCTCTCTTAAAATTTCAAATGTTACCTCCATGATTAATGCCTCAACAAAGGCTGGAAAGGGAACATTTTCACGCTGTGCGGCAATTGCGATGGCCATCGTCGTCGGGATCATCTCTTGATGGAAAGTGGTCGCAGCAATATAAACAGAAGGTCCAATAACTGCAATAAGGAATGATAAAATTCTTAATATCCTTATACCTGTTGAAATATCAAATCGTGAATAGTAATCATCCGGTGCCTGGAAAAATTGAATAAAAATAGCTGGGACCGTAACTACAAACGGGGTACCATCTACAATGATAGCAATTCTCCCCTCGAGTAAATGTGATGTTACGACATCCGGTCTTTCTGAGTGGTAAGTGGTTGGAAATGTTGTCCAAGTTTGGTCTTCAATCAATTGCTCTATATATCCAGAACCAAGAGTTGAATCAATATCGATGCGTTCAAGTCTTTCTTTGACTTCTTCAACAATTTTTTCATTGGCTATGCCTTTCATATACATAATTGCGATATCACTTTGTGAAACAGCTCCTATTTTCATCGACTCCACCCATAAATTCGGGCTTTTTATACGGCGACGGATTAATGCAGTATTTGTACGGAGTGTTTCTGTAAACGAATCTTTCGGACCACGAATCGATAATTGTGTGGTAGGCTCGGAAATCGAACGCTTTTCCCATCCTTTGGTTTCACCGCTAATTGCCTTATTACATCCTTGTAAAAAAATAACTGTATCTCCTGAAAACAATTCATCAAATACTTGATTCCAATTATCAATGGTCTTGACACTTCCTAGTGCCATTGTTTTATCAAGCATGAATTGAAATATATCGACCGGTTCATCGGGTACCTTTGCTTCCATTAGTGTTTCTAATATATAGTCAGCAATTGAGATCATATTGGCCAATCCGTCAACATAAACAAGGGCACCTTTATATGCACCAATCTTAAACTCACGGACGATAATATCGGAACTATTGCCAACTTCCTCTTTTATACGGGATATATTCTCTTGATAATCTCTTAAGATTGGCAAGTCCTCCGGTTTTTGCGGATCTTGTTTTTGCCTATAATTATCGTCCTGTCTCTTTTTTTGTTTATTTTTAAGCTTTTTAGATAAAATCGACACAATATCCGCCTCCCTTAATATTATTTGAACACTTTTCTCCCAATACTGGATATATTGCCCAAGGTATATCACTTTATCCTATTGAAATCGGTTTTTATACAAGCATTCTTAACATTTTTAGTTCCGAATAAGGAACTGCTTTGAAAAGAACAATAAAAACAAGATGATTCCTAAAGGTGTGATGAGGCTGAAAATATTATTTGTAACAACCCTGCTGGCGGCTTTCAGTTTAATACTAATTATTTCATTGGATCTTTTGATGGGAATAAGTATTTCAGGGATTTTTTGGAAGGCATTAAACCCTTTTAGGGTTATGGAGACAGCTGAATATATTATTGTTTTATTATTTATATTGTTTTACGTCATTGAATCCTTCGGTTCTTATTTAAATAAGAAAAAAGGGAATTCATCTAACTAAAACGTAAAAATAAAAAGGTTTTCATTTTTCTTGGAAATATAAAAAAAGATAAGAGCTTACCTTATAATGGCAAGCCCTTATCTGAATTAGTATTCGATCTTTCATTTTCTCTTTTATGGAACAACCGTTTAAAAATAACACCTGCAACAGACAGTTTACTCCACCATCTCCTCTTTCTTTCATAATTTGCACCATACAGATAACGGTTCCAAAAATAGTAGATGAATTCCTCAACAATCAGCAATAGGACGAAACAAAGAGCAGAAATAGTAATCCAAAACCACATTTTAAGGACCCCTTTCCCAATAGTTTATTAATCCTATTCAAAAAACAATAAAGAAGTACTACCAAGGGCTAAAACCTAAGTTTTCCTCTTACCATATCTCTCATCCTTATTTTAACAAACATTTGGGAAATTGTGGGCATCTTAGTAATAAGTGTAGTGTTTTTATTTTGGGTCACGATGTAAAAAATGCCTCTGGTTTTCATCACCAGAGGCATTTTTTTATCTTTTTCAAGTCGTTTTTTCCATGCTGGAAGCTTTAGTGTCAATGAAAACTTTGTTTCCAGCTGTAAAGAACACGATACTTCCTAGTGTTGTTAGAGCAATAAGCCAAAACATGATCTGTCCATGATACTTGCTAAGTAAGTAGCCGCCAATGATTGGCCCAAGAAAATTCCCAATTTTCCGGAATTGAGCTGCTCCGAAATAGGTCCCGCGCAAATGCTCGGGGGCCAATTGATCAATCATCATACTGTTGGAAGGAAAGATTAATATTTCACCCAGGGTTAATAACACGATAGCAAGTATAGCGGTTACCCAGCCACTTACAAAGCTAAATGCGATTAACCCTGCCGCCATAAAGATTGCACCGATTACCATTACCTGCATTAATCTAAACTTTTCAGCAACATAGCTAATTGGCATCTGCAGGAAAACAACCATCAAGGCATTAATCGTTATGAGCGAGGAAAAAATCACAATGCCATTTTCAACCGTACCTTCTAAAATCTGCGGTAAATTGGAATCTATTTGAACATAGCCAATGTTAACTAAAATAATCCCAATGATTAAATACCTTAGGGCCTTATCTGTTTTAATAATCCAAAAAGCATCCCCAAGGGATACCACCTTTTTACTAATCCTATCTGTTTGGATAACCAGCTTTTTCATAAAATAAACTAATACAATCGCATAGATAAGATAAGTTGTTCCCGTAATCGCAAAGGAAAGCTTAGCAGCCGTACTTGCCAAGTATGCACCAATAAGCGGACCTACGGATGCTCCGATATTCATTGCCGTGTAGCGTAAAGAGTAAACCTTCATCCGCTTTTCCTTGCTGGTTAAATCGGCCATCAAGGCTTGCGAGGTTGGTTCGAAGAATGAGGTACAAAGCCCGTTTAGTGCATTTAAGAGAATAAACCACCCCTGTCCTGATGCAAGGGTGAACCCATAATAAACAAATGCTAACGCAAACAAAGCAGTCAGCATAATAGGTTTACGTCCGAACCGGTCCGATAAATGGCCGCCAATAAAGCCGCCGGCGGTCGCCATTAATGGACTCATCCCTACGGTTAACCCAATAACGATTGGTGACAGATCCATATGTCTAGATAAGTAGATTGATAGAAAAGGGAGCGTCATAAAAGCCGAGCCCCTTGACAACACTGTTCCTAATAACAAAACCCACACAATTGGATGGAATTGCCCAATATAGTTTTTTACTTTTGACATATATGTACTGCCTCTCACGAATAATTTAGTCAATATCTAGTAAAACAATTTGAGTGGATAATGTAAAGAATTTTCTCACTGTTCCAATATAACTAAGAGCGAAGTCCACTAGCAGCTGGGCGCTGGAGCTGGATTCAGAGAACTATTTTAAGTTATCGACAATAAATAATTTTATAATTTCCTATACAACAAAAAAAAGCCAGTTCCACTTTGGAACTGGCATGGGTTAATTAATTTGGGTCCTTGTATTTTAACGCTCGTTCACTGTCCCCATAGCCCTTGGTGGTTGGATCCTGTACGATTCCTAACATAGACAGCAATACAAATACAGCATTTAAAAAGGTTAACACAGAATTTTGAATAGCATCCGTGAGTTGAAAATCAATGATCCCAAAGGAATTTAAACACGCAAACACCATTTGAGCAACAATCATAATTTGAGATACAAACGCGATAACCCAGTTCCGGTTTCTTAATCGGACCTTCCAGTTAATCATCTTCCCCAGCCCTTTCCTTTATGTTAAACAATCTTTCTATTAACATATGCTTGGACTAGGAATTGGTTGTCCGCGAATGGTACGGAATTTCAGTGGATAACCTCGTAACTAAACTTCTCTTCGCATTGCTTTTAATACATCAACTTTTGTTGCCCGCTGTGCTGGTCGAAATCCTGAGATAATCGTAACACCATAACAAATTACAATACAAATGATTGGTAAAATAAGCGGTATGTCACTAAATATTATGTCTAAGTCCGTTTCTTGACCAAATGCCTGTTTGATAATTAATGGAATCGCAAAATTCACCGTATAACTAATCCCATAGGAAACGACTGTACCAATGAGTGCACCGATTAATCCAATATAACTGCTTTCAAGCAGAAAGATTTGCTTAATTGTTTTCGGATTCGCACCGATTGCTTTCATAATTCCAATGTCAGGCGCCCGCTCGGTCACCGCCATCGTCATCGTATTATAAATTCCGATAGAAGCGATTAAAATGGCGATAGTTCCAATAAATATGAGTCCTGCTTTTGCAATCATGAATACCATATTTACCTCTTTTAATTCATTTACCACTGAATACGAAGCATAATTCTTGTCTTTTAATTGATCAGAGATACTTTGGACGGCTTCCATGTTTTTAGCATAGATTTTAACTTCATCATACGAGTTTTTATTGACATTCAGGTCGACAGGTAATTCACCATTGGCATCGAGCTGGTACCCTTTTGGTGTTCCAGTGAACGTCTCAATTTCCGTTAGCATTTCATCCGAAATAAACACACTTCTATCTTCGGCCCATTCTTTCGTTGGCTTTTTAGAAATGCCAACAACCTTCAATGGAATCGTTTTTACTTCTTGTTTGCCCTCTTTAAACTGCCTGATCGTTAACGAAATTTCCTTGCCAAGTAATTCGCCTTTATAGAGGTACTCCGCTTTAACCTGACCCTTCTCATACAAATCATCGCCAGCCTCCTTTTCTGCGAGATTAGTTAGGAAATTATACCCTACGGCCACTTCATCTTTCCCCTTTGGCAGCCTGCCCTCAGATAATTCAAAACCGGATTTTATTTCTGCTGGAAAATTCGCCACAAAAGTTTGCGTTGCTTCTTGATAATTCCCAATCGTATAGGTGCTTTCCTGTTGCAACATTTTCCTTCTTGTGACAGCTTTTACATCTTTAACTTTTTCAAAAATTTGAATATCTTTATCATTTAAAGGACGAAAAACCCCTTGATCTTTTGTTTCTTTGCCATGGACATCAATTTGGGTAATGACCCTGCGTTCAGTAATTTCTTTTACCACTGATTTCTGTAAGCCAAACCCGACAGAGGCGAGAACAATTAGGAAGGCACATCCCATTGCTGTCGCAAGAATCGTCATAAATACTCTCGTTCTATTTTTCTTCATATTCTGGCTGACGAAGCGGAATTGATCTTTTAACTTCATAACAGCACCCCCTCGACAATGCGGCCATCTTTTAACTCAATCTTTCGGTTACCGATATCGGCCACCTTGTCATCATGGGTGATTATCAAAAAGGTGATTCCTAAATCCGTATTTAATTCCTTAATGAATTTCAATAACTCTTCCTCTGTTTCACTATCAAGGCTGCCGGTCGGTTCATCGGCAAGAATTATCGGGGGATTAACAATTAACGCACGGGCGATACTTACCCGCTGCTGCTGCCCGCCTGATAATTCTCCTGGATAATGATCCTGGTAATCTAGCAGACCAACTTTTTTAAGCATTTCTTCCGTTTGGATTTTTCGTTCCTTTTCGTTAATACCTTTTAATATAAGCGGCAGCTCCACGTTTTGAAAGGCAGTCATGCTCGGAATCAATTGAAAGCTTTGAAAAATAAATCCTAGATTATTAATCCGAAAATCTGCAAATTTCGTTTCGTTCAGATCTGATACCTTTTCCCCGCTGATCCAAATTTCACCCTCTTTCGGATGAATGAAGCCACTCACTAAATTAAGAAGCGTTGATTTCCCCGATCCGCTTCTACCAACAATCGTAACAATTTCACCTTTTTCGACCGTCAAAGAAATATCTCTAAGTACCGGAATAATTGTTTGTCTTCCTTTTTTTCCAATCACAAAATCATGGCTTAAATTTTTTATCGTTATCATTATATCCTCCTGTTTCCCATTCATTACACCTAATAGACGAAGTTTTTTTAATGAACCCTACACAAATTTAAAATATTTTTTTAACTACTTGTTAGACGTAACTAAGTTTTATTTGTTCCTAGGGGGAATAATAATAGCCAAATGGCTTTTACTAGTCTTTTAATTCGATAAAATTTATAATAAAGGAATTAAAAATTACTCTTTTAAAAGTAAGGAGATCACATGGAGAAATTGCATCCATTTTGGGAAAAAATCGTTCGTTTCTGGAAAAAGAAACATTTAACACAAATTTTCTTATTAATTATTCTAGTGGTTGTTCTAGCGACCATCGTCTATTTCGGCTGGCTCGCGATGAGAGCAAATGTTCAATCATTAAAGCAGGGTCTCAGTCAGCCGACAGTTATTTATGATAAAAATGGAAAAGTGGCTAGTAATGTCGCTACCAATCGGACGAAAGGCGTAAAAATCGAGGACTTGCCAAAGTATGTCCCCAATGCGGTCGTTGCCATCGAGGACGAACGTTTCTATCAGCATGGCGGTTTTGATATCAAAGGAATTGCCCGTGCCTTTTTCAGTAATTTGTTTGCGGGAAGAATTACAGGCGGTGGCAGTACTTTAACGCAGCAGTTAACGAAGAATGCCCTTCTTTCACCAGAAAGGACCTATAAGCGAAAAGCAGAGGAATTATTTTTAGCGGTAAAAATTGAAAAGGTTTATACCAAAAACGAGATTCTGCAAATGTATATCAATCAGGTTTACTTCGGGAGCGGTGCCTGGGGAATCAGCAATGCGTCGAAAAAATATTTTAATAAAGATATTACTGATGTAACGGTGAGCGAGGCAGCAATGCTAGCCGGACTATTGCATTCACCGAATTATCTGGACCCTTATAATAACTATGATTTAGCGATGAAAAGACGAAATACGGTGTTAGCAAAAATGAAAGAACTAGGTATGATTAATAATTCACAGTATACCGAGGCTAAAAAAGAAAAGATTCGTCTTCACGATGGCGGCGGGAGCTTTGTTGAACGAAAATACCCTTATTATGTGGATGCTGTTTTAAATGAAGCTATCAATAAATACGGTATAACACAGGAGGAAATATTAACAAGAGGTTATCGAATATATACTGCTTTGGATCAAGATCTTCAGTCTGGACTTGAAAAAGTCTATAGTAAAAACTACTTGTTCCCAAGGAGTCAAGGGGGTAAATTAGTTCAAAGTGGTTCAGTCTTAATAGACCCTGCATCAGGGGGAGTACTAGCCCTTGTTGGAGGCCGCGGTGAGCATGTATTCAGAGGCTTTAACCGAGCAACACAATTACGTGCACAGCCTGGATCAACGATCAAACCATTGGCAGTATATACACCAGCCCTTGAAGAGGGATACAACTATTCATCCAAGCTTGTCGATGAACCAACCACCTTCGGAAATTACAAACCAGAAAATTTTTCAAAAACATATTCTGGAAAGGTTGAAATGTATAAGGCACTTGAGAAATCGCTGAATATCCCGGCAGTGTGGCTGTTAAATGAAATTGGCCTAAATAAAGGGATAGATTCATTAAAAAGGTTTGGCATCCCTGTTACAAAAGAAGATAAAAACCTAGCAATTGCACTAGGGGGAATGAGTAAAGGGGTTTCCCCCCTACAAATGGCTAACGCTTTTTCAGCTTTCCCAAATGGCGGAAAACGTAAAGATAGCCACATAATTACTAAAATAGTGGGACCTACTGGAAATGTTTTAGCAGAGCGGGAAGCGAAAACCACAAAAGTGACGTCAGGAGAGGTCACGGATGAAATGACATCGATGCTCTTAAATGTAGTAGAAACCGGGACGGGTAGACGCGCCCGTATTCCTGGAGTGCAACTCGCCGGAAAAACAGGATCGACCCAGTTACCATTTAAGGATGTCAGTGGAACAAAGGATCAATGGATGGTTGGATATACCCCAAATCTTGTCGGGGCAATCTGGTTAGGATTTGACCAAACCGACCGAGAGCATTACCTGCCAAGTGCGAGTTCAGCCAATGTGGTGCCAATTTTTAAAGAGATGATGAAGGAGTCTATTCAGCATCTTCCGAAAGAACAATTCGAAGTTTCTTCAATTAATGCACAGCTCGCCGGAGAAGCTCCCCCAAATCTAAGAATCAATGAACAGGCGAAGAAGATAAGCAAAGAATTAAATGAAAATGCTCAAAAACTAGGTGAAACCATAAAAGAACAAGCCCCTGGATGGAAAAAGGGCTTGGATAGGGCTTTATATAAGCTCGGCGAGGCCGTAAATTCATTAGTTGAAAAAGTTAAAAATAGAGGTGAATAGCACGCAATCGATGCGTGCTATTTTTTTATTTCCAATAGGTTGAAAAATCTTCCTGCTGTTTTCATTACTGTTTCTTCCTGTCCTAGATCATACACAGCCAGAAAGCAGGTAGCTGGTCCAGCCGATTTTAAAATATCTACGTTTGAGATAATCATTTCCTGTGAAAATTCTAGATTAGGGAACATCTGATTGATCTCATATAAAATCCCTTTCGAACCAACCGGCCAAACCATTACATCATGAATCCTACTGATCTCCTGAAAAACGGACAGAGGGGCAACTTGATCATTTTGTTCGGTCACTTCCTCCCCAACCAAAGGCATACCTACAACAGCAAACCTCAATTGTTTAGAGTAAGCCATTTCTAATGTTTGAGCAGTCAATTTTTTGCCGATAACAACTAAGCCAAGTGCAGATTGCATCAGTGAAAAATTACTTTCTGTACTACCCGTAATCAATACATCGGATAGATTTAGTTCGTGCAAACCTTTTTGAATGCCACTAACCAATTCATCCCAGGGTTCATTTCCGCAGAAGTTGTGGAGCACCACTGAAATGGGCTCCGCGCCTGCTGCAATACATTCCATGACCGCAACTCTAAACGAATAATAAGCCACCGTTTCGTATGGGACATGAACTAGATCTTGTTCCTTCATCCCGATAGCTCCACTATTATCACAAGCAATAATGAGGGAGTCCATACCATTTAAAGGAACGGTTATAATATCTCTCATAATTTTTCTTCCCGCTTTGCTAAGCCAAAATTGACCAATGAAGAAAGGCGTGGAATTGCTGCCAGTGCAATTACAGTATTGATGACCGAACCGATTAGCAATGAAGGCACAATTCCTAAATAAAAACCGACATTCATTAAGAACATAAATGGTAAGGGAGCAACAAATGCATTCCCAATAATGAAGAGCGCACTTGCTAAAACCTTATTGTTTTTATAAAGACGTCCAAACATCCAAACGAGCATTGCCATTTCGACAGCAATTAATAAGTGCATTGGCCCCAATGGGAAACCACCTATTAGTGCAGATAGGAGATGACCAAATGCAGCCACAACCGCTCCAGCCCCCGCACCAAACAGGACTGCTGCCAATAGGGCTGGAAAGACATCCAATGCGACACTGCCGACAATGGCTGGAATTTTTATCATCGCTCCGACAACTGACAATGCCGTTAACATGGCCAGCCCGCTCACCACTTTTCCCTTCATACTACTTTTCCTCCTTACTCTTCCCATCCCTGAATACATTTGCACTGCGCACATACTCAACGTCGTTGACATTTAATCGGAAGTTTATAACTCTAGCCAATGCAAAGAAATAATCTGATAAGCGGTTTAAGTACATTAAGGCTAATTCAGGTGTTTTAGAGTCAGCCTTGACTAGCTTAACAACTAATCTTTCCGCTCTTCTTGTCACCGTTCTAGCAATATGAATCGATGCCGCGGGCTTGGTTCCTCCTGGTAAAATAAATCGCTCGAGTTCTGGTGCTTCTTTAATGTATTCATCTATTTTCTTTTCAAGGTAATCAATCGATTCTTGCTGCAGCTTTATCACTCGCTTCTCAGTCACATTAGCAAGGTCGCCGCCACAATCAAATAATTCATGTTGAATTTTCTCCAGATCATCAAGCACGTCCTTGAATAATTTGGGGTCAAGCTCTTGAATCGCCTGACCGACAAAACAATTCACTTCATCTACCGTTCCATACGCTTCCACACGGGTATCATCTTTGTCTACCCTGCCACCAATTATGCTTGTTTTTCCTTTGTCACCAGTTCTTGTGTAAATTCTCATTGAAACTTCTCCCCTTTACTTAATCGTTTGATTTAATCCATACCAAATGACGTCAACTCTGGCTGATTTTGCGGCAATATCTTGATAGGCCCATCCTGTTACATCCCGCCACAGTCTATTTTCTACTTCCAATGGCACAATTCCTTTTGTAATATCTGTCCCAATCACAATTAATTGGCGATGTTCGCTTGTTCGTTCCCAAGTTAGCCAATTCTCTATACAATCATTCCAAATCTCCCGACACTTGTCGGCATCATATGTCACAGTTAAATCTTTCAACCATATTTCTACTCCCTCAAGGATCATCACATCCTTGCCAAAATCAATTAAATTTATCGGGAGAGAATGGTTATCATATGCTGAGACCCAATGTTTATTCTTGTAAACAGTGTAGGAATTCTTTACCCAAGCCCGTTTGCCGTTAAAGGCACCTCCAATAATAAAGTGCACCGCGTCCCCCTCCTTAAAGAATCTTTTTCAAATATGAGTTCGAACCCCTGATCATGATTAACCTGCCACTCCCAAAATTCTTTTTGGTGTGGGGCAAATTTTGATAAAAGATATCTGATGACTCCCCCATGAGTAATTACTGCTGCGTTCTGCAAACTTGAATCGAGAATCTCTCCAATCATCCTAGCCCAGCCAGCATCTACTCTCTTAGTGAACTCATCAAATGATTCTCCGTCAGGCGGACAATGCAAAACAGGATCTTCCAGCCATTGACGGTAGAGACTATTTTCTTTCAAGTCTTCATACGTTTTCCCTTCCCATTTGCCGAAATTCATTTCTCGTAATTCTTTTAATAAATAGGGGCTAGAGTTTGGAAATAATATTTCTGCTGTATCAGTACATCTTTGCAAATCACTAGAAAAATAGCGCTGATAGCTATTTGTTACGAAAATAATTTTTGATTCCGGACATACTGGCGAATCATTCCACCCTAGATAGGCTTTCCGTCTATTTTCTTCTGTTACACCATGACGAAATAATGCAATAACCACACGGTCATCCACAGGATTAGCTCAGTCCCTTCAACAGCTGCACCTAAGACATCCCCCGTTATACCGCCAAACCATTGCACAGCTTTCCGACGAAAAAGGAATAAACAGCATGCTGCAGCCAAAATCAATAAACCTATTAAGAAGAATTTTTTTATGAATAAATTAACAAGAACTAGAACACCAATTAAATAAATAGGATATAGCCATAATGCCTGCGGTTTCGCCGCTTTCTGGAATAACTTGCCCAGCCCCTCATCCTTGGCTGACTTTACCGTTAACAACAGAACACCCATGACAGTTTTACTTAAAAAAGGAATAACTGCAATCATAAAAAATAGTACGTTTTCGACCTTTGCTGTACTCTCATACATAAATAGAAACCGACAGCTTAATAAAAAAAGAATGGAGAGAACACCAAAGGCGCCCGTTCTTGGATCCTTCATAATTTCCAGCCTTTTCCCTTGATCTTGATAGGAAAAATAAGCGTCACTTGCATCCATCCAGCCATCTAGATGAATTCCTCCGGTCAGGAGAATCGTTACCAGCCAAAGCAAGAATGCACAAGCAAGATGTGAAAACGGAGTAAATTCAAGACACAGATAAAATACCGCTGAATAAATGATCCCTTGTATTAATCCAACGAGTGGGAAGGCTTGGACTGCCTTTTTAAGATGGTCTTTATCCATAGGTAACTCGAGTGTTATAGGGATTGCTGTAAAGAATTGAATATTAATCAAGAAACCTTTCAAGAACTTCATGTTTTTGAACCCCATTGATTGATAATCTTTTTAATCAGATCCCATTTTAGATGACTTTTCATTTCGGCAGCGATAGAATCAAATCGTTTGTCCTTATAGTCGCTAATTGAACGGATTGCTTCAGCAGGGAGTCCTTTCCTTGTCCGAATCATGTTTAACCAGTGATTTCTCCACTCATCATTATGAAATAAATGGTGAAGGTACGTTCCGATGATTTGACCGTCATTTGCGAAATAGCCTTCTTCTTCCCCGTTTGATAATGTTAAAAACGGACAGACTTCTTTAGAAAATATAGTCTTTCCTAAATGGATTTCATACCCTACGATTGGCTGGTGAATTGGTAATTCTAACCCCTTGTGATACATGGCACTGACTCGATTTGTTTCCTTTTCTTTATAAAAAGTGGTAGCAGCAGGAATCACTCCTAACCCCTTCACCATGTAGTTCGTTATCCCAGTGTCGGAACCAACTTCATCGATCAAATATCCGCCAAGGATTTGATACCCACCGCAAATCCCAACAATATAACCGCCATTTGCTACGTAGGTTTGGACTAAGATATCTAACTGTTTATCTCTTAAATTTTTCAAGTCGCTTATCGTACTTTTCGTACCCGGAAGGATAACGGCATCTGGCTGTCCAAACTCACTCGCATGATTGACCAAACGTAGCGAAACATCTTTTTCAAATAAAAACGGTTCCAGATCACTGTAATTTGAAATAAACGGCAGGTTGATGACTGCAATATCAATTGTCCCTTCATTCCGATTAGAAAATTGACTGCGAATCGATAATGAGTCCTCACCATCAATCATATGATTTTCCACAAACGGCAATACTCCTAATACAGGTACACCCGTTTTCTCTTCCAGCCACTGAACTCCGTCCTCAAATAGGGTAATATCACCGCGGAATTTATTGATAATCACACCGACAACTCGTTGCCTTTCGTAAGGCTCCAATAGTTCAAGTGTGCCAACAATACTAGCAAATACTCCGCCGCGGTCAATATCGGCTACCAGTACAACTGGTACCTCCGCCAATTCGGCGACCTTCATATTGACCAACTCGCGGTCCTTTAAATTGATTTCAACCGGGCTGCCTGCTCCCTCAATCACCACTACATCATATTCATCGGCAAGCTGATGAATTGATTTCTTTATTACCTCTAACCCCTTCTCATAAAAATGATCCCGATACCCACGTCCCGAAAGGGTTTCGATTGCTTTTCCTAGATAAACAATTTCTGCGTGTTGATCTGAACGTGGCTTTAATAGAATTGGGTTCATCCAAACGGTTGGCTCCACTCTAGCAGCTTCCGCCTGAATCCCTTGTGCTCTGCCAATTTCTTTACCGTCTTGTGTCACGTACGAGTTGTTGGACATGTTTTGAGATTTAAATGGGGCGACCTTTACTCCCTCATTGGCAAGTATTCGGCACATCGCCGTTACGATTAGACTTTTTCCCACATCTGAAGCCGTACCCTGAATCATGATTCCTTTCATTGCATTACTCCCTTCATTACAATAGGAATCCCTGCCTCCACTAAATACACTAACTCAGCTTCCTTGACTAAATATTGATGGATTTGGCCCAGCAAGCGGCCATAGGTAAAAACCAGTTCATTGCCAATTAACGGCTCATTTAATACTTCATTACTTACGACAATTATTGTCCGAGCACGATTTTTTATCGAAGTAATTCCTGTAATCACATTTTCTTTGACCTTTTCTAAAAAACGTTCATCCCATGCTTGCTCAGAAGAAAACAATTCATTATTTAATAGAGTTGTGACACAATCCAACAAAACAATATCCTTATCATGAAAGTCATCTGCAATTTTCCCAATTTGAACAGACTGTTCATACGTTTTCCACCGGTAATTCGCTGAATCTCGATCGCGTTGGTGTTTTTCAATTCGTGCCTTCATTTCTGAGTCAGAAGGAACGCCGGTTGCCAGATAGTTAAGTTGGCAGCCTGTCTTACGAGCGATCTCTACTGCTTTCCTCTCAGCAAAGCTGCTCTTCCCACTTCTTACTCCGCCTGTTATGAAGATTAATGATGATGACGCCATTTCGCCAACACTTCCATTAGTTGATTATTTTCTTGATTACTTTTTATGGCAAACCGAAGCCATCTTCCCTCTAAACCAGGAAAATTAAAGGTATGCCTTGGAATGATGCCATGATGAAGAAGGAACTCAAACAACGCAAACTGATCTTTCAAATGCGGATCCTTCAATAAATAGAAATTCACGTTGGAAGTCGAAACCACAAATTCTTCCTGTGTAAAAAAGTCAAACAGCCTTTTCCGCTCTTGACTAATATATGCCTGTGTCTCTTTAATAAAAAATTCATTTTCCAAACAAAGTTCCCCTGCTAATAAAGCAATGGTATTGGTACTCCAATGTGATTGTAACTGGCAAAGGCTTGAAACAATAGCTGGCTGAGCGATTAAATATCCCAAGCGTATTCCTGGAATTGCAAACATCTTTGTCAGCGACCGAATAATAATTAAATTTGAAAACTTGTTTATGTATGGAACCAATGATTCATATTCTATTAAAAAATCAAAAAATGCTTCATCCAAGATGACAAGGCAATCCCGCTTTTCACATTCCTCTAAAAGCGAAATAATCGTTGACGTCGGATAGTGAATACCTGTTGGGTTATTTGGATTACACAAAAACACCGCATCTGCATCCATCAGACTCGAGTGAAAATCGACTGGATTCAATTCAAAGTTCGGCTCCACAAGTTGATGGTGGACAATTTCACATTTGTTTGCCCGACATGCTTGTTCATACTCCGAAAATGTGGGTTCCACGATGAGTACTTTTTTGCCGGCAAGCATACGGGCAAGCAGCGTAATAAGCTCTGCTCCTCCATTTCCAATCAGGATTGTATCGATCGGGGTCTGCTCCGATTTCGCAATCCTTTCCTTTAGCTGTGTTGCATAAGGGTCTGGATAAACGTTAATTTCTTGAAAAAAACCCGGCCATTTTTCTTTCAAAGCAGATGGCGGGCCAATAGGGTTAATATTTGCGCTAAAATCAATAAACTGCAACGGGAGTGCAAGACCCATTGCCTCATATAAATATTGAGGATTCGAGCCATGTGACGGCCAATTCAAGGACCATTCCCCCTATCCATAAAAATAGTAAAAATAAAAAGACCGTTTTACTTAGAATGTGATTGGCTTTGATGATATGTTCCGCTTGGATCGTCTGAATGGGATCACCCATTTTTGCCCGTTTCGATATCATGCCTTTATAATAATTGATTCCGCCAAGCTGTATCCCTAAAATAGCTGCAACAGCCGCTTCCCCCCAGCCACTGTTTGGGCTCGGATGCTTTTTCGCATCACGGAATAAAATCGTCCAAGCTTTTCTATAAGGCATCCTTACGGGGCGTTTTCCTATCAGCATGATGATTCCTGTTAATCGACTTGGAACCCAATTCATCACATCATCCCATTTTGCAGACGCCCAGCCAAACTCTTTATATCTATCGTTCAAGTGGCCCACCATCGAATCACATGTATTGGCTGCGCGATAAACCATCGCCAGCGGGGCTCCGCCAATCAGTGCCCAAAACAAGGGGGCCGTCACCCCATCACTAGTATTTTCAGCCACAGTCTCAATCGTGCCGCGAGCGATTTCACTCTCATCCAAGGAATCTGTATCACGGCCAACAATATAGGATAGTTTTTTCCTTGCTTCAGGAAGGTCCCCTTCTATTAAGGGACGATAGACTTCAAGAGAAGCCACCTTTAAGCTTTTTTGAGCAATGGAAGTAGAAATAATCAAGCTTTCCACTAAAACTCCAACGAAAGGATGAATCCTATATCCTATTATTACTAAAACCAAAACGATGAAAAAAACAAAGAGTAATATAAAAAGGAGCATTGCCACCCCTTTCCATCGTTTTGATTTGCCATTATTCCAACGTTTTTCAAGAAATGTTATCATCGTGCCAATCCATCTTACAGGATGGGGCCAATCGGGTGGATCCCCAATAAACAGGTCAATAATATAGGCAACTGTGATTGAGATTAAATGATAGACGATCATTTGCGTTTCCTTTTGCTGGATTTTTGAATCGCTTCGATCGTGCACTGATAAATTGCCTTGCTAATAAGCTTGCCTAACGGGGTAATGGTTCCCGCAAATTCTAATACTTCACCCGTTTGAGTAGCAGCAATTAAGATACTATCTGTCGATGTACCAGTGGCGATCGTTCCGGTGACTTCATCGATTATCTTTAGATCATTCAATGCTTTGACCTTCGCTTCAGTTGCGGTCATGATACTTTGAATAAAAGCCTCCTCTGTCAGCTCGCCGCTCACAAAAATCCAGGTATTGATTGTTCCAGGTGTCATTTCAAATGAATGCTGTTCACTTCTCGAGGCATCAATCGCATTTCCTACTCCTGCTGTCACAACAGCAAATATCGAGAAGTTATTATGTTCAAACCGCTTGTAAACTACATCTTCGAGGACAACCGCGGTCATCATGCCAACAGTTTCCGACGGTTCAAACCCGTTTGATTTTAAAAATGAAGCCATTTCTGAGCGATGGTCACTACAGCTGTAACCCTTGTGAACATGGCGGTTCACAAATGTTTGGTGCCATCCCGTTCCCGAACCAATCACCCCAGATGACATCGTCCTTAATGGCATGGGGGATGTTAACTCGATTAATTCTTCTGAGATATGTAACATCGCCACATCTATGTCAAAATCGACAACTTCGTTTTTCACTTTTGGCAGTAAGACCATTTGCGGTGCAGCGACTTTAGGATGAGGATGTTTTTGAATGTCTGTATGATACACATCTCTTATTCGTTCTTCCCGAAGCACCTCATTAGGAATATGATCGATATTAATTCTTCCATTTTCGAGAAGGAGCAGTCGATCACAATAAAGCCCTGCAAGATTTAAATCGTGAAAAATGGAGATGACTGTTAATTCATTTTCTGACGTCCATTGTTTTAAAAAATCTAACAATTCCTTTTGATACGACAAATCCAAATGGTTCGTAGGTTCATCTAACAATAATATTTCAGGCTCTTGGGCTAGAGCTTGGGCGAGAAATACTCGTTGTTTTTCACCGCCTGATAACTCCTGAATATTTTTATTTTGGAATCTGGAAACACCAATTTGCTTCATTACTCGCTGGACAACCTCTTCATCCGCTTTACTCCAGGATTGAAATAACCCCTTTTGATGTGCATAACGGCCAAGCGAAACGGTTTCTTTTACGGTATACGAGAAAGATTGTGATGAATGTTGTGAAAGAACGGCAATCATTTGGGCAAGCTGTTTTGGTCTGTATTCCTGCAGCCGTTTCCGATTGATGATAATCTCACCTTTTTGAATTGGTAAAATTCCACTAAGCATTTTCAAAAGGGTTGTCTTTCCACTTCCATTTGGCCCCAATATCCCGAATAATTCTCCCTTTTTCACATCAAAAGAAATGTCTTGCAGAACCGCTTCACTCGAGTATCCACCGGAAACCTGTTGAACACTAAGCATTCTCTAACCACTTCTTTCCATCCTTTTTCTTTGGAGCAGGATTATTGCAAATACCGGTGCACCAATTAAAGCAGTGATAACACCAATGGGTAATTCTGTAGGAGATATGATTGTTCTTGAAATTAGATCAGCTAAGATTAAAAAACCGCTTCCAGTTATGATCGATAAAGGAAGGAGATGCCGGTGATCGGGCCCCCATAATAATCTTGATAAATGAGGAATCACAAGCCCGACAAAACCAATGGTGCCTGACACCGCAACCGCCGCTCCTGTTAAAATAGAGCCAGCTGTTAATATAATTAGCTTTCTTTTTTGAACATTGACCCCTAAATGCTGTGCCCGCTCTTCCCCAAACGACATGGCGTTTAGTTCTTTTGAATTAAAAATCAGCAGGCATGAGCCAATGATAAAAAATGGCAAAATGATCTTTATGTACTCCCATCCTCTCATCGAAACGCTTCCTAATAGCCAGCCTATAATTTGCCGGAGCTCATCCCCGGTCAGCGCAATCATCAGCGAAATTATTGCCCCTAAGAACGAGCTAAAAATTATCCCTGTTAAAATAATCGTTTCCACTCTCATGGAGCGCTCTATTTTACTGGCGAAAGCGAGGACTAAAAAGATGGTTAAAAAGGAAAAAAGAATACTAAGCAATGGTAGTGTGAAGGAACCGATAAAAGGGATCGATAGATGGAAAAACAGAGTCAAAACTGCACCCACAGACGCCCCTGAAGATACACCTAATGTATAGGGATCGGCTAACGGGTTTCTGAGCAGTCCTTGAAAGGCTGCCCCTGCAATTGCAAGAGAAGCCCCGACAAGGCCTGATAATATCACTCTGGGTAAGCGAATGTTTAGAACTATACTCGAATACATAGGGTCAATTGTCTCCAATGGAATAACCCCAAATAATTTAGCGCTGATAATCTTAATAATGGCTAACATTGGAACCGAAACTGTTCCTATTGAAATACCTAATAAAATAGCTAGGAATAGGAAAATTCCAGCTATTATATAGGCTGTATACTTGTTATTTAAAAATTTCAGGATAGACAGCCTTTGCAAGATCTTCTACTCCTTCAACGATCCTAGGGCCTGACCGAGTTACTCGATCAGAATCTACATCGACTACTTTCTTATTTTTTACAGCGTTGACTGTTTCCCAGCCCTTTCTGCTTAAAACTTGTTCTGCCGGATTTTTCACATAGTACCCATATGTTGTGACGATAACATCAGGATTTCGTTTAATCATCGCCTCTTGATCAATTTTAATCCAGCCTTCTTGATCATTTGCAATGTTTTCAGCATTAATCGAACTTAGCATTTGATCCATAAAGGTATTCTTTCCAGGTGTATAAATTTCTGGAGCCGGTGAAACCTCAACTAATACCTTTTTCTTTTCTTTTATTTCCCCAGCCTTTGCTTTAATTTCGGCCAATTTATCCTTCATCCCTGTAATCATTTCATCGGCTTTCGCTGTTTCACCGGTAGCTTTCCCAATCATATCAATGGAATCATAAACTTGGTCAAAATTTTGCGCATCATTAACAACCAAAACGGTAATTCCGGCATCTTTAAGCTGCTGAAGCCCTGCTTCAGAATTATGAGCGGACGATTCATGTGCTAGCACTAAATCTGGTTTTAAGGAAATGATTTTTTCTAAGTTTATTTCCTGTCCGCCGATTTTTTCTTTTTTCGTCGCTGCTTCCGGATAATTATCGAAATCAGACACGCCCACCACTTCTTTGTCAAGTCCTAATGAAAATGCAATTTCTGTATTACTTGGAATTAGTGAAACGATCTTTTCAGGTTTCTTTTCGATAATAACTTTAGTTTTGGTAGCATCTGTAAGTGTAACAGGATATGTTATTTCCGCTGTTTTCTTCTCAACGCTGGATTTATTCTCTTCCTTCACTTGGTCTTTCTTTTCAACACAACCTGCTAAAACTCCTACTGTTAATAATACTACTAACAGCAATGAATACAACTTCTTCATTTTTCTCCCTGCTTTCTATGTAATAAAAGTATGTGACAAAAAATAAATCCACCTTGTGCCAAACAATATAGCTTGGATATTAACAATAAAAAACATCTCCACTGTGATATGGAGATGTTGGTATGAGTAGATTCAGGTTACTAGCAAAAAGTAAAAAGAGTCTAGACTTCAACACCGTCCCATCCTCGTAGGTTTATTGGCGCACAAGAATTAGGCAGGTTTCCTGGCTCATGATCATCGCTTCCTATGCCTTCCCATCATATTCGACAGTGACACAATATAGGTTGCTCTCATTTACAGTGGCGGGACCGCGTTGGCTTACACCAAACTTCCCTTTTAAGCTGAAAATCTTTCGAAAAGATTTTAGCACCTAATTTTTAAAAATATTTTTTGTTAAATTCATTATAGAAAAGTTGCTATGAATTGTACATGTTTTTTTGCTATAAGATTATAGTTCAATCGTTCTGCACAAATTGGCCATTTCAATTGCAGCCGAAGCGGCATCCCATCCCTTGTTACCCGCCTTTGTCCCAGCACGCTCAATTGCCTGTTCAATAGAATCCGTGGTTAACACTCCAAAAATAACCGGAATACCACTACTTAAATTGATTGCAGAAACACCTTTTGCCACTTCATTACAAACAAAGTCAAAATGTGGAGTAGAGCCGCGAATGACTGTGCCAAGCGTGATAACTGCATCATATTTTTTACTATTAGCCATTTTTTGGGCGATTAATGAAATCTCAAATGCACCTGGTACCCAGGCAATATCCACGTCTGTCTCGCTGACGCCATGTCTTTTGAGAGCATCCTGTGCACCGCCTAATAATTTACTTGTAATAAATTCATTAAAACGTCCAACCACGATTCCAACTTTTAATCCTGAGCCAACTAAATTTCCTTCAAAAATATTACCCATGAATATTCCTCCTAAATTTGATTTTAAACTTCCCGCTTAACTAAGTTTTCCTTGTTGTTTCGGTATTCTACTAAGTCTTTTATCGTAATCATTTTAACGTTTAGCTTATCAGCAATTTTGCGCAGTTGGGGGACACGGGCCATCGTTCCGTCGTCATTCATGATTTCACAAATGACACCAGCAGGTTTGGCACCGCATAAAATTGCAAGGTCTACAGCTGCTTCTGTATGCCCCGTTCTGCTCAAGACTCCGCCTTTTTTAGCAATTAGCGGAAACATATGCCCTGGTCTTAAAAAATCAGATGCTTTTGATTCCGGGTCGACCATACTCAACACCGTTGCTGAACGTTCAAATGCAGAAATGCCAGTGGTAGAAAATTTATGGTCAATGCTTACGGTAAAAGCTGTTCGATTTGGATCCGTGTTTTTGGAAACCATTGGATGTAAGTCGAGCTTTTGAGCTAATGCCTCGTCAATGGGAACACAGATTAGACCTCTTCCGTGAGTGGCCATAAGATTTATAACCTCCGGCGTTGCTTTTTCAGCAAGAGAAATAAAGTCCCCTTCATTTTCCCTGTTCTCATCATCGCAGGCAATAACAACCTTTCCTACTTTTAAATCAGCAAGAGCTTCGTCAATCGTATTAAACACGCCACATCTCTCCTTTCAAAATTACAAACCAATTAAAACTAGACTTTTCCAACCATCATTTAATTAAAGCCATTGTCTGCTAAAAATTGTGCAGTTATCCCTGTCTTACGCTTTTCCACTGTATCACTTGAAAGGTTTTTGATAAAATGACCAACGTATTTACCAATCATATCGCATTCTAGATTAACGATATCCCCTGACCCTTTTAATCCCAAAATCGTTTCCGATAATGTATGAGGGATGATCGATATTGTAAAACTATTTTCTGTTACCGCAAAAACAGTCAAACTTGTCCCATCTACCGTGATAGATCCTCTTAAGATGACATATTTTAATATGTTCTGCTCCGCTTCAATCTCATAGTAAACCGCATTTTCGAAAGACTGTTTACTTTTAATTATGCCAGTTCCATCGATATGTCCAGAGACGAAATGACCGCCAAACCTTCCACCTGCTGCCATCGCCCGCTCAAGATTTACTTTGGAACCCCGCTTAACCATATTTAAACTTGAAGCTTTGACCGTTTCGGGCATAACATCTACCGTGAATAACTTTCCCGTAAAGGATGTCACCGTTAGACAAACCCCGTTGACCGCAATACTATCGCCAAGGTGAACATCATTTAGTATTTTCTTTGCTTCAATGGCTAACACAAACGACTCACCTGTCCGCTGGATGTTCGCGACTACTCCAATTTCTTCAATAATTCCAGTAAACATAATTTCCTTCTCCTTACTATGGTTCCACTTAAATTCTTACGCTAAAATGAAAAAGAACCTGAAGACAATAAGTCCTCAGGGTCCTGTAAAAGACAATAGAAAATAAAGGGTTAAAAATAGGTACACTACACCCTACCCTTAATCCTGTCTTTTCCTTCTCCCATCCAGACTTTAACTGTCGGCTCTGGAGTTTCACCAGATCCACCGTTTAACAATAATATGTTAACCGGGTCACGGACTAAGAAGCAACGCTTCATCACCGCCGGTTAGGAATTTCACCTGACCCCGAAGGAAATATACAATTCTTAAATTAATGATAGTATACTCTATTGTAACAGTAAAGGGAAACGCACTAAAAAGTATTTTCATACTAAAATTATTTGATTATTATTTCACATAAAATCCATTAGCTAAGGTGATTGCTTCTTCCCTTAGCTTGCTTCCATTGAAAGAATTAGTTTACTCTTTATAAGTCTTTACTGGTAAATAAATATCAAAGTGAAGCTCCCCAGAAGCATACAGATGTTTATGCTCTTCTTTATATACTTCAATGCTTAATGCATTGTGATCCTGTTCATAGCCATATTCTTTCATCAAAGCATATATTTGTTGATATGTATTTTGGACTTCCTCTTGCGGTCCTTTATGAGTAGCAAAAACATAATTTTTACTTGGAATCGTAAATCCAACCATACCATCGGGAATTTCGTCAATTTTTTCTACGGGCGTTGTTACATAATAGGTGAACTCTGTTTCCCGGCTATGAAAAGGTGCAATCAAGACAGGTTCTTTCGTTTGATAGGATACTTCTTCTAGTCGATTAACCATTTCTTGAAAAAGACGTGGAAGTGTACTGATTTGTGAGTAAGTTCCATTCCATGAAATCCCAACAACTTTCATTTCTTCTTTTTCTATTACCTGGATACTCATGCTAATCCCCCTTTTGAATCATCATATTAATATAATTCTAATCTTAGCCCTATAAATCCTGCATATATATTTCGACCAAATCAGTAAATTTATTTCAAAAAATGCAAAAAGCACCCTAAAATAGGTTAGTGGAGGACGATTCATTTTAGAATACTTTGTGGTATCTTAAAAACATTCCACAGGAAAGTAGCAAAGATAGCAGAAAGAATCCAAGCTAAAAGCGGCTTTTTATAATGAACATCTAAAACAATAAACATGACGAAACTAAAAAAAGCTGACCAGCCTAAATTCCAGCCATTTTTATGCACTATTCCACCTAATTTCAAATCAGTGAATTCATTAATCGTATAGAGAAGTGTCCAGAATAGGATAAACACTAGTTTCTTCCATGCTGCCTTGGGCATATTACCAAGGAACATGCTAATAGTTGCAGGATACTTAATTAACATAATCAAAAAAGCAATATGGGTGTGCTTAGCCCAGCTTTTATCACTTCTTACAGGTACATATTCCCACATACTATGCTTATAAAATAAAAATTGATAAACCAAATCACCTACCATTAAAAAGAGAAAGGTTGGATAATAAGATTTCCAATTTTTCCAATCGCCCCATTTTATTGCTGAAAAAATAAATATCGCACCATACATCAAGTTAAGATTCACGAGCAGGCTCCTTATCACTTATTGTTATTATTTTTTCCAATTAATTGGTATTTATAACACGATAAGGAATAACCGTAATCCTCTGAATTCACTACATGAAAAAAGACCGCTCAACTAAATGAACGGCCTTTACTAGTTTAATAGTTACTTTACCTCTTGAGGAATAGCTAGATTCAACCCTTTAGCTACTTTCTCACCATATTCTGGGTCTGCTTTGTAGAAATGTTGAATTTGACGAAGCTTTATGTCATCCCTCTCAACTGGCTTCATTGCGCCTACAACTGTTTCAATTAAGCGGGCCCGCTCGTCTGCTGACATTAAGCGATATAAATCACCGGCTTGTGTGTAGTGGTCATTTTGATCATAGGCTACTTGTTCAGCAAGTCCATTAACCTGGAAGGCAGTTTGTTTATTTTCAGGTTCTTCCTTTGGTCCTCCAAAACTGTTTGGCTCATAGTAAACCGAACCACCACCATTATGATCGGAACGCATCGCCCCATCACGTTGATAGTTATTTACTTCTACCTTTGGACGATTAATTGGAAGCAAATTATGATTCGGTCCTACACGATAGCGGTGGGCATCCGAATAAGCAAATAGTCGGCCTTGAAGCATTTTATCCGGCGAAGCCTCAACACCAGGGACCATTGTTCCAGGAGAGAATGTGGCCTGCTCGACTTCTGCAAAATAGTTTTCTGGATTACGGTTGAGCACCATGCGTCCAACCTCGATTAATGGGTAGTCCTTATGTGACCATACCTTTGTGACATCAAACGGATCGAAGCGATACGTTTCAGCATCTTCAAAAGGCATGATTTGAACATGGAGTCTCCATGCTGGGAAGTCACCCTTGTCAATTGCATGAAATAAGTCTTCCGTATGGTAATCAGGATTATCACCAGCTAACTTACCAGCAAGCTCTGGTGCCATATTCTTAACACCTTGCTCGGATTTAAAGTGATATTTGACCCAAACTGCCGCTCCATCCGCATTAACCCATTTAAAGGTATGGCTGCCATAGCCATTCATGTGTCTAAGTGTTGCTGGAAGTCCTCGGTCACCCATTAAATAAGTAACTTGGTGTAAGGATTCAGGTGACAGTGACCAGAAGTCCCAAACTGCAGTTGGATTTTTCAAATGGGTTTTTGGATCTCTTTTTTGAGTATGAATGAAATCAGGAAATTTAATCGCATCGCGAATGAAGAAGACTGGCGTGTTGTTCCCTACTAAATCATAGTTTCCTTCTTCCGTATAAAACTTAACAGCAAAGCCACGCGGATCGCGAACTGTATCAGCTGAACCAAGTTCACCTGCAACAGTTGAGAAGCGAATAAACATAGGTGTACGTTTTCCAACGCTATTAAACAATTTTGCTTTTGTATATTTTGACATGTCATTTGTCACTTCGAAATAGCCATGTGCTCCGGCACCTTTGGCGTGGACAACACGCTCAGGAACTCTCTCACGGTTAAAGTGAGCCAATTTCTCTAGTAAATGTACATCTTGAATCAATGTTGGTCCACGTGATCCAGCCGTCATAGAATTTTGATTATCACCGACTGGTGCTCCATTTCCTGTAGTTAAGTGTTTGTTACCATTACCCATTTGATCACCTCGTAAACTATTTTTTAAAGCTTAAACAAATTATAATATAAATCTTATTAAAATCAATACTAAATTATAATTATTATAAATTAGTATTGATTATCAACAGGATAACATGTACCCACTATTACATAGGTATTAAAAATAAAGGACGTTATTCCAAAAATGAGAAATAACGTCCAAAAAATTTTTATTTTAATGTTAGTAAGCCCTTAGTTGTGATTAAAATTGTCCGCGGACGTCACTCATGTTCATTCTACCATATTTTAGTATGATTGTTTATAAGAATATTTTAAAGAATATGAACATTTTAAGGCAAGTTAAAGAATTAATGGTTAAATTTTAATTTGGACGAAAATAGCTTATAATGTAGTTAACACTATAATAGGAGGATTTTTTATGAGTGATATAAACCAAACCAATCCACAGGAAGAACCTAAGAAGAAAATAAGTCTGCAGGAAGCGATGAAACAACAGCTGGAAAATAAGAAAAACAAATCAGCCGCTGGGAATTCAAGCTCGAATAGCTCACAGGCAACTAAAAAGCTGCAAAGCCAGCAGACTAAAAAAGTAAGTAATTCACGGAGAAAAATGGGTGTCTAGTGGTCAAAATAGAGTAGACATTGTCCCAGGGACTTTAGTCAAAATAGTCCTAAAAGCAGATCAAAGAAGCGGGAAACTCACTGAGGGGACTGTTAAGGATATATTGACCAAGTCAAGTTTTCACCCTCATGGAATTAAAGTACGGCTAACGGATGGTCAAGTTGGCAGAGTCAAGGAAATCAATCGTTAAACCAACCCTCTACATTTATGTAGAGGGTTTTTTGTAAATGGGACGCTCATTCATTGTTCACACAGAACGGTTTTTCCAATAAAAAACAGACCCAAATGCTTGGGCCTGTTTTATCGGCGGGTCATTATGCTTTACGGACGTTTACTGCTTGTGGTCCACGCTGACCACTTTCAATTTCAAACGTAACCTCTTGACCTTCATCTAATGTTTTGTATCCTTCGCCTTGAATAGCTGAGAAGTGAACAAATACATCTTCTCCACCTTCACGCTCAATGAATCCAAAACCTTTTTCACCGTTAAACCATTTTACTTTACCATGTTCCATTTTTGTAGCCTCCTAGCATGTAACAATTACATGTAAATTGCAAATTGACTTGCCTAATTATTTTTACCCATTTATGGATTGCATATACCAAACTAATTCCTAAAAATTTTATCGTCCATATTTTATTTTGACAGCACCCATTTACGGATTGCCTGCGCTACACCATCTTCTTCATTGGTTGCTGTTACCCAGTCCGCAGACTCCTTTACCGTATCCTGAGCATTTCCCATCGCTACACCCAAACCAGCAGCTTTGATCATTGCTAAATCATTAAGGCTATCTCCTACGGCCATAACATTTTTCATTTCCAAACCCAATCGGCTGCAAACAATCCCAAGTCCCTTCGCTTTATTAATTCCAGCTGGATTTACTTCAATGTTTTTCAGGGTTGAATTGCTTAATTCAAATTCACCTTTAGCCTGTAATTCATTAAAGATTAGTGCTCTTGTTGCGTCATCATCGATATTAAAGCCAAATTTCATCCATTCCAGTGTATGTAGGTCAGCCGGCATTTCATTATGCCAATTACGCTCGGTACTAATCGCCCAAAATTTTGTGTTATGCTGTTGCGTTAACCCCCACATCCACTCAACCAGCTCCGATTTAACCAAATTCCTTTCCACTAGTTCCCGTTTCTCATCCCAAATCTCACTTCCATTTACCGTTACCAAATATGAATTTAGCTCCAATGAATCAGCATGCTCTCGACTAGTAATCACAGAACGTCCAGTACTTAGTACGACAAAAACTCCTTTGTCCTTTGCTGCTTTAATTGCCTGGCGATTTGCTTCCGATATCTGGCCTTTATTATTTAATAGTGTGCCATCCATATCAAGTGCTACTAATTTGATTTCAACATCATTTTTAAAATTATCCATATGTATTAAAGTGCTCCCTTCTTACTTTTCCATCTATAAGATTAACACCATTACTAAAAATTAATCAAATAATTAAGTTTACATAATATATTTACGGTAGACAAAGAAGAGTCAAGTGAAATCCAAAACATTTCTAATACAACAACCATTAAGTAACAAATAGGCACACCATCGCATATAGTACCCATAAGCCAAAGGATAGAAAGGTGTTTAAAGATGCCATCGGTTGTAATCAATTTATATTATTTAAAAATCAATAGTATTTCGGGTAATGGTTCCATAACTATAGGGGAAGCATCTCATAATAGTCCCACTTCCAATACTAAATCACAAGGAATTAATGCTTCATATGGAGACACTTCACCGACTGAGGCAATGATGGAAAACCTATTAAATGATCCTGACGTCAATGATCAAACTTCAATTGGAACTACTGATGTTGCTAATGTAAATAAACCCATTCAACCTGTACTACCAATCTAACATTATAGGGGTTATATGATATGCCATTTCAAATAAATATTTTAAATTTTAAGATTAATGGAGCTACGCAAAACGGAAATGTTGATATAGGTCCCACTGTGCATAACAGCCATACTGCCAATAGTAAATTTGTCGGAGCAAATTTTTCTTTAGGTGATTTTTCACCTGCTTCTTCTCTTATGAACTCAGGCAATATAGATCCAGATATTAGTGATCAGGATCAAATAGCTAACCCTTCTATGCCTATCGCCAATCAAATTTAAAGGAGTAGTAAGATGGATATAGAAAAAATGAGAAAATGGCTAGAGATTACAAATGAATATAGAGAGAGCAATTTTTGGTCTAGTGTACTTAAGCAAAAACATCCTGATGAATTTTTTAGAGAAGCGGTATGTAATCCAAAATTTGATATATATCAAAATGAAAATTATTACTTTATTATTTTTGAAATACCTGGAGTAAATCAAGAAGATCTTTCAATTAACTTAATCACAAATACACATTTAAAAATTAATGGCAGAATAAAGCCGGTTCTACCATTTGAAATGGAAATGAAAAGAGAGCGAATATATGGTGATTTTGAACGTGTAATTGAACTTCCAGAACCAACATATGTTCATTTAATGCAAACACAAATTTATAATGGACTACTTCATATATCATATCCTCGAAAAAGTGTGTTAAATAATAGTCAATAGAAAGAAAAGAAAATAGTCACAAAAAAAACGCAGTGAACTCACAAGCGTTTTTTCTTGTTTTATTAATGGTGATGATGAACGCCCATTGTTGGGTTGGTAATTAGCCATTCTTCTTTTGGTAATTGGAAATATTGAATCCAGATATTATTTAATGTCGGATCATTTTTATCAAGAATAAAGTCAATTTCTTTATCACTTGTAACCACTACATCGTTTTCTGTTGGTGTATCAAGCTTTAATTCATAATGGGCGTGGTCTCCGTGGATACTTGTCACATATACTCGAAACAATTTCCCTTGTGCCTCTTCTTGTTCCATCATTTTCTTCAATGCTTTTGCTGCATTCCGATTAACTTTTACCTTCATTTTTTACTCTCCTCTATCTATGTATTCCTTTATATTATCCCACTTTAAATCCAAAATAGACAATGTTTAGCTTTGAAACAACAAAAGTCATAAATGCACTTTTTGTAAAATCAACTTACCTAATTTTTCCTAGTAAGGGATTTTAAAACCTTAACAAATTTGTCACAATTTAATCCAAAAACCTATATTAACATCACAGCAATGTTGATAATATAGATTTTAGGAAATACATACAGACTAATTAATATTAAATGATAATTAATTTAAATTCTTACATCTATTACAATGAAGGAATGAATTAGTCTTGTTTTGTTTGTGAATGAATTCACGATAATCATATCAAAAAATGAACATTCTAGAAGGGAGAAATATTCATGTTTAAAAAAAGCTACATCATTCCACTGTTAGCTTTAGTACCAACTTTACTTTTAAGCGGCTGTACGAATATGGTCGTCTTTGATCCAAAAGGCCCTGCCGCACGTGACATTCTAGAATTAATTAACTGGTCACTTATTTTTATGCTGTTGGTGGTTGTCGTTGTATTCGGTTTATTTGGATATATCATTTGGAAATATCGTGCGAAACCTGAAAATGCAGATTACGAACCGCCTGAAGAACACGGAAGTACAAAATTAGAGATTATTTGGACTGTCATTCCTATTCTGATTGTCATTGCTTTAACGATTCCTACTGTTAAAACAATATATAAATTAGAGAAAGTACCTGCCGGGTATGAAAATAAAAAACCTATTACCATTAATGTAACATCAGCTGATTGGAAGTGGATTTTTAGCTATCCAGAACAAGGGATCGAGACAGTGAACTATGTGAATATTCCTGCTGGCACTCCGGTACAGTTTAAGTTAACCTCTGCTGGTACAATGCAATCGTTCTGGGTTCCTGCTTTAGGTGGTCAAAAGTATACCATGAACAAAATGGAGACAGAGTTGTATCTCACAGCAGACAAGCCTGGAGAATTTCTAGGTAGAAATACAAACTTTAACGGCAAGGGATATGCAGAAATGGAATTTACAGTTGAAGCGAAATCCCCGCAAGCCTTTGAAAAGTGGGTTAAGGATGTCAAAGATACTGCCCCTAAGTTAACAGAAAAGAAATACAATCAACTTCTAAAACCTACACACTTAGGTCGTGAAACATTCCTTGGAACTCATCTAGCCTGGGTAAATCATGCTGATATGAATTCTAAAACTTATACAAATCCTGAATTGTACGAAGTACATGGCGTCAAAGGAAAGATTTTTAAAGAGAAAGAAACAAATGGGCATTCTATGGACATGGGCGAAAAATCAGATGGAGGTGAGCACGATGGGCATTAATTGGCATGACTTTTTTATTGTCGGCAACCCATTAATACTAGGTTCTCAGATTGCTATTCTATTAACAATGATAGGAATTGTAGCAGGGGTTACCTATTTAAAGAAATGGAAATGGCTTTGGAGAGAATGGTTAACAACCGTTGATCATAAACGAATTGGGATTATGTACATCCTTTCTGGTGTGCTGATGTTTTTCCGGGGAGGCGTAGATGGTCTTTTAATGAAGGCTCAAACCTCTCGTCCAGAGATGAAATTTTTAGATGCGCAGCATTACAATGAAATTTTTACCACACACGGTGTGATCATGATTTTGTTTGCGGCAATGCCATTATTAATTGGTTTAATGAACGTGGTAATCCCGCTGCAAATTGGCGCGCGTGACGTGGCATTCCCTCAACTTAACGCTCTAAGCTTCTGGTTGTTCTTTAGTGGTGCTATGTTGTTTAATATTTCGTTTGTTATTGGAGGGTCCCCGGATGCCGGCTGGACAGCCTACTTCCCTCTTGCAGGTAAAGAATTTACTCCTGGGATCGGAAATAACTATTACGCTATTGCCCTGCAAATTGCCGGGATTGGTACGTTAATGACAGGAATTAATTTTATCGTAACTATCTTAAAAATGAGAACTAAAGGTATGACACTAATGAAAATGCCAATGTTTACTTGGACTTCATTCATTGCATCTGTCATTATTGTGGCTTCCTTTCCAATTTTCACTGTTGCACTTGCCTTGATGACCTTTGACCGGATCTTTGGAACGCACTTCTTCACCTTAAGCGGTGGCGGTATGGATATGATGTGGGCCAACTTATTCTGGTTATGGGGTCACCCTGAAGTATATATCGTTGTTCTTCCAGCATTTGGGATGTTCTCTGAGGTTATTTCAACCTTTTCTAGAAAAATGCTGTTCGGTTATAAATCAATGGTATTCTCCATTGTTGGAATTGCGTTATTAAGTATGCTTGTTTGGGTTCACCACTTCTTTACGATGGGAGCCGGACCAGGAGTCAACTCTGTTTTCTCCATTACGACGATGATGATTGCTATTCCAACGGGTGTCAAAATGTTTAACTGGTTATTCACGATGAGAAAAGGTCGAATCGAGTTTACAACAGCGATGCTGTGGGCGCTTGCATTCATTCCTTGCTTTATCATTGGTGGTGTAACTGGGGTAATGCTTGCCATGGGTGCTGCAGATTATCAATATCACAATACCCTATTCCTTGTCGCTCACTTCCACTATGTGTTAATTCCTGGTGTTGTGTTTGCGGTGTTTGCCGGGTTATATTACTGGTGGCCAAAAATGTTCGGACATATGCTAAATGAAAAAATCGGTAAAATTCATTTCTGGTTCTTTACGATTGGATTTAACTTAACGTTTATGCCGATGTTTTTCCTAGGTTTAAACGGTGCTGTCCGCCGTTCATACACGTATTCAGCTGAATCAGGCTATGCACCATTATTCATGTTATCTACCATTGGCGCAGTGATTTTAGCTATCGGATTTGGTGCTCTTTGCTATAACATTTATTGGAGTGCACGCTATGCGGACCGTAATATTTCAAACGACCCATGGGATGCAAGAACCTTAGAATGGGCTACTGCTTCACCCCCTCCATTCTATAACTTTGCGAAATTACCTGAAGTGAAATCTGTTGATGCCTTCTGGTATATGAAAAAGGATAACGTAGGATTGACCCTGAAAGACGACGAAATTAAAGAAATCCATATGCCAAGTAATTCCGGCTTACCAATCTATATGGGGGTTATCTTTGGCATCGCCGGGTTCTTCCTTGTCTTTGAATGGAAAATTGCGGCTCTTGTAGCCACTGTTGGAATAATTATTGGGTTAATCATTCGTTCGTTCGATTATAACGATGGCTTCCATGTTACAGTTGACGAAATAAAGGAAACGGAAAAAGCATGGCGTAACGTCGATAAAGGGGGGAACAGCCATGTCGGCTAATGTAAACACAGCCTTACCACTCGAATATCAAACTGAACAGAACCGGATGAATATTCTAGGATTCTGGATTTTCTTAGGAGCTGAGATTGTCCTCTTTGGAACTCTCTTTGCGGTCTTTTCTGTATTAAATGCAAGGTATGCTGGTGGTCCCACACCAAAGGACCTTTTTGAAATAAAAGATGTAATGATCGAAACCATCCTTTTATTAACAAGTAGTTTTACTTGCGGTCTTGCGATCTATGAGATGCGTCGCCATAATCGTAATGGTCTATTATTATGGTTTATTATTACCCTTCTACTTGGTGCTGGCTTCGTATTCATGGAGATAACGGAGTTCATCCATTATGTTCACGAAGGAGCAACAATGCAAACTAGTGCTTTTCTATCTAGCTTCTTTGTATTACTTGGTACACATGGACTGCACGTGAGCATGGGTATCGGCTGGGCAACAATGGTGATTATTCAAATATTAAAAAGAGGTTTAACACCTGTAACTGCCCGTAAAACATTTATTATCGGTTTATATTGGCACTTTTTAGATGTTGTATGGATTTTTATTTTCACATTTGTGTATTTAGCAAGGATGGTGTCATAATGGCTAAAAATACCAAAGGGTTTCCACTTACACACGTGTTAGGTTTCATCATGTCATTAGTACTAACCTTTGCTGCACTTGGTGTGGCACTGAAAACCAATCTTCCTTTTAAAACAATACTCTGGATTATAGGTTCCTTAGCTGTAATCCAGGCTTCTCTTCAACTTTATATGTTCATGCATATGAACGAAGGGGAAGACGGAAAATCCCAGATCATCAACGTCATCTACGGCTTCTTCATTGCCTTCGTAACCGTTGCTGGATCCATTTGGGTCATGTCGTTTGGAATGTAAGTAAGGAAATAGAAATAGGGTGTCAGGCACCATGTGAAAATTTCACATGGTGCCTGACACCCTTCTTTATTTTGGACTATTTTTTCTTTTGTTCCGAACTAATTGGTAGCCAATAAAAGCTATATAAAGCGGTATTGCTACGTATATGAAGTATGGAAAGCGGTGCTGTTCTTTTTTAAAGACAAGGTATATGGCGTATCCCAAAAATAGTGTGACGATAATTCCGTATTTTGGCAGCGGGATATCCTTTAGGCTAGGAATTTTAATGGTACTAACCATCAAGTAGCACAGAATAAAAAAGGCAAAAGGAAGGATAATCGCTGGCATTTTCCCGTGGAACAAGGTAAGAAGTGTTAACAATCCTCCTGCGGCCGTTATTGGGACACCAGTAAAATACTTATTGGATGATTTGACCGCATTAATATTAAACCGTGCTAACCGATAGGCACCGAATAAAGGAAATAGACCAGAAATGGCCATGCCTGCTACCCCAAATTCAGAGAAGTAGGAATAATATGCCATCATTGCAGGGGCCACCCCGAAGGTAACTACATCCGCTAAAGAGTCTAATTCTTTCCCCAATTCACTATCCACCCGTAACATTCTTGCAATTCGCCCATCCATGCTATCGAGCATCATCCCTATTAAAATTAAAATGGCTGCGTTTTTGTAATCCCCTTGCGCAGAATACATAATTGATAAAAATCCAAAAAATAAATTAGAAATTGTAAATAAATTAGGAATACTGTTTCTGATGATATGTATCACTCCATACTAATTAAGATAATCATGCAATACCCTTTTCTCGTTGTTTCTTCTTATTATAACGTTTCTCTTGGTAATATTGAAAAAACAAAATCGCTGTTGTAATCCAGAACCCACTTGCAAAATAGCCGCCAATTATATCGCTTGGATAATGGACACCTAAATAGATTCGGCTGATTCCAATTGCTAAAATCATTACCATGCTTACGAAGATTAACACACCTCTGCCAAACCTGCTTGGAATATGACGCCATAATAAAAAAGAAAGAATCCCATAAACCGTAAAAGCATTCATCGCATGTCCACTTGGAAAACTATAGCCTTCAATATCAATTAAACGATGGAAATCAGGACGGACTCTTTGAAAAAACTGCTTTAAGATACCATTTAATATCGCAGATCCCGTGATTGCCGCAGCAAACAATAGTAATTCCAAGCGATGATGAAGTACTTTATAGAGAAAAAATAACAGAAAAAGACTAAGAACAATGACAAAAGGGGCAGAACCAATAAACGTAAAAAATTTCATCACATTTGTAAGAACCAATGTTTCAGACCCTTGGACCATATCAATTACCGTACGGTCAAAATAGATGATTTTCTGATCACTTATCAATAAGGATATCAAACTAAAGCCAATTATGGAAACAGTACTAATGCTAAAGGCAATAACAAGATATGTTTTTAAATTCATAAAATCAAACCTCTCAGGCAAAAAGGATTTGTGATTGTACGATAATAAGATGCTCTTAGTTTAAGCCTTTACCGTCTATACTATCACTGAGTCTTTGAAAAGTATCTTAAAAAAGTATGTTCTAAGATAGGAATACTAATAAAAGGCAGAACTTTTTAATCTGCCTTTTATTAGTATTAAACAGAATTAATAATTATAAAGTCTCTTGTTCTTTTCTCATTGGTTCTGTGCTGTTGTCTTTTGAGAAAAACCAGCCTGCGGCAGCAATACCTACCAACACAACATAAAAGGTTACTTTCCATCCCATTGAATGCGCAAATTCCTCGCTTAGAATAGCCAAAGCAGGATGTGATAAGGTGTAAACTGCAAGCTTCACACCAACCCAGCCAACAATCGTAAAAGCTGCAATTTCCAGACCTGGACGTTTTTCTAAAAGCTTTACAAACTGATTTGCTGCAAACCTCATAATAATTAGACCAATAATCCCGCCGGCGAAAATAACTAAGAATTTACCACCATCCAGACCGCCGATATTAGGCAGTGGAGTGTCTGGTAAAGCAACCGCCATCGCGACCGCAGCAAGAATCGAATCAACCGCAAAAGCAATGTCAGCCACTTCGACTTTTAATACAGTTATCCAAAAGCTGCTTTTTTTCGCTCCTTCCTTTTCCTCTTTATCCTCTGCTGCCTTCCCTTGGATTACCTTACGGAATATATGATTTCCAGCCATAAACAGTAAATAAAGAGCCCCAATTGCTTGAACCTGCCATACATCAACAAGAAATGAAATCACGAACAAGGAAGCAAAGCGGAACACAAAGGCTCCGGCTAAACCATAAAATAATGCCTTCTTACGTTTTTCCTCGGGTAATTGCTTAACCATAATTGCGAGTACTAAAGCGTTGTCTGCAGCTAACAGACCTTCTAATGCCACCAAGATAATTAACACCCAGCCGTATTCGAGTAACAGAGTGAAGTCCATGAATGTTTCCTCCTCAAAAGTGTGTTTTTTTAATACTCCCTTACGCCATAAAAATAGGCCTTTACTGGTTACAGTAAAGGCCTAAAAAAACACAAAAAGACCTTTACAGTAAAGTAAAGGTCTTGCTAACAACGTAAATGTTGCCAATAAAGCCGGAGAATTGAATTCTCGGAATGACGACTTTATTGTAGCAGCTACTCCCCTTTAAAAAGGAAATATTTAATTAATCATACTATAATATAATTCAAGTTTATTGTCAATGTGAGTTTACATGTTTAATAAACTTAAATAGTTACAATTCGTAAACCTCTGCATATTTTTTCTCAAGGTATTCGACAAGGTATTCGGCGTTTAATTCCTCACCCGTTACCTTTACAATCAATTCATTTGGGGTGTAAAGCTTACCGTACTGATGAATATTTTCTTTTAACCAATCTTGAATCAGGTCAAATCTGCCATTTTCGATATGGTTGTAGAATTCTGGAAGTTCTCTTTGAATCGTCACGAGGATCTGCGCTGCATAGAGATTTCCTAATGAATAGGACGGAAAATAACCAATACCGCCAAATGACCAATGAACATCTTGGAGTACGCCCTCTGAGTCAGTACTTGGTGTTACACCAAGGTAATCCTGCATTTTCTGGTTCCAGACAGTCGGAAGGTCTTTCGCTTCGATCTCACCGCTTATTAATGCCTTTTCGATTTCATAACGAAGCATAATATGCAAATTATACGTTAACTCATCCGCTTCTACACGGATAAATGAGGGTTTCACACTATTAACCGCCCGATAAAATTCATCCACAGAAATAGTTTCGAGCTGTTTCGGAAAATACTCCTGCAGTTTAGGGTAAAAGTATGTCCAGAAAGCCTTGCTGCGGCCGACCATATTTTCTAAAAACCTCGATTGCGATTCATGGATTCCGAAAGATGCCCCGCTTTGGAGAACGGATTCCTCATAATCAGGGTTGATATGCTGTTCATAGATTCCATGACCCGCTTCATGAATTGTACCGAATAGTGCGGACCGGACGTTTCTTTCTAAATAACGAGTTGTTAACCGTACATCTCCAGTATTAACGGTTTGGGCAAACGGATGGACCGTTTCATCCAACCTGCCTGCCTCAAGGTCAAAACCAATGATAGGCAAGATAAAGCGATTAAATTCTTTTTGTCTTTCAATTGCAAACGATTGATCAAAAATTTCCGCCTGTGTCCGCTTTCCCTTTTGTTGAATACGTTCTAATAGTTTAACACTAGAATCTCTTAACTTGGCAAATAGCGGATCCAGTCTCTTTACCGTTAATCCAGGTTCAAATTCATCCAAGAGCGCATCGTATGGGTGGTCAACATATCCATATATTTCAGCAAATTTCCGTTTGTACTCAACGATTTTTTCTAAATAGGGCAGGAAGCTGGCAAAATCATTGTTTTCCCTAGCCTTTTCCCAGGCATCATTTGCCTGTGCTGTTAGAATGCTATATTCCTGAAAAAGGTCAGCAGGTATGCTCTTCGATTTTTGGTAGTACGCTCTATATTCTCTAACTTTTGCTTTTGTTACTTCGTCTAATAAATCAAAGTTGTCAGGAAGAGTTAGTTCCGCTAGCAAGTCGCCCATTTCCTGAGAGACAGAGAGTTTAAAAATTTCCGTCCTTAGTGTGCCAGTTGCCTTGGCAAAGATACTTCTACCTTTTTTCGGTGCCATGACCTTTTGATCCCAATCAGCCAAACCGATGATACTTGAAAAATGGGTGATTTTTTCATCCAAACCCTTAAATTGAGCTATTACTCTTTGTACAGCTGGATCTATCACTTTCTGTTCCATAATATACAGACCTCCTAATCATGTTTCTATAGATGTTCGTTCAAGAAAACAACCACATCCCAATTTATTATAAATTAAAATTTCAAATATGGGAAAAAATTAGAAATTTTTTTATAGACAAAAAATTCATAGAAACATAAATACTGTCGATAAATGATCCCATCAGTTAAAGAATTAGAACAATTTTCATACCATTATTTACAAATGGGTAGGATATATATGTAAACATTTTTGTTCTGTAAAAAGGATGTGCAGGCAATTTGGATAAACAGAAAAAGAAGAAGTCTCACTTCCCCTTTCGGTTAAATATCATTTTTTTTAGTGTTTTTTTACTATTTTCTGTTTTAATCCTGCGGCTTGGCTTTGTGCAAATCGTGTATGGTGAAAATTTTAAAAGGGATTTAGAAAGAAAAGAAGATGTAACGGTCAGTAATCCTGTCCCAAGAGGAAAAATACTTGATCGGGATTACAGAATCATCGTTGATAATGTACCAAAGAATGCGATCAGTTACACGAACGAGGGATATAGTAAACAACAAATGCTTGAAACCGCTGAAAAATTAGCAAAACTAATCAATAAAAAAACAGATAAGGTCACCGAAAGGGATAAACTTGATTTCTGGATTATGAATAATCCTGAGCGTGCTAATGCCAAAATCACAAAGAATGAAATGGAATTATATTATGCAAAAAAATTAACAGACTGGGATATTTATCAGTTAAAATTAGAGCGAATAACACCTGAAGAATTAAAGGAAATAAATAAAGATAGACTTGAGGTACTTGCACTTTTTAAAGAGTTCAATAGTGGGTACAAATTTACAACACAAATTATTAAAAATGAAGGAGTTACCCCTAAAGAATTGGCCGTTGTGAGCGAAAATCTTCAATCCCTTCCCGGAGTGGATACTACTACCGACTGGGAGAGGTCCTATGCGTTTGACCGGACCTTAAAGTCTGTGTTAGGAAAAGTCACCAAATCAGATGAAGGGCTGCCAGCTGAACAATTGGAATATTTCTTGGCTCGGGATTACAGCCGTAATGATCGTGTTGGCAAAAGCCAACTTGAATGGCAGTATGAAGATGTTCTTCACGGCTATAAATCAAAATTAAAAAATGTAACGGATAAAACAGGCAATATAATTGAAAATCATCCCTTATCAAAAGGAAAAAAGGGAAAAGACCTTGTCTTAAGCATTGATATGGATTTGCAAATGAAAGTTGATCAGATCATAGAGGAGGAGCTTTGGGCAGCTAAAAGATATCCTGGTACTTTTTTCACTGACCGTGCCTATGTTGTCTTAATGAATCCAAAAACAGGTGAAGTTTTAGCCATGTCAGGTAAAAAAATTGACAGAAACAAACAAACTGGCAGAATTGAAATGGAAGATGATGCCCTCGGGACCTTTACCACCACGTATAACGTGGGTTCGACTGTCAAGGGTGCCACGATTTTGACTGGTTATAAAACAGGTGTAATTGGCCCCGGAACTGTTTTTGATGATAAAGGTTTAAAAATTCAAGCTACTCCTCTCAAAAAATCGTATGCCTACTTAGGAAAGTTAAACGAAATTAATGCCCTAAAATTATCTTCTAACGTTTATATGTTTCATACGGCAATTAGAATTGGAAAAGGGCATTATGAATATGATAAACCCTTAAATATTAACGCGAAGGCTTTTGACACGATTAGAAACTCATTTGCTTCGTTTGGTCTCGGATCAAGAACTGGAATTGATTTACCAAATGAACAAACCGGATTTAAAGGTCAGAGCCACTTGCCCGGATATTTGCTTGACCTTGTGATTGGACAATATGATACCTATTCCGCCATGCAGTTGGTACAATATGTTTCAACAATTGCGAATGGTGGATATCGAATGCAGCCACATGTGGTCAAACAAATGCTTGAACCAAAGGAAGGGAAAGATGAACTAGGTCCTGTTGTACAAGAAATCTCTCCAACCGTCTTAAACACGATTGATGTGAATCCAGATTGGATGTACCGTGTCCGATTAGGTTTTAAAAAGGTCATGCAAGAACGTGGCGGTACGGCCTATAAGTACTTCAGCACTGCACCCTACTCACCTGCTGGTAAAACAGGCACAGCTGAAGCCTTTTATGACGGGCCGGAGAGATATAGGTTTGGTAAGGAACCTCCTCCCGTAATGAACCTAAGCTTGGTTAGCTACGCCCCTAGTTCGAATCCAGAAATCGCCATGGCTGTTATTGTTCCATGGGCATATCAGGGAAAGAAAGACAACCGAGCAAACCTGAAAATTGGCCGCCGAGTATTGGACACCTACTTTGAGATGAAAAAAAATAAATCATGGACGAGGGTGCCATAAAATGGCATCCTTTTTCGTTAGATCATTCCCCTTTTGTCATTACTTCTTGAGCACTGATTTCAATGCACTTTCAATTTCTGCATAGCCGGTACATCGGCAGATATTCGACTCCAGCCATTCTTTAATTATTTGATCACCTGCTTCTGGATGCTTTCGTATTAACGAATGGCAATTCATAATAAAGCCGGGGGTGCAGTAGCCGCATTGAAAAGCAAAGTTTTCCACAAAAGCCTGCTGGATGGGGGTATTATCCAACCCTTCAATAGTTATTACTTTCTTTCCAACCGCTTCAACGGCAAGCATTAAACATGATTTCATCGGCCACCCTTCTACATTCACTGTACATGCGCCGCAGTCTCCGTTTAAACAGCCCGGTTTTGCACCTGTCAAGCCAAGTTTATTCCGGATCGCATATAAAAGTGTATCGGCAGAACGAACGGTTACACTTCGAATTTCTCCATTTATATTCATCGTAATTGTGTGAGATTTCAAGTTACTCTCCCTTCCCTTTTTTTATTTTATCAATCTAACTTCATGTTCCATCCAACACTGCTAACACATCCATCAATAGATTCCGCAAAACAAATAGCCTATATTTTGCTGACCCTTCTACATCATCTAAAATAGGCTTTGGTAATTTGGAAACCCCCTCATCAATCCTTGAAGCTGCTGGCAGATCTCTTTTATTTAACGAAGCTTCCAGTTCTTTTGACCGAAAGGGAAAAGGGCAAAAGCCACTGATTGCAACACGTACTTCCTGACCTATTTTTAATGCCGCTACGGTGATCAACGGGTAGCCAGTATCCCACTGCTGACGACGCTTGAAACTAAAGAACGGTGCTTTGATAAACCGTGTTTCTGTTGCTAATTGAACGAGAAATTCCCCTTTTTTAAGTTGAAGCTTTTCTAAAAATATCTCATTGATTGGCACCATCTTTTTTCCTTCTGGACCGACAATTAGAACTTGGCTATCCGAAAGTAAAAATGGCAAAACAGCTTCCCGGTAAAAAATCCGAGCACAGATATTCCCTCCTAAAGAAATCTTCCCTCGAGCCGTATGATCAGCGACTTGACTGGCAGTTTTCGTTAATAATGGGAAAAGATTTGCTTCTTCTATTTTTGTAAGTGAGAGGGTACTGCCAAGCAGCAATTGTTCCCCACTAACCTGCATTACATTACATTCGGGGAGATCCTTGATATCAATAACTGCTTCGGTATAGGCTAAATCTATTCTTCCAAGTGTAATTAATTCGGTTCCTCCAGAAAAGAACATCGGCTGCTTGCCTTGCTGATCTAAATACTGATGTAAATCGACTGCTTCTTTCAATGAGGCCGGCTTATAATAATCAAAATCAATGGGAAGCATTATTTTTGCGCCTCCTTTGCTTTCCAAATCAACTTCTTTTCAGATACCTTATCAAGCGCCTCTTTGCGAATGACACTTTTCCCAATAATATGCAATTTCATCCCTCCACCATGATTAAGTGGATTTTATACTGAGTAAATCCAACTTATTATGGCTTATAACACTGTTAATACCTACTGAGGAACAATTCCACTTACTCGGGAATGGTCCATAGAAGTTGCACTCTTTCATGGACTGGCTTTCTCCACACCTCAATCAATTGAGCAACGATACTAACAGCGATTTCCTCAGGACCCTTTGCTCCAATATTCTTACCCATAGGTGAATAAATCCAGGTTGGGACATTTTCATTTTTAAGCAGCCTTTTGGTTCTTTCCCGCGGCCCTAGTACGCCTAAGTACTTTATATGCTCATTGCGTACCTCCTTTAATATTTCTTGATCCCTCTCATAATGATGCGTCATGATGACCACATAATCATAGGGAGAAAAGGAAATTTGCTTCAAAAGCTTTTTAGGAAAGCCCAAAAGGAGCTGCTCAGCTTTGGGAAAATATTTTTTTTGACAAAACTCTTCCCGCCAATCGCATACAGTAACTAAAAATCCTGTTTCCGCGGCAAGGTGAACAAGCGGTTTTGCGTCTGGTCCTGCCCCGAAGACTATGAGCCTTGGCCTAGGTTGATACGTATGTTGATAAAGGGAATCAGTTCCAGGTATGATTCCACTTTTAGATGTAAAGGCAATTTTAGGAATATCCCCTGACCAATTGCCAAACGGATCCCCTTCCTCCTCAATAAACAGATACTCCCCCAATTCATCGAGTTTTTTTAACATAATTACAGGTTTACAGTTATCTAAGGATCTTTTTACAACAAAGAAATCCTCTGTTAATTTTTCAGAGACTGGCTCTAATAAAATATCAATTGTTCCATTGCAGCCATTCCCTTGACCCCAACTCATATCGTTTTCATCTGCCAAATTATAATGGAACATTTTTGCTTCTTGCTTGATGAAAACCTCTTGAGCTTTAATGGTCAAATCTGTTTCCAAACAACCTGCAGTTAACATGCCAAATTGCTTCCCATCTTCACAAAAAAGCATGGAAGAACCTTCTCTTTTATATGCTGAACCTTGAACACGAACAATGGTTGCTAATACCTTTTGGCCTGGTTGATCAATGACTTCTAAAATCGGATAAATATCATCCATAAGACTCCTCCACTTCATTCTCAAAAATTCCTATCTTATTTATATTAGTTTGGAGGCTATTCCTAGAATGATAAATTTTCAATGTGCCACTCATAGAAATAAATATATTGCAAAAAATAAACTGATTCTAAATCCAGCAAAGGATGAAGACATGAAAAAAAATCGTGCATTATTTTTAACAGCTGTCGCCTCTGGAACGATGTTAAATCCTCTGAATTCATCAATGATCGCCTTAGCATTACACAGTATACAGAAGGATTTTCAGCTTTCCTTTACAACCGTTTCGTGGTTGATATCCAGCTTTTATTTAGCAAGTGCAGTGGCACAGCCGGTTACAGGAAAAATTGGTGATATTTTTGGGCGAAAAAAAACCTTTTTAACGGGACTCATTTTAGTTGCCTTGTCAGCGTTTGGTGCACCTATGTCACATACCTTTCTCATTTTACTTGTCATGAGACTGTTTCAATCGATTGGGAGTAGTGCCATTTATCCAGCAGGGATGTCGTTAATTCGAGACCATATCAAAGAAAGACAGGCCTCAGCCCTTGCCGTATTATCAATTTTCGCTTCGGCAATGGTAGCACTAGGGCCTACCATTGGAGGTTTCTTAATTGTTTGGGGCAATTGGCCTGCCATCTTCTGGGTGAATTTCCCCTTTATTATCCTCAGTTTTCTGCTGGGGTGGTATATGTTTCCTAAGGACATCAAACAAGATAAGGCTCACATGAAAAAATTATTCTCCAACTTGGATTTTCTAGGAATCGGGTACTTCGCTGCAGGAATGGTATTCTTTTTATGGTTTTTGTTATCTTTTGAAGGAAAAATTCATTATCTGTCGGGGTTTGTTGGAATTATCTTTTTCGGTTTATTTGTTCTGAGGGAGTTAAGAGTCAAGGAGCCATTTATTGATATTCGTATTTTTAAAACACATCCAAAGCTTTCAATGGTGTACATCCAGTTCATCTTTTTGAATATCTTTTTTTATTGTTTATTTTTCGGGCTGCCCAGTTATTTTCAAGAAGGATTGGGTTTAAGCGTGGAAATGAGTGGCTTGTTAATGTTATTTATGTCTGGAATTAGCATTATTATTTCATCTGTAACGGGAAAATGGATCGACCGGGCCGGTGTAAACCTGCCGATTATGGTTGGCTCTTTTATATCGATTATTGGTGCACTAGCTTTTATCCTGTTTTTTGTAAATACTTCCTATTTGGGTATCGGTATTATTTTATCAATCATGGGGTTAAGCTATGGAATTGGAAATGTTGTTCTCCAAGTGGCCATGGTTAAGGAGAGTCCAAAAGAGATTATTGGGACAACATCCGGCTTATTTCAAACCTGCCGATATTTGGGCTCTATTTTATCCTCAATCATTTTAGGATTAATCTTTGGGAAAGAAGTCACTGCGGAAAATATGAAAATCATCGGGGAAGTTTTACTGTTCACGGGCATCATTAGCTTTTTAATGAGCCTATGGTTTTCTCGGGAGACATTTAACTATAGAAAAATGCGGCATGTTTAATCACACACTATTCGAATTTCTGTCCTCATGAACGCTCCATGAGGACAAATTTCGCTCTTTGATTCTGATTTCTGTCCTCATGAACAACTTAAGAATGAATCGGCAATACATAAAACAACACACAAAAAAAGTGAGCAACACTGGCTGCTAATACAAATAGGTGCCAGACTGCGTGGTGATATTTAAACCCACGCCAAACATAGAAAATGGCTCCGAGTGTATACAGTGCGCCCCCAATAGCTAAATAGGTCATCCCTTCCAGAGATAGATTATTCACTAATGGTTTCCATGCGAAGACAATTAACCAGCCCATGACCACATAAAGCGCCGTTGATGAAAAAAGGTACTTTTTCACAAAAAAGCATTTAAAGACGGTACCCGCAATCGCAAGTCCCCAAACGATTCCAAAAAGTGACCAACCTAGTGTTCCTTTGATTACGATTAATAAAAATGGTGTGTAGGTCCCGGCAATAAAAAAGTAAATAGACGAATGGTCAAAAATTTCAAAAATGTCCTTTGCCTTTCCTTCAGGAAAACTATGAAGCAAGGTAGATGACATATAAAGTATAAACATTGTTACTCCAAAGATCGTGAAGCTAACCACATGCCACACCGTTCCATATAGGGATGCATATACAATTAAAATAACTAAGGCAGAAATGCTTAATAGGGCCCCCACTCCGTGTGTGATGGAATTAGCTAGTTCCTCTTTTTTTGAAAAAGTATGTGTAGCTGCCAATAGAATTTCCTCCTTTCAAGTAAAGCGCGATTCAATTAAATAGAAATGATATTCATGAAAATAACATGATTATCAAAGAAGGACAATGGACATTTGTCATCTACAAAAACTAAAAAAAGTGAAACTTATCGTTAAGTATCACTTTCCTTTCTAACCTTATTAACATTATCGATTATTTTCTTAATACTTTCTCTCGGACACCAGCAATTAAATTTGTAGTTCGTTTTTGTCTCAAAGCCTAAACGACTACAAAAGTAGTGCATCCCCTCTGGCTTTTTTTCTGCTTTAAAATGCCTGCATGTCGCACAAAAATGGAAATCTTTCATTTACTCTCCTTATCTTTTCTTAAACTATTAATCTTTCGTTCATAATTTATTAATAATTATCCATTAAGATTTAAATAGGTTCACGGAAGAACCTTAAACCTCCGCCCCCTTAAAATATAGATTAGTTTGAATACCCGGCCCCATGGCCGGGTAATTTTTTTATAGAAATTTCCACACCTGGATAAGTATACTTCTCCTAAACCCTGTCAATAACAATACCAATCAAGAAAATAGATGAGGTGTTGTTTATGAAGGGAATTTATTTTATCAATGATCGTATTTGTTTAAATGGCCTAACTAAGGAAGAAAGTATTTCAGTTCAAGAACAATCCCTAAAAAAAATGATCCACGACCAAAAAATTCAAGTAGTAAAGTTCAACCCCTACCAGTTGAATGACTATTACACCATTCCACATGCACTTTTATACGATTTAAAAAAAGAAAAAGTTTCTATCGATTGTTTTTTGTATTACTCCTCACAGGTGATCGAAGAATTTATTTACAGCTATCCAGCTAAATGGCTTATTTTAAAAAGCTTCTTTAAGGAACTAATCTCTGTTGAGGAACAAAATGATTTAAATATTCAAGAAGTTGTTTAATCAAGAGAATTCTTTGCTTGCTTTCGATAAACAATAACAAAGTTAATCAGGATAATGATGACCATATAGGCGCCGTAAAGTCCGAAAGAATAAAGCTTGTTGTTACTAAATGAAGCACCTGCATACGACAAAAGCAGGATATTTGGAACTTTCCCGATTATGGAGGCAGTAAAAAATGTTAGCCATCTCACATGACTTAACCCACAAATGGTATTGACAACCGGTGCTGGAATGATAGGAATTAATCGACAGGTTAATATCGCTACAAAGGAATTTCTGTTTAAAAACTCATCGTATTCCTGAACTTTTGGATATTTCATCAGTTTATCCTGGGCAAAATCGCGAAAACCATACCTGGATAAGAAGAAGAAAGCCATTGTCCCAGCCATGGCCCCCGTTAAGGATACAAGCATCCCTTGGGCCGTTCCAAATACGGCTCCGATCATTCCTGCTAAAACTGGAAACGGGATGACAGGAAAAAAGACACAAATCGACACTAATAACATACTAATAACAATCGATAAGGCTCCGCCTTGTTTAACAAGATGCAGTAATTCATCTTTTTGAAAAAAACCAATCGCAATGATTACTAGCAATATCCCTATACTTAAAATTCTTTTAAACATCCGACAACTCCATTCACTTCAATTTTTTTGATTAGCCTTATCATACTATATTTTTAATTTTGAAAAAATAAAAAGAGCCTTTCAATGTTGAAAGACCTTTCTACTTATCTATTAAAATGCAGTCCTTGCACCAAGGTACCTTGGTTTCCAGTAGGAATTGGTCATATCTGCAATCGATACACCTTTTGATCCCGCTTGAATGAATTGGTTGTTTCCTATATAAATCCCTACATGCGTAGGACCTGGAGCATATGTTTCAAAGAATACTAGATCACCGGGATTTGGGCTGCTGACAGCTTTCAGTCCAGACCATTGTGTTGCTGACGTTCGTGGAATGGTTACTCCAACTTTATTAAATACATAACTTGTCAAACCGCTGCAATCAAAACCTGACGGCGTATTGCCACCCCATAAATAAGGTGTTCCAATGTATTTTTTGGCCTCATCTATCGCCAGTTGCGCCTTTGATACAGTTGGTGCAGGTACTGGATTTGATGTACCACCCGCATTTATCTTTAAGACTTGTCCTACATAGATCGTATCTGATGTGAGGTGATTCAGTGATTTAAGCTGGGCAATGGAAAGTTTGAATCGTACTGAAATAAGGTAAAGTGTGTCCCCTTTTTGGACCGTATAGGTAGGTGCAACTAGTTCGTGGCTGTGTGGTGCTAATAATGATAGCTTCTGATTTACATAGAGATTATCACTTGTTAGGTGATTCCAAGTTTTCAAGTCAGAGACTGAGACTTTGTTTGCTTGTGAAATCTTCCAAAGTGTATCCCCGGATTGGACATTATAAATGTTTTCATGTGCACTAGCAGAACCAACAAATGTAGAAAACAGGATTCCCGCCGTTGCTGCGAATGATAATAGTTGTTTTTTCATCGTAGCATCCCTTCAATTCGTTTGTGTACATACATCATAAACAAACATTAAGGATGGAATAAACCCCAAGGATATGGCTTACAAGGTAAAAAAATCCAATTCTAGCAAAGAAAACCGTAAATATAACAAACACAACTATGTAACTATTCACTATATATCATGTTTTTCATGGAATCTTACATTATTTATTAATGTTTTTGTAACATAAATGTAATACAAAAGAAGTTTATGATTTTTATAGATATCACATAATTCTCACTAGGATGTAGAAATATTGTAACAATACTCCCATGCACTGTGGGTTGATAAACCTATAATAAACCTATAGTTTTTATAAATATTAATGAATTTGGGTGATGATGATGCAAGGAATAGGAAAAGGACATCCACATGCTATGGGGCACCCTCATGGAATGAGAAATGTAATAGATTATGATAAAAATCCATTTATCGTTATTTGGGAAGTAACGAGAGCCTGTCAGCTTAAGTGCATTCACTGTCGTGCTGATGCACAGCTTACTCCAGACCCACGGGAACTTTCACATAAAGAAGGAATCAATTTAATTGATCAAATTTATGAGATGGATAATCCAATGCTCGTTTTTACAGGCGGGGATTGTATGATGAGAGAAGATCTTTATGAACTTGCTGATTATGCAATTAAAAAAGGGATGCGAGTGTCGATGACACCTAGTGCCACAGCGAATGTAACAAAAGAAAAAATGAAACAGTTCAAAGGTGTCGGACTCTCACGCTGGGGCTTTAGTTTAGACGGCCCAACACCCGAGATTCATGATCATTTCCGCGGGACCCCTGGATCATTTTATTTAACCGTTGAAAAAATTAAATACTTAATTGAATTAGACATGCCGCTCCAAATCAATACAGTAATCTCTCGTTATAATTATGACTCGCTTGAACAAATGGCAAAACTAGTTGGCGAGCTAGGCGCTGTTATGTGGTACATCTTCCTACTTGTCCCAACTGGCAGAGGTCAAATGGACGCATGTATTTCTCCTGCTGACCATGAAAAGGTGTTTCGTTGGTTGTATGAATTAAGCAAAACTGCACCATATGATATTAAAACTACCGCAGCTCAACATTACCGCAGGGTTGTTTTACAGCAAAAAACGCGCGACCAGTTAATTGAAAAAGGTGAAATTCATTACGAAGACTCGATTACAACTGATTTTGCTTCCATGCATGATGGCTTGAAGCGTGCGCCAAAAGGCGTAAATGATGGCAACGGCTTCGCCTTTGTCTCCCATATTGGAGATGTTATGCCAAGTGGATTACTTCCTATTGTCGGTGGAAACATCCGTGATACCCCGCTTGCAGAAATTTATCGTGAGTCAAAAGTATTTAAAGAACTACGTCAACCTGATAACTACAAAGGCAAATGCGGCGTTTGTGAATACAACAAAATGTGCGGCGGTTCCCGCTCACGAACTTATGCCGTAACAGGCGATTATCTGGAAAGTGAACCGTTCTGTGTTTATATACCACAATCGATGCGGAATAAAGAAACTTCACCAATCGTATAACCATTATTAATTAGTAAAGAGGTATTCTGCTATTAGAATGCCTCTTTATAGTCCATTAAATCTCTCATTTTCGAAATGGACAATAAAGTCAGGGAAACTCCTTATATAATTTTGAAAATTGAACATTAAAAGTTATGATTAGGTTATACATAATAATCTATTTATGGAATGATAATCGAATGAACTAAGGAGTTAACATGATTAGAACAATTGCCATATCCCAAACTAACCAATTGAAACCAGACCTTTCAATTGAGGAACTGATAAGAGGAGATTTTCTATGGTACTGGATTGATTTTGGGCAGCCAACCACCGAAGAAATTGAATTTCTAAGGACCCCTCTCTCCTTTCATCCACTAGCTATTGAGGATTGTGTCCATACTTTACAGCGACCAAAGCTGGATTATTATGAAGATTACACTTTTTTGGTTACGCAAGCACTAAATCAACAGATGCTTACAAGGGAAGAAATTGATTTCTTTCTTAGCAAAGACTACATAATTACTTTTCATCATAACTTTTCATCTGAAATTGAGGAGGTTTGGAAGCGACTTACTTTATCAACCAACGTTGAAGAGTGGGAGCCATCCCATATTTTGTACCTTGTTCTTGATAAAATGGTCGATAATTATTTCCCTCTTGTCTATCTAATTGAGGATCGGTTAAATGAAATTGATGAGAATTCAAAAGGAAGATCCATGGAGGCATTGCTTGAAGATTTGTTTGATACAAGGCACCATCTTCTATCATTGAGGCATACCATTACACCGATGCGCGATCTTATATATAGGGTCTTAAATTCACAGCGAATGACTTCGATTCAGGGGAAAAGGGAATACTATTCTGATATTCATGACCATTTGCTTAAATTAACAGAGATGATTGAGGCAAACCGTGAACTTACCACGGACATCAGGGATAGTTATATTTCGATAAATTCACACCAAACAAATCATGTAATGAAGGTCCTTACCGTTATTACCACGATTTTCATGCCGCTCACCTTTATTGCAGGTCTATATGGAATGAACTTTCATTATATGCCTGAGTTGACATGGAAATATGGATATTTCGCAACCATTGGGCTGATGATTCTCGTAGCGATCGGCATGTCGCTCTGGTTTAAGAAAAAAGGTTGGTTTAAGTAAAAAGACTAGCTGCTGCTAGTCTTTCTTGACTTCTACTTATTTCCACTCTTCAAAGTCAACAGTTCCCCCTGTTAAATCAATCGTGTTGCGCTCACCCTTATAATAGGTTTTCCCATCCTTTTCAAAAATTAGATTCTCATACGTATAGACCTTTTGTCCGTTTGGAAGATGGATAACCACCTTTGGTCCCGGATTTTCAATTGGTGCTTCAATTCGAATTGTGTCTTGATAGAAATAACGAAAACCAAAAAAACCGGCGGTTAATACAATACAAGCTAATATGAAAAAAAATAGACCCTTAAAGGATGATTGCTTAGGTTTAGAGTGGTATAATTCGGCTCTGGTCAACTTTTTCTCCTCCCATTGGGATTATTCAATTAGTTTTTTAAATAGTTAGAATAGTTCCATTCATGCCCATACCGTCATTTTTTATTCCTATTTAAAAAAAATTTAATACTTGTTAACCTATGCATCACCTAAGGAAAAGTTGATAATAATCGTATCAAGACACATCATTTTCGTAATTATGTATAATATTAGAGAAAGAAAACAGAAAGGGGTATTTGCTTTGCCTACTATAAATCCACAAGAAACGTTAAAATTAATCACTGACTTGGTATCCATTCCAAGCCCATCCGGAAACACAAATGAAGTGATTACCTTTGTTGAAAAATATCTTGCTGAGTTACAAATTAAAACCTATAGAAATCGTAAAGGCGGTTTAATTGCCACAATTGAGGGTATTGATTCAAGTAAGCACCGCATGCTTACGGCACATGTGGATACTCTCGGTGCGATGGTAAAGGAAGTAAAGTCAAATGGTCGCTTGAAAATTGACTTAATTGGCGGTTTTAAATATAACTCGATTGAAGGAGAATATTGCCAAATCGAAACCAGCAGCAGCAAAAAATATACTGGAACCATTTTAATGCACCAAACATCAGTCCATGTTTATAAAGATGCTGGAAAAGCTGAGCGAAATCAGGAAAATATCGAAATTAGAATTGACGAGAAAGTACATACTGCTGAGGATGTTCGTGCATTGGGAATTGAGGTCGGTGATTTTGTTTCATTTGACCCACGTGTAGAGGTAACTCCAGGCGGCTACATTAAATCCCGCCATTTGGACGATAAAGCAAGTGTGGCCATTCTCCTGCAATTAATAAAGCAAATTAAGACTGAAAATATTACCCTGCCATATACAACCCATTTCTTAATTTCTAACAATGAGGAAATCGGATATGGTGGAAACTCAAATATCACGCCTGAAACGGTGGAATATTTAGCGGTCGATATGGGAGCAATGGGCGACGGACAATCGACAGATGAGTATACTGTTTCGATCTGTGTGAAGGATGCAAGTGGACCCTATCATTATGAGTTGAGAAAAAACTTAGTTCGACTAGCAGAAGAAAACAATATCCAATACAAATTAGATATCTATCCTTTTTATGGCTCAGATGCCTCAGCAGCGATCCGCTCTGGTCATGATATTGTCCATGGTCTAATCGGACCTGGCATCGATTCATCACATGCATTCGAGCGCACGCACAAATCTTCCATTGATTACACGTCCAAACTACTGTATCATTACATTCAATCAGATTTAATTTAATCAGATAGGACTATTAAAGCTGGTGGTGGGTCCACCGGTTTTTTTACGATTCCATTTAGATTTTGTACAATTAATGATAAAAAGGTATAATAGAAAATGGTTTAACTAGCATTCATCACTAGGAGATGAAAATATGTTTTCTAATATTGGAGTACCCGGATTAATTTTGATTTTAATCGTAGCATTAGTCGTCTTCGGTCCAAACAAACTTCCTGAAGTTGGCCGTGCTTTTGGCAGATCGATTCGCGAATTTAAAAGAGCGACTGACGGAATTGCTGACGATATAAAGGAAGAGATAAAAGAGGAAATCAAAGAGACTAAACAAGAAACAATTAGTTTAAAAAAATAAGTTTTATGACTTATTGTCGTCAATCATAGGTAATTTCTTTCATCATTAAAAACATCCAAAAAACATCCCCATCATCGGATTGAGGGGATGTTTTTTCATTATTTTTTAGTAAATGCTTGAAATTGATTCATTAATTTTTGCCTGGATTTTGGATTACGAAGTAAATATGCAGCACCTAGTGCAACGGTGGTCATCATTAAATTTTTCTTTCTCATTTCAAACCTCCTCGGAATTAATCATTCTTAAATATTCCCTTTATTAAGTTATTTTAACAGCAGTAATTATTGACATCTTGTCATCATGAATAGGTTGAATAATTGAAGATTGAACTGTTTAAACAAAGAAAAAACTAATCCCTCTGAATTAGTTTTTCGATAGAAGCTCATTACTTTTTCAGTAATTCTTTGATTTTTTGATTATGCTGTTTTGTTTGATCTAACAGTTGATTTAGAAGTAACACGGCCTGTTTGTTGTCTTTCTTTTCAACGGCTTTCCTTAATTCATGGAATGTCCTCCAATGTGACATTTCTTTTCCGCCATGTGCCTGTTTTATAAATTCCTCTTTTGTTAACTTACCTGCATCAAATTGTTTTTTTAGTTCTTCTATTTTCGCCATTTTTTCTTTTTTCCATTGCTCACGTTTTTCAGCATTTTCAGGACTCATCCATTGGTTACTTAGTGTTTTCTTTTCCGCAAGGACGGTTGTCCACTCGCCTTTTTTATCTGGAGTATACTGGTCTACCCATGATAGAAGCATTTTCTCTCTTTCCGCCATCTTTGCTTGCCAATCTTTATGCATCATATGATGCTCTCTGCCCTCTTTACAATTACAAGGTGCTTTTTCCCTTTGCTCTCCATTATTGGTGTCAGGCACCGTCTGGTTTGCTGCAGCCACTCCCTGCACAGACAATATTAATCCTAATGATAAAAGTAACATTTTAAACTTCATAATTATCTCCTTCCTATTCTTTTAATTAGTAAAATAAACCTTTTTTAATGGTACGGAATTATCATTCCCAGTTCGTCAAAAAAAATTTACCATTTTGACAAATATTTAGTTATAAAACACTTGAGATTCTATTTGTATTATTGTATTCTAAAAACAGAGAATATATGTGAAATAATTCACAAGACAGCAAGAGCATTCGCTCTATTTTTTTATAATCCTCATGTGAAATGTTCAAAAATGGGGGTTACCAATTGAAAAAGGCAAACTCGCTGTCGACTCTAATCTTCGCGTTAAGGACACGAAAAATGTTTTTAGTATCGGGGACTGCTCATTATTCATGAAGGATGATAAATCTGCCCTGGCCCCGACTGCACAAGTGGCCTTGCAACAAGCGCCAGTCAGTAAACCTAACCATTATTTATGCTTATTTCCTTCCGGCTGGGGTACCCTCCCCCTGCTGGAAATTGAATAGAATAATCCCTAAGTAATTATGCCTTCAATCCCCCAATTTAAGGCATACAGCCCCATTCCAAATTTCTGGAGTGGGGCTGTATTTATATCTCAACGTAATTTCTAGAGCCATTCTAATAATTCAAGTCGATTGCCAAACGGATCATGTACATGAATTCTGCTCGCCCCTGGAAGTAGATCGTCCTCTGTATACAAAACTCCCTTTTCACGTAGATGACCTTTTAATTCCTCGATATTTTCTACCACTAATGCAGGATGTGCTTTTTTAGCTGGTGAAAATGGTTCCTCTACCCCAATGTGAAGTTGAAAGGTCCCAAATTCAAACCAAACCCCGCCGCGTTTCTTTAATTCTGCTGGCTTTTCAACTTCAATTAATCCCAGAATTCCATTGAAAAATTCCCTCGCGGTTTCTTCACAGCCCTTTGGGCCAGCAAGTTGAATATGATCGATCTTTTTTATTGCAAATGACATAGACACTCCTCCATTTGTCAATTATCCTCTCTAATATTTTATTAATTTTATAATATTCTTTCAAGTTGGAACTTTTTTAATTTTAATCGGTTAAACTGGGCTGTTGATTTCCACTCCAGGCGCGGGCGGTCCGTGGAGCCTCCTCGGCGCTAAGTGCCTCCGGGGTCTCCCCTGCCCCGTCCTCCCGCAGGAGTCTTCGCGCCTTCCGCTCCAATCAACTTGGCTATAAAAATCAACTATGACCTTTAACGCACCCAATAAAAAAGCTATTCCCGCAAACACGGAAATAGCTTTCTCTAATAGACATCTCTCCTAGTAAAGACAAAAAATGAAACGAATAAGGCAACTGCCCACCACACAAAAAGGATTTGGATGGAAAATGAAAGATCCATGCCTTCAATCGGAGGTGCTGTTCCTTTCATATAATCGGTTAACCGTAAATTAACCATAAAAAAGTACTTGGCAGATTCCCAGGAGGATACCATGTTCGTTAATATAGCTCCTGAGATTAAAGAGGCAAGCATGACACCCATGCCGGCAGCCGTACTGCGAATCAAAACCGACAGCATAAAGGATAAGGTACCGACGACAATAGAGACAAACCAGACCAGTCCAAAGTCCATTAATAAAAATTTCCATTGCCCCATAAGTTTGACTTCTGAAGTATTTAAGCCTGTTTCGGTCACATTAAAGCCTGTTAAAATGGGTGCACCCCAGCCTTTGTACCCAAACACCAAACCAGAAATCAAATAAGAAAGGATTCCTGCGATCGCAATAATTAAAGAAATGGCTAAGCAAAGCGTTAAATATTTACTTAAGAGTACCTTCCATCGTTTGACCGGCCTCGTCAATAGCAGTTTAATTGATCCTAAACTGTGCTCGGATGAAACCAAATCACTGGCAATGACCATGACCATTAATGGAATAAAGAGATCAATCGAGTTTTCTAAGAAAATCCTCATAAACGTTGGTGCACCAGGCTCAGAAGGATTAATATCATGATTCAGATAATATTGTTGCTGTTGCAGGGATATTTGCAGCTGTTTCTTCCATTCATCAGTAATCCGACTGCTGCTCAAACGATTGGTCGTATCAACAATTTGCTGTTGTAAAATTGTTCGCCAATCACTGGTTCCCAATTTTTCTCGTTGTGTTTGAACTTGTTTATATTGTGCATATGTAAATAACATGACAAGGACGCCAATAATGATGGCAATAACAATAAGCCGCTTCTTGGCAATCAGTTTCATCATTTCATTTTGAATCAATTTATTCAATCGTGTCACCCCCCGTTAGTTCGAGGAATAAATCTTCCAGGACTGGCATTTTTCGATTCATTTCAGTCACAGCAATGCCTGCTTCAACCAGCTGCTTATTCCAAAGGGGTATCTTTTGTTCATTAAATTCTGTCAAAATACTACCATCTTCTGTTACATCAATTTTTGTTAACGAACTTAATACTTCCTTTCCCTTCTCAAGCGGATGAACATGCCAAACGACTCTTTCGCGATTTGCCAGCAGTTGATGGACAGTATCCGTTCGTATAATCGTCCCTTTTGAAATAATCGCGACACGGTCACATAAAAGTTGAATTTCGCTTAGCAAATGACTGGAAACTAAGACGCTTAAGCCTTCCTCCTCCGCAAGAAATCGGATAAATTGTCGCATTTCACGGATTCCTGCTGGATCCAACCCATTAGTTGGCTCATCAAGAATCAGCACTTTTGGTCTCCCTAATAAGGCTTGAGCAATCCCAAGACGCTGTCTCATTCCTAAAGAATAGGTTTTTACCTTATCATGAATTCTTTCAGTTAAACCAACAAGTTCAGTTACCTCTTTGATTCGTTGTTCTCCAATTTCTTCGAGCATTCTGGCAAAATGAAGGAGGTTATTATACCCGGAAAGATAGGGATATAATTCGGGATTCTCGACAATACAACCAAGATTGGTCATTGCTTCTTGAAAATTCTCTTCTATATTCGCGCCACAAATGTGAATGCTGCCGGATGTGGGTTTGATTAATCCAACGAGCATGCGGATCGTCGTTGTTTTCCCTGCTCCATTTGGGCCTAAGAAGCCAAATACCTCTCCTTCCCGTAAATCGAAAGTCAATCCCTTGATAATTTCCTTTTTTCCAATTACTTTTTTAAGATTTTTTACAGATAGTGTAATGTTTTTCTCCATCGAATTCCTCTCCTTACCAGGTAAGCAATGAAGCTACCCGTTCGGCAATTAAACGATACCCTTTTGAATTTGGATGAAACTTGTCAGCATATAAGTAGTCATTCACCTTTAACTCAAACAAGTCGAAGGTTGGTACAAACACGATTTTTGGAAAAGAGGCACTGACTTCTGCACTGTCGTAATTCCAGTGGCGGACCACTTTCGACATCTCTTTTCCCTGCTCTAATTCAATAAATGGATTATACAAACCAATGAAAAACACATTGGCATTTGGATTGTTTTTACGTATTTTCTCAAAAACAAACTTCAAATTATCCAGGTATTTCTTCTCAATCGCTGCAATATCTTCAGGTTTAAAATCGCTTAAGCCTTGCCCCCCGCGGAACAAGTCGTTTCCGCCAATCGTCACTAGGACAATATCAGCTTTTTGAATTTGGCGCCCTACTTCTGTTTCCTGTACTTGCTTCCTTAGAGATCCAGATCTTTGTCCATTGATACCAAGGTTGGTAAGCTGTACAGTACGCTTTGTTTTTCCCTTGATTTCATCAATCAAGACACCCACATATCCTTTTCCGGTTTCATCGCCTGTTCCTCGAGTTAACGAATCACCTAACGCCACGATGGTTAACCCTTTTTTATTTTCCACCTTGGAAACGGTTTTTGCTACTGGAACCTTTTCTGGTTTTCCAGCATAAAATTCCTCTACCGCCCAGCCAAGCCCGATCAGCCAGAGGAGGCAAAATAATACAGCTATGCCCGTGATCGAACGTATGACATTTTTATTCATTAAATAACATCCTTTCTGGCCATTTCTCTTTTTAATTTAATCATAGTTGAGATATGAATCAAACTTTCAAGGACCATATATCGTATAAAATAGATAAAGTTCAAAAATTGTTAACTTCTACAACTATTTTCCCTAAATAAAAATCAAAGGAACCGTTGAGAGGATTCCTTTGATTTCTATTTGTTCTCCTATTTCGTCCCTGTTTCTATTACTACATTCCTCAATTTCCTAATCAAGTAAATAACTATAATTAAGATGAGAAGAACCACGCTGGTTAAAATTAAATATTTCCTTATGATTTCAAAAAAAACTTCCCATTGAGGACCAAGTATTTTTCCTAAAGAGATAAAACTCGAAACCCAAATCGCTGACCCAAGCCCTGTATACAAGGTATAAATCCTAATTGGTAAACGAGTGACCCCAGAAAAATAACCGATAAAATGTCTAAAGACTGGAATAAATAAGGCAATGATTAATAGTTTGTTGCCATATTTTTTTAACCAGTTTGAAATTGAATTCAAACGATCTGGCTCTAAATGTAGCCGCTTCCCATGCTTTTCAAAAAAATGCATCCCAAGCTTACAGCCTACCCAATAGGAAAGCAACATACCTAGCGTACAACCAGCTGCAGAAGCGAGTATACTTCCAAACCAATTAAGCTTTCCAAGAAAGGATAAAAATCCTGCATATGCCAACATTGCTTCCATCGGAATCGGAAGTGCAAATATACCTAGTGTAATGGAAAGAAAAAGAACAAGATACCCGTACTCGTTTATGATTGTCGTTAAAAAATGCAATAATGTTTGCTCCTTTCCTAAAAGGGATATTTGGCATTGATATGGCATTAATTCTTATTGGTATTTTATCCAAACTTCTCTAATATAGTTATCGACTTATAGATTCAAATTATATTTTTAAGAAAGGCTGTTCGTAAGTTCACTACAAAACAAGCCGACCTCTATATTAGAAATCGGCTTGTTTCTCTGTTATTCTTCTAAATTCCCCATAGGACCAAAAAATTCAAAGTGAATTCTTTCTTGATTTACCCCTAATTCTTTTAATGAACGGTTAATAGCTTTCATAAATGGAACGGGTCCACAGAAATAAAAATCGGCGTCCTTGGTAGTGATTTTTTCTTTCAGCCAATCACGGGTTACATGGCCTTCAACATCAAAGCGATTATTCTTACGATCCTCTTCTGTCGGTGAATCGTAAAAGAAAAAGGAATTTACGTTTTCAAGTATAGATACCTCTTCTACTTCGTCCCTTAGAGCATGTACATTCCCATTTGCAGCCGCATGGACAAATGTTACCTTACGTTCTGGCTGGAACTCAACGATTGTTTTTAACATACTCATCATTGGTGTTAAACCAACACCCCCACTAAGTAACACAACAGGAGTATTCTTATTAGTATCAAGAACAAAATCCCCTGCAGGAGCACTTACTTTTAAAATATCTCCTCGGTTCACTCCGTTATGTAAGTAATTGGACACCATTCCGTCTGGATTTTCAGTTCCAGTTTCGCGTTTAACACTAATTCGGTAATAGTCTTTACCTGGGGCATCTGAGAGACTGTATTGACGAATATGTGTGAACTTTTCACCTGCTATTTCTAACTTGATACTAATATACTGGCCAGGGGTAAAATCGGCAATTCCTTTGTTGTCTTCTGGTTTTAAGTAAAACGAGGTGATCACTTCACTCTCAACTACTTTACGGTCAACAATAAAGTTACGAAATCCCTTCCAACCACCATGTTGATTTTCAGTTTCATCATATAATTCTGCTTCTACACTGATAAAAACATCTGCAATTACATTATACGCTTGGGCCCAGGCGTCAATAATCTCGTCTGTTGCTGCATCACCTAATACATCCTTAATCGCTAGCAGTAGATGTTTTCCGACAATCGGGTAATGTTCAGGTAAGATGCCAAGGCTTCTATGTTTTTGTGCAATTTGTTTCACTACTGGAAGAATAGCTTCCAGATTATCGATATACATGGCAGCGGCATATACCGTTCCAGCCAATGCTTTTTGCTGTCTGCCTTGTTTTTGATTAGCATGATTAAATATATTTAATAATTCAGGATGGTTGCCAAACATCAATTGGTAAAATCGAGTTGTAATTGTTTCCCCATGTTTTTCTAGAACAGGTACAGTTGATTTGATTATTTCTATCGTTTTTTGATCTAACATTTTCAACACTCCCTATATATTTCACTGTTTCCATAGTGATTATATGATATTTGACGCACAAAATAAGTGATTTAAATCACAGACTACTATTATTGAATAATTCGAACTAGGTCCTTTTTGGTGTTTCTCTCATAAAAACTTCACAAAGTTTTCATATTTTAACATGACAAATATAACTTGTTGGTTAATATTCCTTCTTGTAATGTTGAATCTAGTTATCAAAACAAAGGGAATAAAACTGACATGTGTAATGAGTAATATTGAGATTATATGAGATAGAAATAAGAGATTTCACTGGAGGAAGAGGATTAACATGAATGCAGCAAAAATTGCATGGATTACTGACACAACGGCTTCGCTAAGCAAAGAGTTTATCGAGCAAAATAATATACATGTAGTTCCACTTAACATTGTAATTAACCAAGAATCCTACAAGGAAACAATAGATATTACACAAAAAGAGTTTTATGAGCGAATGAAACATGAGGATTCGAAATTTCAAACCTCCCAGCCCGCCCTGGGTGATTTTGTGGAACTTTATACAAGGTTAAAAGAAGACTATGACTATGGAATAGCCATTCATGCTTCCAGTCGCTTATCAGGGACGTTTCAAACCTCTGTAATGGCAGCAGAAATGGCTGATTTTAAACTGTTTCCGATTGACTCCCTGACAGGTTCCTACCCTCTTTCTTTTTTAATAAAAAAAGGGATCGAACTTGTGGAAAAAGGACATGAGAGCGGTGAGGTTGTCGCAGAATTAAATGCACTACGCGACAATACACGCTTATATTTAGTCCCCTCAAATCTGGACCAACTAAAAAAAAGCGGCAGAGTATCCGGCGGCCAAGCAATACTAGCTTCATTATTTAATATAAAGCCGATTTTAGCGATTGAAGACGGTGGCGCTAAGATTAAAGATAAGGTTCGCACCGAAAAAAGAGCGATTTCCTGGTTGATTAATAATTTACAAACAGACATGGAAACAACGAATGTTAGGAAAGTTGCTATCGTTCATGCTAATGATATCGAGAGAGCTGCCGTGCTTGAACAATTAGTCAACGAAACATTCCCTGATATCCAAACTGAGTTAATGATGCTGATTACTGTGGCAGGCGTGCATACTGGGGTAGGAACGCTTGGACTGTCGTGGGTTTGTGAATAATGAAAAGGACTGAAGCATTCAGTCCTTTTTCTACATTTTGAAAAAAATCGTACCCGTGACCTTGCAAAATAGGAGAATGTAGTAACGATAATTAACTATGGACTGTTAGAATCTTATTAATAAATATTCTACAAAATCCCCTTAGCTTTCGCTTCAATTAACCAAGATGGGAGTTCATTCAGCAACTGATTATACAACTCTTCATCTGTGGTCTTTTCGATATCTTTAATATGAAAAAAGTTAGCATTATCTATAAAACGACCTTCCATCGTGTCCAATTTTTCCAAGACTTCAAAATTGGAATCACCGATACCAACAAATTGCCAAAAAATCGGTTTTGTAGACGATTCAACTACTGGTTTCTTAATTGTTCTTTTACAGCCCCCATCATTTATGAAAACAATAAAAGCGGGTTCCTTTGACGGAGATTCTATCGTGTATTTCTGAATTACATCCTCCATGACTGGCGGTTCATCATTTCTTCCGAATTTATGTATTAAATCGTTAGACAGAATATAATCTTCAACATAGTTGGTAAAATCCCTCTCCGTAACAGATTTCAACCGAGAAAATTCATTATCATAAACCCAAACATCCAATGATCCATCATCATCAAATTGGCTAGCAACTGCAAGAATCCGTTCCACAACTTTTTGAACCGTGCCATTTTTGTATAAATTTCTCATTGAACCTGAAATATCCAACACTAATCCAACTCGAGCAACTACATTCGTTAGCTTTTTCTTTTCCAAGACAATTCCGGCCGTTTTTTTCAATAAATTAATTGATGACATCTGTAACCCTCCCATAATGTAATGATGCGAGTCCGCTTTACGAAACTTATTCTTCTTTTATTATACTCCATTTCAAAAATATGTTAGTATTTCCCACCTACTTAATCTATTATTTTGTATAATAGGTTTAATTAGTTGTGAAAAAAACTTGAAATGGATTTGAAATGATGAAAAATAGGAAAAGAGTGTTTTTATTGGTAGGAGTTTTTACCGCCTTAGGTTTAATTTACATTGGCATATTACAAATTAAAATTAGTCAATATAGTAACATGGAGACACCTAAAAATGCAGACTATTTGATTGTCCTCGGGGCAAGGGTAAAAGGAACCGTCCCTTCCTTAGCGTTTGCGAGCAGAATAAATGCCGCTGCAGACTATTTAAAGAAAAACCAAGATACACTCGTCATTGCTTCTGGGGGGAAAGGATCTGGTGAAGAAATATCCGAGGCTGAATCCATCAAGAGAGAACTTAAGAAACAAGGAATTAGCGAGAATCGGATTATCTTAGAGGATCAATCAACTGATACATATGAAAATATTAATTTTTCGAAAAAGCTTATTCCCGAAGGTGCCAAGTTTGGTCTTGTGGTTACAAATAATTTTCATCTATATCGGGCAGTCTCAATTGCCCGTGATTATGGCCTACAGGTACAGGGACTCCCAGCAGAAACACCATGGATTGCTGTGGTAAAATCCTATTCCCGCGAATATTTGGCGATTACTAAATTCTATCTAAAAAGATATTTCCTTGATTAAATCCCTGTAGCTAGAGTTTTTCAATAAGTTCATGCAAAAGAGTACTGAAAAATCAGTACTCTTTTGCTGTATTAATTATTACTTATTTTTGCATAAATACATGTATCACGTAGATCTTTTCTGTTCGCAGACATTTCATCATTTCTTAAAATGCCTTCTAAGGTAAACCCTAAGCGTTCAGGAATGGCCCGACTTTTGATATTTTTTGAGTCACAACGAATTTCAACCCGTTTTGCTTTGAGTTCAGTAAAGGCAAATTTCGTAATCGCCTCTGCCGCTTCCGTTATATACCCCTGCCCGCTATAGCGTGTATCGATCCAGTAACCTATTTCAACCTTCGGGATATTCCAGTTGATCCTGTGCAATCCAGAAGAACCGATGAATTCTCCTGTTTCCCTATTAAAGATATGTAACCTCAAATCCTCGCGAGTTAAAAACTTAGCATGTGCCTCACGCATGTTTACTTCTACATCTTCCTCGGTTTGCTCCCGGTGGGCCCAAGGCATCCATTCTTTTAGTTCATTTAACGAAGACTGCATTGCTTGGTACACCACTTTACCATCTCCGGGAAGTGGCATGCGAATAAGTAATCTTTCTGTATAAAATTGATTTGGAAAGTCTAGTAGTATTGGTTTCATAATTTTGCCCTCCTTCTGAATATAAACAATTCGCTACGATTATTGTTCATTCCTTTTTTCAGAAAAAAATATGGAGGAGCCGATTCGCTGATTGAAAAATCCGCTGATACGCCGAAAGTTTAATTCGCTCATTATACAGAGAAATTCGCCCATTCAACTAATAAATTCGCTCATAAAACCAAGAAATCCGCCCATTCAATCGAAAAATTCGCTCATAAACTTAATTTCGTATACTGTTACAGCACAATATAAAATAAAAAAGACTCTTCCTAACCAGGAAGAGCCCGAAAGTTTGCTATTTTTAGTATGCTTTTGCCCAATAAACCATTTTATTGGCTTCTTTTCCACAGCATACACATTTGTCAGATACTTTTTCTTGCTCGAATGGCAAACATCTAGATGTTGCCCCTGTATCTTCTTTTATTTTTTCCTCACAAGCTAATTCGCCGCACCACATGGCCTTGATAAAACCTGGTTTTGCTTCGAGTGATTGCTTTAACTCATCAAGTGTTACAGCAACAGTGGTTCTTTCTTCACGATGAGTAAGTGCTTTATTATATAAATTTGTTTGAATTTCATCTAATAACTCAACAAGCTTCGTTTCTAATTGGTCGAGCGGAACAAACACTTTCTCTAAAGTATCGCGTCTTACTAAAACCACTTGCTTGTTTTCGATATCTTTAGGTCCCACCTCAAGACGGACTGGAATACCTTTCATTTCATACTCATTGAACTTCCAGCCTGGCTTTTTATCACTAGCATCGATCCCTACACGTACAACACTTGATAAAGTCTCTTTTAACTCATAGGCAAAATCAAGAACGCCTTCTTTATGCTGAGCAATCGGCACAATCATCACTTGAGTTGGTGCAGCTTTTGGCGGAATCACAAGGCCGCGGTCATCGCCATGCACCATGATTAAGGCACCGATAATCCTTGTGGTGAAGCCCCAAGAGGTTTGATGTACATATTGGAGCTTTCCTTCTTTGTCTGTATATTGAATGTTAAATGCCTCGGCAAATCCTGTACCGAAGTGGTGGGATGTACCAGACTGTAATGCTTTTCCATCATGCATTAAGCTTTCTATCGTAAAAGTAGCTTTCGCACCTGCAAACTTTTCTTTTTCCGTTTTTTGTCCTTTTACAACTGGAATCGCAAGGATTTCTTCACAAACTGCGGCATAAACATTTAGCATTTTAATGGTTTCTTCCATAGCCTCTTCGTCAGTTGCATGCGCTGTATGACCTTCCTGCCATAAAAACTCTAATGTCCGTAAGAATGGACGGGTTGTTTTTTCCCAACGGACCACGTTTGCCCATTGGTTATAAAGCTTTGGCAGATCTCTGTAAGAATGAATGATGTTACTATAATGCTCGCAAAAAAGAACCTCTGATGTAGGGCGGACAACTAATCGTTCTGCCAACGGTTCAGATCCACCATGTGTGACCCACGCCACTTCTGGTGCAAAACCTTCAACATGATCTTTTTCTTTTTGCAGCAAGCTTTCAGGAATAAACAAAGGCATATAAACATTTTCATGCCCCGTTTCTTTTATACGGCGATCCAATTCATTTTTTATATTATCCCATAAAGCATAACCATATGGTCGAATAATCATCGAGCCACGAACACTTGAATAATCAATTAAGTCAGCTTTTGTTACCACATCGGTATACCACTGGGCGAAATCATCGTCCATTGCAGTTACATCTTTTACAAATTCTTTTGCCATGTTTGACACCTCATTAAATTTTTTTAAATAAGTAACGGTCGCTTCCGCATTTCTACACAAAAAGGCCTTGATCCTCAAAAAAGGGACCAAGGCCTGGCGGTACCACCCTAAATTCATAAAGCAAAAAGCTTTATACACTTTCCATGATAACGGACATTATCCGCATGTATCTTCATATGTATCCGATACAGAACTCAGAGGCAGGTTCAAATGACTGTCTTAAGAAACCTCGCACCCTTGGTTTCCTCTCTTGGTAAGACCTTTTCACTTTACTAATCCCCGTCACAGTTTCAATAGTATTTTTGAAAATTATATATTTCATTATAAAAAAAGTCAATTTTTTTATGGAATATTTTGCTGAAGCCAGCAATTTTCCTTAAAATATACTTTAAACGTCTATATAAATCAGTTAAAATGCTAGTAATTAGAAAAAATGGGGTGGCTTACTTGGAAAAAAAAAAGGATGATCTCCAACAAGAGGAAGAAGAAAAAGAATTTCTGCTTGAATATATCAAAATGCAGAATGAGGCCATGAAAAGAATTTATAAAAATACCCTTGATAAAGAAAATAAAGAATAAAATCGATCTCCTACTATTCCATATCCTAATTTAACCTCATTAATATTCATAAAACGTTCATATTAATCACTAAAAATACAAATTTGAATGGGTCATTTCCATTTATAATACTCATATGTTGTACATTATTTAATGAATAAAACATACACATCTGAGGAGACATAAAATGAATATTTTTGCGATTATTTCGGCGATTGTAGTTGCCATTGGTACCGGATATTCCATTTATTCTGTTTACCGTCATAAAAATAAGCTAGCCAATACATCTGGGATTATGATTAGTATGGTCATTGCGGTAATCACAGGGTTACTGACCGGCAGTATCATTGGCATCATTTCCGGTGAGATTTTTCTAGTAGTCGGAGTCAGTATGATTATTGGTTTCGTCGTAGGGTTCTTAGCTGGACACCCCGTTGGGATATTAGCCATCCTAATGGGATCAATTTCTGGTTTAATGGGCGGGATCATTGGAGCTATTCTCGGTGCCTTTCTTCAATTTATTAATCCTACTATTTTACTTGGAATCTTGTTAGGTTTTTATATATTAATTATCGGATTCGTAATCATGTATCTTTTCGTGGAATCGAATAATAAATTATCCCTTGATACACAAGAGCTCTCACCATTTGCGATCATCGCAGGAGGCGTTGTGATAGTATCATTATTTTTATTTATGTATAGCAGTGATATGGTCGAAATTCCAGGTCAAAGGCAAACAACGCAAACAGCAACTCAACAAGCTGCTACTAGTCAAGAGGTTCCCAAAACGGAAGTTGATGTGACAAAGGAAAGCAAGCCACTTGTAAAGATGGAAGTAACCACACAGGGGTACACGCCTAATGTTATTCGAGTGAAAAAGGGTGTACCAGTAGAACTAGAAATTAAAAATCCATTGGATAGTAGTAATTGTATATCCACCTTTATGATTCCTGATTTTAATATTAACAATGTCAACCTAAAAACTGGAACAACAAAACTAACCTTTACTCCGGATAAGTCCGGAGAATATACCTTTAGCTGCGGAATGCAAATGTTTAAAGGGACAATTATTGTTGAATAAGAATGCCAAAAGCACACGACAACTTTGAACTGCCCCCCGTCAAGTAGACAGTGGAAATAATAAAAATGCACTAAGCGGCTTTAGCTCTATATTCCATAGGGCTAAGGCCGTTTAGTCGTTTTTGATATCTTTCATAATTATAAAATTTAATGTAATCGTCTATCGCAATAGAAAGTTCTTCGAATGTCTCATACTTATGTAAATAATACTTTTCACATTTAAGTGTTCCCCAAAAAGATTCCATTGGCCCGTTATCAATACATCTACCCACCCGCGACATACTATGCGTCATCTCTTCGGCATCTAACTTTCGTTTAAATCCATGAGAGGTGTATTGATACCCTCGATCACTATGAATAAGTGGTTTGTCTCCATCTAAATGGGTTATTGCTTGGTCTAGTGTCTTAAAGACAAGGTTATTATTATTTGAATGTCCTAAAACATAGCTAACAATCGACCCATCATATAGATCACGAATCGCACTTAAATAAGCCTTTTTTGATTGGCCATATTTAAATTCGGTGACATCCGTAACCCATTTTTCATTCGGTTTTTCCGCTGTGAACTCACGATTGAGCACATTTTCTGCAACGTGTTGGGGAGTTGAGGGCTTATAACGTTTCTTCTTTTTCCGAATGACGCTTTCAAGGCCAGATATCTTCATTAGTCTATAAATTCGCTTATGATTGAGGTCCTCCTCGAATTTTCGATTCATATTTAAAGTCATTTGACGGTATCCATAGATTCCATCAACTTTCTCATGAAGAGCCTTCATTTCCTTTATAATTTCTTCATTTCGAAGCTCACGAACAGAAGGTGTGCGATTTAGCCACTTATAATAAGCAGATCGTGCAATTCCTGCAACCTCACAGAGTAAGACAATAGCGAGATTTTCTTCCTGATGTAGCTCTTGAATTGCGTTATACTTATCTTCAAATCGAATTTGACTTATCTTCGCCTCCTTTCGATCTCCTCTAACTTTTTTAAGAATTCGTTCTCTGCACGTAAACGTTCATTTTCTTTTTCCAGCTTTCGCATCTCGAGTTTAACCTTATCTTCTGGAGAAAGCTCTGCTTCTACTTTATTCTTTCCTCGCTTATCCCTAAGCGCTTCGTCTCCACCATCTTCATGCTTTTTAACCCACTGATATACTTGTTGATAAGAAACTTGATAGGTCTCGGCTGCTTTTTGATAATCTTTACCGTTCTCCAAGCAATAATAAACAATTTGTTTCCGTTCATCTAAAGTGGTTTTTCTTCCTTTAGTCATAGAGCTCGTCCTTCCGTGTGACGTATCCTTTAATTCACTATGACTATTATACTTGTTAATCCATTTCCTGAGGACCGATAAATCCGATATTTCATACCTTCTTGTAATCTCTCGTAAAGAATATTTACCAGAAAGGTAATCCCTTATGGAGGATAGTTTTAGTTCCTTAGAATACCTTTTCCAAGTGGAAGACTCCTTTAGACCGTCCGTCCCATACTTATCAAATTTATGTTTCCATTCCAAAATAGAGGAGTGGTGTACTTTATAAATTGATGCGACTTCGTTTATCGAATATTGAT
>NZ_JBGBPR010000012.1:0-72816 GCF_041106275.1 Neobacillus sp. BF23-41
CCCCCGCATCCTTTAATGAAGTTAGCACCGATTTATCCACTTGTTTTAATGTGGCCACATGCAAGGGATAAATTTCAAACATCTACACACCTCCCATACTTTTCAATAAGAGTAATCTTACACATAAAAGACTCTTCTGATTTCATATATATAAACTTCAGTTCAACATTAACCTTAAAAATATAATATATTATTTTCTGATTATTATCAATAGTTTTTTGGTTATGTTTGTTGCGATAAAAATATTTAAGCAATAATTTAAATAAGCACTATTTCTAGTACATTCTAGAATAAGATCTAGATGTCTAACATTATCAGTAAAATATTTTCTGATTTCCAATATTATTTCAGATAAGTCAATCATATTGAGGAACCACTACTCGTAATTGCCAAACACTCCATCACTAGCCCAATCGCATATGGTAAGCCCGTTACGGCCATGTTTTATCAATTTTATTAATCATTTATCGCCAGCATGACCCCTTCATCATTGGTTGATGTTTTAGCCCGTTTGGGATCTACAAATATCCATTGACATAACCCGAAAACGAAAACTAAACCAGAAGTTAATAGAAATGCATGATTATAACCAATTACACTATGTTCCCCCGCATTCTCGATAAATTCCCCAAAAACAACTGGTGCAATAAGACCTGCTACTGACGAAGTTCCAATATAGAATCCCTGTGCAGACCCACGAAGACTAGGATGAGTTGATTCAGAGACAATCGCTGAACCAAGAACAAATGTCATATTTATTAATGACGGAGCTAAAGTCAGTAAAATAATTACTGCAGGTGTTGATGAAACAATCGTCGAAAAATAAAAACAAACAGCTGAAATGACAAATAACGGACCAATGACATACACTCTTGCTTTCCTGCTGTCTCCTGTCCATTGCAACAACCTGTCAGATAAATAGCCTATAATAGGATGTCCCAAAGCTATTGTAATCCAAGGCAGACCCGCTATCCATTTAAGGCCACTTTCTCCAAGATGATGAACAGTTGCTAAAAAAGGAGGATTCCAAACAATCATGACACTCAATGACCAATACGCTGCAAAACCGGCCAATGTAGTGAAAATAAAATTGCGTGAAAAGAGTACCGGAAATAAGGCTGACCACCGAACTTTTTCATGAGAAACCTGAGTTTTCTCTACGGGCAATCCGATATCTTCAGGGCTTTCTTTACCTAACCAAAGCCAAATAGGGATCCACAATGCACTACAAACCCCCAAGAATCCGAATGCTGTACGCCATCCGTAAGACACTATTATTTCAATTAACAATGGTGCAAAGAGGGCCGGTCCTACATAATTTCCACTTATCATAATTGCTGAAGCAAAAGCTCTTCTTTTTGGTGGAAACCATTTTGCTGTTAAATGATATGAAAGTGACGCGGAAGGCCCTTCACCCGCTCCTAGTATTGTTCGAGTCGCCATTAAGGAAGGAAGATTAAATACAAATATCGAAGCGAACTGAATGACAGTCCATAAACTTACCATCCCTGTAATAATTCTTTTTGCACCAAACCGATCGGACAAGGAAGTAACGATGATCGAGGATATTGCGAAGAACCAAAAGAAACAACTTCCAATAAGCCCCCATTGAGATGGACTTAAATGCAATTCATTGATTATAGGAACCGCAGCGAACCCAATAATCGCCTTGTCTGCAAAGTTTAATACTCCAAGAACGAATAGTAATGCAACAATAATCCAGCCATAATTTTTTTTCATAAAGCACCACCTCGTATGATATTAGTAGAACTTCAATTTATCTGTTTTTCCAGTTGATCCGGACAACAGAAAATAGGTAAAGCGAATTTTCAGAATCGATTCTGTGTTTTACGTTCTTTTCAAAATGGTAGAGGATGTAGCCGAACCCGCACCGGAGCCCAAAGGGCGAGGAGCGGAAGTCGGAGGGGCGAAAGCCCAATAAGTGTTGCACCCTCTTGACATAACACCGCTGTGCTTTATTGAGAATTTATTTCGATTTTAAAGAATTAACATTTGGAATTGGCCGATTTATTCTCCTGTCTGAGACGTCCAAAGGTTGAGATCAAATTTTATAAACAATATTTTCATCTAAAAGCCATTCATGCAAAGGTACACATTGTCCAATGTTATTCGTCTTATCGTAATGCGCGGCAGTGACACGTGTCTTAAACTGGATGTCCTTACGCAAGTCCAAACTTATCTGCTACATAATTGAGGTAACTTAAGACTTCCTCCTGTGCAGGGTTCTAGAAGACCAGGTCCATTCCTGGTAAAGCTCCTCAGAGAAAAAATAATTGAAATAGATACTTTCTGAGTCGCAACGAAGTCCGGGATAGCGATTCCAGTACCATGTGCCGCCGACATCACCACCAGCCTCATTTAATTGTGCCGAATAATCGGTCGTGCCGAGCGGATAAAAAGCTTGACTCAGAAACTCACCGCCAGGTATATATTTGGCAATAATCCCCTTAAAGTTTTTAGTTTGATCATGCCCCCACGTATAATCAGCGCAGACAGAATAGAATGTCTTTGCCTTCTTTCCTTCCTCTGTATTTTGCAACCAATACTTCCATATAATCATATCTGTATTATCACTATAGTTTGCTCTAAATAAATATGGGTTCACTGGGTTTGTAAGCGCATTATTTTCTGAAGTCGTTGAAACATAAACACTATTCCATTCCTTCAATTTACCCGCAAGTGCCATTGATTCGCCGCTAGTTATTGTACCGATAAAAAGATTAATTTTATCATTCAAAGCAAGCTTCTCAGTTGTATTTATAATACATTCGGCATAGCTTCCGAGTCTTCAACGACTATTTCTACGTTTCTACCTAGCAATCCACCTGCATTGTTTGATTCGTCGAGTGCGAGTATAACTAATTTTCATAAAGACTTCTTTTTGTGGAACAAAGCACATTATTTTCATTTAAAATCAAAACTAGCACACCTAGTTCATATTTTTAAACATAAGTTCATATATATGAATAAAAAAACATAACTATTCAGTTTTTAATAAACTTTTCTAGACATTAACAGAGGATCGTGAGAAGGAAGTACTTCTACGTTCATTCGTTTCACTTTTTCATATGATTGATACTAATCGAATAGATTTACATATAACCCTACTGTATGACAACACTCATAATTTTCGTATAAATCAAATTGGACTCCGGCAATAAGATATTCCTTCCCACTAGAAGGTCAGTGCACCCCTCTAAACTCATTTCTCGATGTTGATATTTTTGGCTCGCATCACATCATGTCCTGGATCGACTACATATACAGCTTTATTAGAACGAATTACCCATGCTATACACAATTTAAATCAATTTTTCTCCCGCATCCTTTAATGAAGTTTGCACCGGTTTATCTACTTGTTTAAATGTGGCCACATGCAAGGGATAAATTTCAAACATCCACACACCTCCCATACTTTTCAATAAGAGTAATCTTACACATAAAAGGCTCTTCTAATTTCATATATATGAACCTCAGTTCAACATTGAACTTAATAATATAATATATTATTTTTTGATTATTATCAATAGTTTTTTAATTTTTCTGATTATTTTTAATAGTTTTTTGATTATGTTGTTGTGATGAAAATATGCAAATAATAATTTACATAACCACTAATATTCTAGAGAAAAATCCAGATGTTTAACATATAATCAATAAAATATTTTCTGATTCGAATATGATAATGATACTTATTGGATATTCTTTAAATTAATAAAGGACATCGTCATATGATATTTTGAGCACTTTTTTCTCCGTACTAATATGCCTTCTTCTGGAGGGTTCATATAGAAGGTATTAGATAGGGATTAAAAGGTGGCTCAATCTTAACCAAGAATTTCTATAATTTCGAAATAAATATACTAAAGCCCCTAAGATTGGACACTTTCCAAAAATTAGATTTAGAAATAAGAGGAAGGTAGTGTTCGTCCATATGAGAAACATAGTACCCCATAGTAAAAAGAGGTATGATGGGGGCTATGCTTTGTTGGTAGCAGAAAAAATGGACTCTCTCCTAAATTGTAACTCATGGGTCCACGATTACAGGGAAGAAGTAAATAGAAAAGATAAAGATGCAGTCTATTCTCTAAAGAGAATTAGGAAGTAAAGAAGAAATTAGATCAGGCTTTAAATCTGATTGAGAAACTCCAAGTAGAGAATAAGATTCTCAAAGATCTACTAAAAAACGAAATAGAGTTAGACGGTCGTATCAAAGTATCCTAAACATGGTTTGAGTGTAAAGCATCCTGTTCGTCGGGCTCTTCGAAGTTGTGCAGTTGAGCCCTTCCACAAACTATTACCGTTTTCAGCATCCAGAAAAGCAACCATCTTCCCAAGGGAACTCTTAAACTCAATCCTGACAAAAGCGTACCGATCAAAAGTTTAAGAGCTACCTTTAGCTGATAAAAGGGGAATATATCGTCTTTGTAAAGAAATAACATCCTTCTTCCACAACGAGAAAAGAAAGCGAAGCACCCATCGTTTAGCCAATAACCGTGAAATCACAGAACCTAATCAATGATGGCAAGTACGGGTGTGTGCCCGAGAGGAATCGTGACTTCTACCTAGCCAGGGAAAAACTGTGACAAGACTTCCATCATTCCAACATCCAAACAAGCCCTTTTACAGCGTCTACTATTGGATTGTGCCCCCGTTCTACGGACGGACAATGGTCCTCATCAGTTCAGAAACTATGACTTCTTAGAGACTTCTGGGACGAGTTCCATTATAAGCGGATCCCTGTGAAGAATACCATCTTTCTACAGTATTACAGAGCGGAAATGCTACCAACGAGAATTCTTTATGACCTTCGAGGAAGCCTTTGAAGATGTTAATTGATTCTGTATTCTACAATTACTGTAGACTTCATGGTACTATCAAAGGCCATTCTCCAGCGATGTTTTTAAAGAAATGGATCAATAAAGAAATCCAGAACAAAAAGATTGCAGTTTAATGATAGATAAAAATGTTCAACTAATTATCCAAAATTAGCATACTAACACTGCTATTTGTTAAAATGATTGTTTTTTCCATACATCGGTTGTTTCAAAATGATTGGTTATATTTATTTTCAAATCCGAGTTGTGCACTGATTTCGGCAGAAATATTCTTTACTAGTTCGATTAATACATCTTTTTTCGGGGTCACACGTGATACTGGTGCGGATATGCAAATACCTGCTACCACTTCACCAAGGTGATTTTTTACAGGAGCAGCAATCCCCATAACTCCCTCTACACTCTCCTCATAATCGATCGCCAACTCTTCCTGTCGAATACGTTCTAATTCTCTTAAGAATGTATCGTAATCCGTAACTGTATTTTTTGTCATGGCCGGCAACCCAGTTTGTTGAATGATTTCTTTTTGTTCACTGGGATTCCTATAGGCTAGAATTATTCTCCCAATAGCATTACTGTGAATAGATAGATACGTTCCAACAGACAAATTCAATCGGAGTGATTGCCCCCCCTCTACCTTATCAATAATAAGCATCCGACCGCCTTCCAAAACTCCAAGATAGATGTCCTCGCCCGTTAATTTAGATAATTTCTCCATACTCGTTCTTGCTAGTGTTTGAATGGTATGATCCGACATAATCACTGCACCTAATTTTATTAACGCTGGGCCTATTTTATATTTTTTTTCGTTTTCTAAATAAGTAACATAACGTTTTTTAAGCATTTGCTGTAAGAGTGTGTAAACGCTGCTTTTCGGTGCTTTGTCTAATTCATCCATAATCTTCATCATGGTTAAACCATTCGGATGTTTAGATAACACCTCTAATATTTCGAAAATCCGATGCATCGATCGGAATGTAGAATTTTCATTTCGTTCCATTAGTATACCTCCTTAAATTTGTTGTCCCTTTTGTAACTTCTCCAAGTCGGGGTGAAGTCCTTTTTTAAGCTCCAAAACTCCTTGTGGCTCTAAGATCTATAAATCTGCAAAATGCTCAATTAAAAGTTTTATTATTTATGTTGATTTTTAAACTAAAAACTTATTTAAAATTTAGGTAATAATTCAATCGCATCGGCCAAATCCTGATAAGAATCCTTTAAATACCGAGAAGTCGTCGCAATGTTACTGTGCCCTGCCAGTCTTCGGACCTTCTCGATATCATTCCCCGTCGCTTTCAGCATCCACTTGCAGAACGTATGCCGAAATTGATGAGGGGTTAGTTTCCGTTTGAGGGTACTATAAGATTCGATCATCGTTTGAATCCCCCGGATCGAAAACTGTGGGGACCGCTGGCTATAGAATACATAAGGAGAATCCGCAACATATTCTTTTTTATTGGCCATTTCAGAGCGGAACTTCAACCAATCGTGTAATTCTTGGAGGAGAATATTTGAAATGGGAATGGTACGTACCTTGTTCCCCTTCCCCACTACACGAATGCGTTTCATCTCGAGATCAAGGTCTGTCAATTTCAAATTGGACAATTCCTCCACTCGGAGCCCAGCATAAGTCAAAAGATATACCACCGCCCGATCCCGGCGATACTTCTCCTCTGGATCGACCCCTCGGCTATTCACAGGTGTCTTTCGCATACGAATCAGCAGATCCTCAAATTCCTCTTCGGTTAGCCACATAATGTTTTCATGATCTTCATCAGCAGATTTCAGATCCTCGATTCCGTCCATCGGATTATGATGAAATTCTTTGTTCCGTCGGCCCCAACTGTAAAAACTGCGTAAGGCGTTGAGGCGTCGGTTGATTGTAGAGACAGCAAGCGGTTTACCCTCTGATGGTCTCATCATCTGAGCCACCCACTTCCGGATATCCGTTTCCGTCACATAATCCTCCGGATGAATTCCGGTAGCATCAAAAAATTGATGAAGGTCGTTCATGTAGGAAATAACAGTATGGCGTGACTTCCCTTTCTTGTTAAGATAGGTTAAATAGTCGATCAAGATCATGAAACGCACCCCCTCACTTATATGCTGAGTATATGTAGCTAAAAATGATATAAAAACGGGTAGGGTATTTGTATTATATGACGAGTATAACATAAGTTTTCTAGTTTGTAATATGTATGATGTATATTATATGCTTAGTTTAACGAGTAAGGTCTGAAGTGATTTATATAGAAGAGCAACCAGGAGTTTTAACCCTAATATATTGTCCAGATTCCGAAAAATTTCTGTCGAGGTAAAAACAACAACTGGCATCCTACTAAAGAAGCTCTTCGATACCGTATAAAAGAAAAAAAGCCTTTCATTGTAGTTTTATAAAAAGTCAAGGTTATGATGAAATGACTTGATAACAAAGAAGTCCTAACAATGTCACACATTATATAAGGTAAAATAGAAGGATAGATAAAAGCAGAACTTTATAAGTTTTATCTATCCTTTTTTGTACTACATATGACCTCATTTACTACAACAACATTAAGATTTGACTACGATAAAATAAGAATTTCGTTATTCAACATAAGCGCCCGATTGTTTAGTAACGCTTAGTAAGATAAATGGATATTGTGAAAAAAAATGATCAATAATCATCCTTTAAAATTATTTATTTCCGTCACTATAAAAGGTAAGGCTTTTTTTATATATTGTTCTGCTGAAAGAGAACTATTATTTTCCCAATCCACAGATGCTCCGTAAATTCCCCAACTCAACACAGTAGTACCAATTTTTAAGGCTTCCGAATCCAAGTTAAGTTGTTGTTTTAAAAATAGGGTATAAAATAATTCTCCCAGTTCTTTTTTTATTTTTTGTTCAATTATTGAATAAAAGGATTCCATACTTCTTCTACATTGTGAGCTATATTCTGTACGTTTTTTTGTATGAAACTTAGTTAATGTAAAAAAGATTTTTACAATAGTCTCTTCATTTAACCTATCGTAATGATTCAAGTGTTTCACAATGCTTTCTAATATATCTTCTGTAATGGAGGCATCCATTAAGTCGTATTTATCTTGAAAATGAGAATAAAAAGTGGCACGATTTACGGTTGCTTCCTCCGTAATGTCCTTTATTGTAATGTCTTTGAACTCCTTTTTTTGAGCTATTTTTATAAAGGCATCCATTAACAATTTTCTTGTCCGTATAATACGAGGATCTACTTTCATCTCTTCCATATTTATCCCTCTCTTTTCTAAGAATAGACAACAATTTAATTTGTTTGTTGTTTAGGCGATAAAACACCAAAACTGATGATTGAGAATAAATGATTTCTATTTTAGAATCGAGTATACAACATCCATTGTTTAAACAAAAGATGTTGGATTCTACATTTTTAATATTTGACAACTGGATGAGTAGGTCAATCTCTTCAAAAATAAGGGAAATATAATCCTACGATTTTTTTCTTATCGATGGGAGTGCTAATAAAGGCTAGCTTATCTAAAACAACTAAGAAGGAAGTGTTTGAATATGACACAAAGAGTGATAAAAAGACAAGAAATTCTTGATGCGTTTAATTTTAGACGTGCTATAAAAACCTTTGATCCAACAAAAAAAATCTCAGAGGAAGACTTTAATGTAATCTTAGAAGCAGCCCGACTTTCACCAAGCTCATGTGGCATTGAACCTTGGAAATTCCTCGTTGTACAAAATCAGGAATTCAGAGAAAAGCTAAAAGAAATTTCTCCAGGCGCACAAGGTCATCTGCCAACTGCGAGCCATTTCGTTATCATTCTTTCAAGAACAAGCGAGGATACAAGGTACGACTCAGAATATGTAAAAAATCAAGTGCTTAATGTTATGGGTGTTCCAGATGAAATATCTGATCAAATGATAGAGGGTATAAGAAATTTCCAAGTAAACCAACAAAATGTGTTTGAAAGTGAGCAAAAAGCGTTGGATTGGGCTAAAAGACAAACCTTTCTTCCCTTTGCCAATATGATGACTGTAGGAGCGTTACTAGGAATTGACTCTTGTCCAATAGAAGGATTTTATATCGATAAGGTAGAAAAACTCCTTGCGGAAGAAAACTTACTAGAGGATGGTCACTTAGCTGTTTCGGCTATGGTCGCATTTGGATACCGAGCAAATGAGCCTGAATTCCCTAGAGGAAGAAAAGACATGAAGGATATTGTGCAGTGGATTAATTAATGATTTCAGACAGGTTGGAAAGAGAGTTCTTTTTTAAAAAACAGATTCCCTTTGATTCTTGTCTGTTTTTGTAAAAACTTTATTGTCCTTGGACATTTATTGAGAACTGTAGAAACCATTCTACAGTTCTTTTCGTTCTTTAATTAAATTGCCCGTTTGTTGAAAAAAGAAAATAGGCTACACGCTTTATGTAAATCAGAATTTTTAATAATAGATGTATCTAAATTTATAAAACTTGTGATAATGATAAAGTATTCCCTATTGATAGAAGCCTTTGCTCTCGTTGAGCAAAGGCTTCTTTTTTGACGAGTTTCTTCTATGATAATATGATATTTCAAAGGTCCCTCATACACCCTGACTACTTATAAAAAGTCGTCTTCTTACGCCAATCTCCTGCATGGCTTTCACAGCTGTCATATCTCCTGATTTCCATTGATCATACACTTGTTTAAATTCTTCCGTAATGGTGGCTTAAAGGCCGACCGAAAGTTGTGCTGTTTTGTAGAGCCAAATCAATTTCCTCACGCTGCCGTGTTCGAATTCGATCCCTTTCTCTTCCTCCGCCATCCTCAAGTTGTACCGTAAGTACCACCTTACTGTGAAAAGAGTAATTTCTAGTCCATCTTTCTTCTTTTTCATCGAGCGTCGTGCAAAGTTTGCTAGTTTTTCAGGATCCTGGAACACCTTTATTTAACATAACCTGGATTGCTTTGTCATCCAATTCCTGGGTAGTTTCAATACATGTTTTAAAAATAGCTCGTATATCTTGCTAGATAAAGAACGACTTATGGCATATGTACTCAAGTCTACTTTTGCCATGCTTTTGATGAAATTTATCATAAATAGATCCGTAAATAAACGTGGTGTATTACGATGTAAATCTTCATCTGTAAAACCTTGAAGAATTGGGAAATTTTCTTTTTCAAAAATTCTCTTTATCTCCTCTGTATAGTTAAGTGATAAATCGTATGCGTATTCGACCACCTGCTTAATTTCCTTATCCTCTACTGTATGAATTATAGGGAAAAACGTAAAGTTAACCAATAATTTAACCTTTAAATATTCGTTGACTCATCTTCTTTTTAAAGGTCAAGTACAGTTTATTAAGCATATCCTCCTTATTTTCAAAATAAACGTAAATGGTCGATGACGAAACATTTGATTTCTCGGCAATCTTTGACATTGATGTTTCAGCTAAACCAATCTCATTTATAAGATCTATTGCTGCTTGAAATATACTTTCATTTTTATTTCATCTTTATGTCTCATGAAAAAAATAATTAACGACCATTCGATTATTGGCAAAGCGAGTATATAATTTAGAAACTTACAAAAGATAACATTAAGGTAAATTAATTTAATCATAGTGCTTTTTAGAATGAAATATAGGCACTAAGAAAATAATAAACGACTGTTCGATTAAAATTAAATTATGAATGATATTCTATTTCCCTCAAAAACTAAATTATTATTGCTTTTCTTGGAGTGGTTTTATTTGTTTAGAAAACAAAATCATAAGAATAAACTAATAAAAAATATAGATGGATTTTTGATACAAGCATCAAAATCTAGTGATTTCAAAACACTTCATTTAGATAAACCTAATATTGAATTATTCTTTTTCAGCACATTAATCGATGAAGAAACACTTAATCATTTTCTATTACTACCACTACAAGAGCATTCACCTTTTGAGAACCTAAATGATGTAATTAAATATATACCAATTAGTGAAATTCACCTATGTTCAGAAAACCCTGAACAAGCGGGAGAAAAGATTCGCAAAGGTCACATTTTAATTCGGTTAAAAAGTGATAAAACAAATTTTGCTCTTGTAAATGTAAAGAACAGCAAACGTGGGCTTAGAGAAGACAACGATACAGAGAATGAATTTAGTGTTGTGGGACCAAAACTTGGCTTCATTGAAGATATCGAAACGAATATGAAATTATTAAGACACCAATTTTCAGGCTCAAAATTAATATTTGAAGAATTGACAATTGGTTCCATGACTAGCACACGGGTTGTTATTGGATATATAGAAGATATAACAAACTCAGAACATGTAAATACTGTTAGGCAAAGACTACGTGACCTAGATCTTGATTTTGTCGAAAGTGCCCTGATAGAGCAAACGATCACAGATTATACGAATACCCCTTTTCCTTTATTCTTATCCACAGAAAGAGTCGATAGGGTGGCGTATACCTTACTTTTAGGCCAAGTGATTATTATCTGTGATGGCTCTCCCTATGTCATTACAGGTCCCTCCACTATTTTTGATTTCTTTATCTCTCCAGAGGATTACTACTTACCTTGGATTGTGGGGTCTTTTTTTCGAATCATTCGTTTATTTGGAGTGTTTTTTTCGATCTTTGCTACACCTTTATATGTCGCCGTTCTCACACATCATTACGTTATTATTCCAAAGGATCTTCTCGGTCCAATCATTGAGTCTCGAGCAAATGTACCATTTCCTCCCTTTTTAGAGGTGATATTTCTAGAAATAACAATTGAATTACTGCGTGAGGCTGGGGCCAGATTACCTACTAAGGTAGGTCAAACGTTAGGGATAGTTGGTGGGATCGTTATAGGACAAGCTTCAGTAGAAGCAGCATTGTCAAGCAATGTCCTTCTGATTATTGTTGCACTTTCAGCTTTAGCCTCTTTTACCACGCCCATTTTTAAAATGGCAAATACTATTAGGCTACTAAGATTTCCATTGGTATTATTAGCAGCCGGGTGGGGCGGATTCGGAATAATTGCTGGTTTTACATTGATGCTGGGTCATTTAATGCGATTAAAATCATTTGGCACACCATACTTAGCCCCAATATACCCTTTTAGAATTACTGACTTCAGGGATGGCCTTATTAGATCTCCATTTCGATATACAACTACAAGACCTAGTTTCTTACGCCCCAAAAAGAAACGTAGGTATCAGGTTAACGAGGGTAAGGATGAATTTGACGATGAATAAAACTAATTTTTGTGTGTGCTTTCTGATTATACTTTTGTTATTCCCATCAACAGGATGTACACGCGACAAGGTTATAGATGAAATTATAGTTATCGATAATATGGGATTTGATTTAGAAGACGGAAAAATTCTTGGAAGCGCAACTTATCCAAGTTTTGATATACCAGGCCATAAGGGACCAGATGTTGTTCATGGTATTGCTAGTACTAATACCGGTATATTAACTTCTTTTAACAACCAAGCCGCTTCTCCTATAGAGGTTGGTCAAACAAGGATAATTGTAATAAATGAACGACTAGCTCAAAAAGGAATCGGAGATTTAATTACTACCCTTAAGAGAGACCCTATCATTGGAAGTAATACTTATATGGTCATATCAAAAGATAAGGCTAATCAGATTTTGTCTGTATCAGTTAATAAATCCCCATTTTATCTATCTAATCTAATAAAGCAGAATGAGGAAAACAACAATACACCTCCAACAAACCTCCATTCAGTTTTTTATCAGTATTACGGAACCGGACAAGATGTCTATATACCTTTTATTCAGATAAACAAGGATAAGATAGTTGAATTGGATGGATTAGCTATTTTTAAACAGGATAAAATGAAAATGAAAGTTAGCCAAAAGGACTCGATATTCTTCAAATTATTAAAAAGTAAAAAGAAAAATGGGAATTTTGAGTTCCCCTATTCAGCTAGCGGTGAAAAAAGGATGTTAGATATTCGAACGGTGAATGGTAAATCAAAATTCACAATAAGTGATCAAACATCCAAACAACCAAAAGTTAATGTTACATTAAGACTGAGTTGCTTAATTAAAGATGCACCTGAAGATATTAACCTGAGTGACCCCAAAAGAATGAAATCTATTCAGAACCAAATAGAAAAAAGGGTTTCCAAAAAAACGAAAGATTTAATTATAAGCTTACAGTCCAAAAATACAGACCCCTTTGGTTTTGGAGACTTATTTAGAGGAAGAGATCGAAATTGGAACGAGAAAGAATTTTATAGGATTTATCCCGACATTAAATTCAAAGTTAACGTACATGTTAATTTACTACAATCGGGGGTAGGAAAGTGAATGTCACGAAGATAGATGAAAAATATTTAGTATCAACCTTTTATGTTTTTTTCCTTATCCATGCTTCTCAAACTGGTATTGGTATGTTGAACTTTCAAAGGGTTGTCGCCCAATATACGGAACAAGACGCATGGATATCTGTTATTATTATGGGTTTAAGCACACATCTTATTGTGTGGATGATTTATAAGATGTTGTTACCCTCCTATGATATTTTAGCTATTCATGACCTATGTTTGGGTAGAATTCTTGGTAAAGTAATTTCAACTGGTCTCCTATTGTATTTTCTTCTATTGTCTGTTGTGGTATTTAGAACCTATATAGAAATTATCCAAGTTTGGATATTTCCATGGATAAGTACTTGGGAGCTGGGCTTATTTATTGGGTTTATTATTTATTACTTTGTGTCTGGAGGATTTCGTATATTAACCGGGTTAGCGTTTTTTGGTGTAGTACTGCCAAGTTTTTTATTTTTCACTCTTTATTTTCCACTCAGGTATGCACACCTAGATAACCTAATACCAATACTTAATCATTCTTTTATAGATATATTAAAGTCTTCAAAATCAGCAAGCCTAGTATTTGTTGGTTTTGAAACTTTGGTGGTCTATCTTCCTTATATTAAGAATCCCGAAAAATCAAAAAAGTGGGCTCATATCGCTCTTTTATATACAACGTTTTTATATGTAGTAATCACACTCGTTACATTAGTGTACTATAGCCAGGGACAGTTACAGGAGACACTTTGGCCAACAATTTCGATGACAAAAATCATTGAATTACCCTTGATAGAAAGGTTTGAGTATATCTTCATTTTCACTTGGTTTTTAGTGATCCTCCCTACTGTTTGCACTCCGATTTGGTCATGTACACGATTATTAAAGAAAATGTATAAAATGAGACCTAAACTATCTTTACCCTGTCTTATGATATTCATATACATTGTCTCGATCTGTATTGAGAATCGTGCAATGGTAGATACCTTAGGGAAACTAACAAACGAAATAAGTTTTTACTTTGTTTTCCTATACATACCGGCCCTTTTTTTCTTGTTTTCCATAAGAAGAAGACTTACTAACAGATAATTACTACAATACGCTATAAACTTTAAGAAATATCAAAATAAAATTCCTCGATGCATAATTTTCAAGGTGTACTCAAATCATTGAAGTATTTAAATATACTTGATCTCCTAGCATCGGGGTGTTTGATCTGGATAAAAAAAAGATCAAAGGTTGCTGGTTTACACTCTCCCGTTTGATTTGCATTTTTCTCCGCAAACCTCCCGAAGGGAATAATTTTGGTTTTTTATCCTCAGCTATTTCTAAGTTAAACTTCTTTAATCTCATCTTTAAGGAGTGAAAGAAATCTTGAGCATCGCTCTTATATTGAAAACAGCATACAAAATCATCTGCATACCTTACCATGTATGCTTGTCCCTTACACTGTTTCCTAACCCTTTTCTCAAACCATAGGTCGAGGGACATAGTGGAGGTAAACATTAGCTAGTACAGGAGATATAACTCCACCTTGCGGTGTTCCATTATCTGTCTTGTATTTCTTACCTTCCTCCATGTGCCCACCTTTAAGAAACCTACCAATTATTCTTAGTAAGTTAGGGTCAGCAATTCGAAGTTTTAGGAAATCAATAATCCATCTGTGGTCAACGTTGTCGAAGAACCCTTTAATATCTACATCTACTACATTATTTACTGATTTCTTTTCAATATAATAATTCAATTAACGCTCATATATGTTGTATCCGTTTTTGCTGGAATCGGACAAGTAATTGTCCCATAAATCGCGTTTACAGTAAAACAGGCCATAGGGTTTTTATCAATGTAAGTCACTTTTCTTCCTTCCTCTGCCCCATGAAAATAGATTGCGTCGTTCAGCCAAACAAAATTGAGTGGAATGACATATGGGACGTCTTCTGAAGATAAGCCTAGAAATCCAGTATCGACATGCTCTAGAAAGTGTTGGATTTCATTTATTCTCAATCATCAGTTTTGGTGTTTTATCGCCTAAACAACAAACAAATTAAATTGTTGACTATTCATAGAAAAGAGACGGATAAATATGGAAGAGATGAAAGTAGATCCACGTATTATTCAAATAAAAGCAGCGAGCACTTCTTATAATACTGTTGCTCAAGGTGCTGGTTGTATGATTTTAGAACATTATTACAATAAATCATACTAGTCATAATAGCTAAAAAAATTCAATCCACTCACAGATCAGACTAAAATTGAAACAATATGCCTTAAGAATTCACTGCACGCATCTATTAAACGCCCCTTAAACAGGGGCGTTTCAGCCTGTCTACAAATTCGAAAATAATCGGAGTTTACGACAGTTTTTTTTTAATACCCCTATATGTTTTTAAGAAATTCTCTTCCAAAAGTTATTCACCTCAAAAATGTAATGTTTTGGTCTCTGTAATAAGGTAATCCTCCCTTGATAAGTGTAAAGGCACTAAAAAAGTCTCTTTCTTTCCTATTTTCTGGACAGAAAAAGACTTTTATGTAGGTTCTTTAACTTGATGGATGTGTGGTACTCCTAATAAAAATTTGGAAGTTCCTTCTATGAAACAACAATAATTTAATATTTTTACTCTCGATTAAAAAGAACTGCTCCTGCAATGCCGGGGTGTGTCATTTCATAAGGATCTAATATTAGGTCTAACTCTTCTTCTGTTAATACATCATTTTGCAGGCAAAGCTCACGTACTGATTTTCCATTTAAAATGGCTTCTCGTGCTATACGTGCTGCCACCTCGTATCCAATATGCGGATTTACTGCTGTAATAATCCCTGCGCTTTTTTCTACATATTCTTTTAAACGGTCTTCATTTGCTTCAATGCCTACAAGACAGTAGTCGGTGAATGCGCGGAAGGCATTATTCATGATGCTGATGGATTGAAGTAAGTTGAACACAAGCACAGGTTCCATCACGTTCAATTCAAGCTGGCCCGCTTCAGATGCCAGGCAGATCGTATGGTCATTGCCGATAACTTGGAACGCTACTTGGTTAATCATTTCAGGCATAACCGGATTGACTTTTCCCGGCATAATGGATGAGCCGGGCTGACGGGACGGCAAGCTAATTTCCGCAAGTCCCGTACGAGGGCCTGAGGCCATTAATCGTAAATCATTGGCGATTTTCGACATGTTCATCATGCATACTTTCAAGGCAGCAGATACTTCTGTATACGCATCCGTATTTTGTGTTGCATCAACAAGATGCTCAGCGCCTATAAGTGGAAGGCCGCTAATGTCTGCCAAATGTTTGACCACGTTTTCAATATAGCGAGGGTCTGCATTTAAGCCTGTGCCAACGGCTGTCGCACCCATATTGACTTCATATAAATGCTGGCGTGATTGTTGAATACGTTTAATATCACGCTCCAACACACGGCTATATGCTTCAAACTCTTGCCCAAGACGGATCGGTACAGCGTCTTGAAGATGTGTACGCCCCATTTTAATGACATGATCAAATTGCTGTGCTTTTTTCTTAAACACTTCCAGCATATATTGCATCGTGTCTAACAATTTTCCAACCAAATGGAGGGTTGCGATATGAATGGCGGTTGGAAACACATCATTCGTTGATTGTGACATATTGACATGACTATTTGGACTTAACTCAAAATAGGAGCCTTTTTCTTTGCCGAGCAGCTCAAGGGCGCGGTTCGCAATGACTTCGTTGGCATTCATATTCATGGATGTACCAGCACCGCCCTGAATCGGGTCCACCATAAATTGGTCATGCCATTTTCCTTCGATGATTTCATCTGTTGCTTGAACAATCACTTGTCCAAGTCCCTCATATAAACATTTCACATCCATATTTGCAAGCGCGGCTGCTTTTTTAACGATGGCCAACGCTTTAATCAATTCTTCATGAATGCGATAGCCCGTAATCGGGAAATTTTCCATAGCCCTTACTGTTTGAACACCGTAATACGCATTAATAGGCAGTTCTCTTTCACCTAAAAAGTCTTTTTCAATTCGTACATTTGATTGAATGGTATTAATCATTGACAAAACAAGCACCTTCCTCTTTGTTAAGAAATTCTATGATGCTTGAATTAAACTTTTCAGGATTTTCTTGATAACACAAATGACCGCCTTCTGGAATAATAACGAGCTGGGAGTTTATCAATTCTTCATGAATCGCTTTCGATTCCTTTACAGGAGTAACAGAATCCAACTCACCACAAATAACTAGAACAGGAACATCTATCTGAGATAACACCTTCATTTGATTTTGATGATAAAGTGAATATGCTACCGAACGATATCCTGCCAGTCTAACCTGTGTCATAATCTCTTTTACCCGCTGATATACTTCTTTTGAAGCATAGGGAGATAGCAAGGCATTGATCCTTTTTTCCGCTATCTCCTCAGGAGACAGATTTTCAATAGAAAATAATCGATTTTTTAATTTCAGCTCGTTCTCTTCTGGATCCAGAGCAGCAGCTCCTCTTGTTGGATCAGCTATTATAAGCTTTTGAACCTTATGAGCGTAAAGTCTACAAAACTCTATTGCAATTGCTGCTCCCATTGAATGCCCGAGAAGATAGATCTTTTCCAACTTCAGCTGATCCAGCATGCCTTTTAGAATATGTGCAAACTCTTTAAAATATCTAAATTCTTCAGTTGGATCTGAACTTTTCCCATAACCCGGGGCATCCCAGGCAATAACTGTGTAATGCTTTTTTAAGTCCTGTATTTGTTCCTTCCACGACTGTGAATTATTGCTCATACCATGCAGCAATACTAATGGTTCTCCATTTCCTTCTATTTCATAATGGATACTCAAGTCTTCTACTTTTACGTAAGGCATACTACCAGTCCTCCGACTTCCCATGAAAAAGTTGATATTTCACCGATTTTACTTCTCATAAGTAGGGTCCATTTGTTCAGACAATGCCACATGAACGGCCCTATTTTTGCTGATGCATAAATGACAAATTTTAGAACCTTCTTTCTAAAGGTCTATTTATTTCATTTTTTTATTTAGCCAAGTCCTCGCACTGACAATCCGCCATCGCTGGAAATAACTTCACCGGTGATCGCGCGTGCTTGGTCGGATGCTAAAAGTACATACGCAGCAACATGATCTTCTGGCATCTGGGCGAGTTGAAGTACATTTCGTTTTTTAATTCTACTTGCTTTCGTATCATTATCCACGATTTTAACAAATGGACGCAGCGGTGGGATAACCGAGAGTGCTGTCAGTGTGCCCCCTGGTGCTACCGCATTTACGCGGATAGACGGCGCGAGTTCGAACGCAAGCTGGCGCATCAGTCCTATTTGAGCGTGCTTGCTCGCTGTGTACCACACGCCACCGCCATCAGGATAGAAACTCGCACCAGAAACAGTAAAAATAATATTACCATTTGTTTTTTGCAGTTCTTCAAGAGCTGCTTTTGCGCCGAAAAAAGAACCTTTTACATTAATATTGAGAAGGTAATCATACGCTTCGGAAAGCGCTTCAGGAGTCACATCGGCAAATTTAGCAAAACCATCGAATACTCCAGCATTAGCGATAAAAACATCTAACTTTCCAAATTTTTTGACAGTAGCTTGAACAGCTTGCTCATTGTCTTCGTATTTGCTTACATCTCCCTGATAAGTGAGGATGTTTTCACCAAATTCTTCTTTCATTTTCTCTAACGTTTCTAAAGAGCGGCCGATAATGCTCACTTTTGCTCCTTCTTGTATAAAACGGCGTGTGACAGCTTCTCCTATCCCTGAAGCGCCACCTGTAATCAACACTACTTTATCTTTTAAGTCCATTACCATTGTCTCCACCTCTCTAGTTATCTTTCATACGTGATTATAGTTACACGAAGATGGCAAGATTTCTTGTATTTATTGTTGTTTGATCTACAATGAATACCCGTTTGGAAAGTTTCCATTTTCCATCTTCAAATAGAAATTCATCATTTCGTTCACCCGAAATTAAATCATGATGAATATCTGTGCTTCGGCTACGGTAAATCAGCAAATAGCTCTTTACAACTGCCTTTTCACCCTCAACAAAGTCTTTCACTCGCACATTGCTGACAAAGCGGCGCGTTCTTGAAGGAGGAATTTCCGCCCATGCATAATCCGTTTTCAAACGCTCCACGCGAAGCTTTAACAACTCAATATCATCATTAAACGTAAACATATCAGTTGAATAGTCTGGACGTTCTACTCCTTCTTTATTAACACGTACAGGCATTTGATAACGCAAGCTCGAGTGCATTAAATGAAACCAATCATCAAATTCAATGTCATCAAGTAATTGTGCTTCATCATACAACCACTGTTCAAACTCACATTTTGTCAGCATTTTTTCTACGTTCATTTTTCTTCCCCCTACTGCTCATCACTTCGTCATTAATTCCAGCCAATATTTGTAGAAATTACGCTGAGCCGCTTCTGTGAATTTATCATTGAAGGCAACACCTGGTCCGATAAACTCAACAGGTTCGCGATGAAGACCCATTGTATAGTTATAATTTAACTTATTTTGAAAAGGCATTGGGCCTTGGGCTGCTTCCGTAATGTCCGTAAATACCTCAGTATCATCTTGTTCAAAAATACCAGATGGGCTAAACGTCAAGATAAACGAATCTCTCGAACGATCCTTCCAATCTTGAGGGGCGTTTTTTTCAACGAGCATCCAAGCGATTACTTCCATCTTATTAAGACCAATTGGCCGCCACATTCTTATGGAAGTGTTAGAGATTAACTGGTCTTTTATTTTTGTATGGGAAATTAAAAATGATAGGTTCGGAAAAACGTTACCAATCATATTTTTCAAGTTTGATAACACTTCAAATTGTTCTTCAGACAAATTATTTTTATATTCATCTTTCAATTCTTCCGGGAAAGCAAAGTCAGGGTTAGGTGTTCCGAGATTTAGCCCATGTCCGTTTTCTGTGTAAATTTGAAAACCGCGCTTTGAATACGTTGCATTTGGCACCATGCCTAGTTTTGCAATTGAACCATGTGTGACCATCGTATGATAGGAATCACCAACAAAGTTATCAGAACCGACTTTCCAGTTAGAGTTCACGATAAATCGTTGAGGAGCCCCAATCACTTCCATTTCTGCGCGTCCTACAACTATATCTAAATACCATTTGAAATCGCCGAGAAACTCTTCAAGCGGCTCTGCATCTTGATTCCATGTTCCAAATAAAAGACCTTTATAAGATTGAAGCTTCACTTGGTGAAGACCCATTTCTGAACGGTTAAGCGTCTCGCCATAAATATCTTTTTGAAGCGGAACACCAACAAGCTCACCAGTATTTTTATAGTTAAATCCGTGATATGGACACGTAAATAAAGACTTATTCCCTTTGTCAGCCCGACATAGTTTCATTCCACGATGGGTACACATATTATAAAAAGCACGAATTTCTCCTTCTTTATCACGTGTAATTATGAGTGAATATCCGGAAAGTTCACGTGTCATGAAGTCCCCTGTGTTCGGGATTTCAGATTCATGGCCGACAAAAACCCACGTTTTCAAAAATACTTTTTCATGCTCTAAATCGTAAACAGTTTGATCGCCTAAAAGGTAAGCAGGGATTACCCCATCCTCTGGTTTTACCGTTTCGTTCAAATAATTAACCACTTGCTCTTTCGACATTTCTTTTAATGATTGATCAGTTTTAAGCATACTTGTACTCCTCCCTCTACGGGCTTCACTTAATTCATTATCCAACTAGAATAGTCTTGTCTTTGTTTTGAAGCGTAGCCAGTACACTTAACGCAGCTAAATAACTCGTTTTCGGATTGTTTGGCATCGGATCATTTTCTACTTCAAGCTTAAGTTTTCCGAACAAACCTGACGCTTCAATAAGATGGCTATTCTTCAACGCATCTGGATCGGCAATAATTTTTACTTTCGTCTTTTCAGAACCAAGACCAGCTAAAGATAACACAATCGCAACATTAATATTTCTCGGAAACTGCTTAATTGCTTCAGCTGCAGAGCCTTCAAATAAAACCGTTTCTTTTTCTAATGAAGCACCTGCTGGCAATGCGCTTGTCGGTTTTCTCGTTGTTATGGACACTGATTCAAGTCCATTCACGGCTTTTGCAGATTTTAGTACATCGAGTCCTCCAATCGCACCAGATGGAAGAAAAACGTTTACATTATTTTTTCGGCAAATTTCGCGTACGCTTTTTTCAAAAGCAGCATCGGCCATTACTCCTATGCTACTTAATAATAAATCTTTTCCACCTTCAAGCACTTTCAATGAGTACTCTTCAGCAGCTTCAATGGTCGCTGCTTCAATGACTAGATCCACATCAGAATGAAGGAGTGAGCCAACATCTCGATACGACTGTGTCCCAAATTCCTCAGCTAGTTGAGCTGCGATTTCTTCGCGGCGTGCATAAATCGAAACGATTTTGCCACCTGGAAGAAGTCCGTCCTTATTTATTGCCTGAAGCAGAAATGTACCGATATTACCGCACCCAATTAGCCCTAGTTTCATGCCATTCACCCTTTCTCAATCAGCAAACCCGTATGAATCTGCATAGAATTCCAGTCCACAATGTCTCGTTTCGCGGGAAACACCACTTTCTTTTAAACCCGGAAAGTCGAGAGCTAAATCACCGAAAACGGTATGATTATTATGGAAAACAGCTCCTGCCTCGAGGCGATCGGCCAGCTCAATAGCTAATTCTTCATTCTCAGTCCAAACAGACGCCCGTAAACCAAATTCACTATCATTCGCTAACTTTACCGCTTCATCAACATCAGAGAAAGGCAAAATAGGGATGACTGGTCCAAATTGCTCGACGCGAACTACTTCGCTTTGCTGATCGATTCCTGTAACAATCGAAGGAAGCATATAATAACCTTGATCCCACGATTCCGGATTAAGTTGAATGCCGGCAGTGATTACTGTTGCACCTGACTTAACTGTACGTTTGATCAACTCATTCACATAATCAAACTGCGCTTTATTATTTAACGGCCCCATTGTTACAGCAGGCTGAATGCCATCACCAACAACAACCCGTTCAAACTCTTTCGTTAATTTTTTCACAACTTCTTCATAACGTGATTCATGGACATACACTCGTTTAATAGCTGAGCACACTTGGCCTGCTGCTCGTAAAATACCCATTTTAAGACGATTGATCGCTGCTTCATCCATGTTTGCATCGTCCAAAATAATTGCCGGATCATTGCCGCCGAGTTCCATATAAACTTTTTGGAGATTTCCTGCAGACTTCTTCATAATATCTTTTCCTGTTTCAGTACTGCCGACAAATGCGACGGTACGCACGCGGGAATCAGAGCAAAGTATGTCACCGATTACTTTTCCTGAACCTGTCACAATATTAATGACGCCTGGTGGAAAATGTTCAGCGACTACTTTTAAACAAGTCATAATTGTTAACGGACAATTTGTAGCAGGTTTTACAACGACGGTATTGCCTGCTAAAATGGCTGGGATGACTCGTTTAAATGTTAAAATCATGGGTGAATTCCATGGTGTAATCACTGCTGTGACGCCTCTTGCTCTTCTTCTAACTTGGACTTTTTGATTTCCTGGAAGCACTTCTGGTTTCCACCAGTTAAGCAGCTCTGCTGCGCAGCCCTTCATGACCTCAACACAGCGTAGTAAATCTTTTTTAGCTTCTACAAGTGTTTTACCATTTTCCCGTACAAATAGTGTGACATTTTCCTCGATGATAGTCGCCAGTTCTTCTGCCGCTGTGTTCATGAGGGCTGCTCGTTCTCCTATATCAGAACGAGACCAGGTTTCATAAGCTTTATCTGCCACTTCTATCACTTCATTTACAATGTCCTCAGTACATATTGCCACTTGGCCTACTACTTCTGAAGTGTTTGCAGGATTAATCACATCGGCTGTTTCTTTTATTTCTTTCCATTCTCCATTAACGAGGTATCTTCCTGAAACAACTGGATAGGTCGAAATCATTTTCAATCCTCCTTTATATTTTTTTTGGTTTAAATGCTTCCGCTGCCCCTGGAGGTCCGCCGAACGGTTTTGCCATTGGCCCAACAGCTTCCATATCGACAACGATCATTGACGGTTTACGTCTTTCTTTTGCTTTTTTTAGTTCGCTAACAAATTCATCTCCAGAACCAATCCGTACAGCAGCAAAGTGCATTGACTCAGCAAGCTTTACAAAATCAGGACTCAATAAATCCACAGCTACTTGGCGTCCATATGCAGCGTCTTGGATATTGCGAAGAACCCCGTAGCCTGAGTCATCAAACAATACAATGATGATAGGTAAATTTTCTTCAGCTGCCGTAACCATTTCCCCGACATTGACCATAAACCCGCCGTCTCCAGCCATCAGCACAACTGTTTTATCTTTACAGCCCATTTGTGCACCAATTGCTGTTGGAAGGCCTTGACCAATTCCGCCCCCTGAAGCATGAATGGAAGTTCTCGGTTCATAAATTTCAAATAAACGGCTTCCCCAAACGTTTGCCTGAACAGTTACATCTCGAACTAAAATGGTATCGCGCGGCAATATTTCTCTCATTCCATCTAAAAATTGCTCATATGGTCCGAGCGTTTCACGGAGTTGAGCGCGCACTTCATCTCTGAGGTTACGTACTTCTTCTATATAAGATGGTACTGCAGAAACTGATTTTTCTTTGAGCTTTTGCACGAGAGCCTCTAACAAATCTTTTGCATCGCCAACTAAACCGAATGTCGCTTTATAGTTACGGTTAATTGCCTGCCAATCCGCATCAATTGCAATATGCTCTTCTGGTACAGGTACTTTCCAGTTGGACGTTTCATTCCCTCTAAAACGGACACCTACGCTGATCAATAAATCCGCATTTCGCAAAAACTCTTTTGTGGACTCATATGCTGCAAAATGTCCGATGCATTGTTCGTGGTCTTCTGGAATCGAACCTTTTCCTGTTTGACTTGTAATAACTGCTGCGCCAAGAATTTCCGCTAATTGTTGCAGCTCATGTGAAGCATTAGCAGTGATGACACCGCCTCCTGCCCAAATTACTGGACGGCGTGCTTCAATAATTTTTGTCACTGCTTGTTCAGGAATAAATGCCGTTGATTGTTGTTTAGACTCTGCAACTTGTACACCATCAAGTGAAAGATCCTCTATAATCGCCGATTGAAAGTCAATCGGAATTTCCAGTGATACCGGTCCAGTCGGCGCAGTTAATGCTTCTTGAATCGCCTTTCTTACTACTGCAGCTGTTTGTTCCGGCCTTCTAAGCCGTACAGCATGTTTACATGCGCCGCTCATTATCGAGAGCTGATCTTTGCATTCATGTATGTATCCTCTACCTGTTCCAAGATATGGAGATGCGACTTCTCCGGTAAGATGAAGAAGTGGAACGCCGGCAGCCCAAGCTTCAACTAATGAACCAGCTGCATTTCCTGCTCCTGTTCCCGTACTTGTAATAACTACACCTAATTTTCCAGTCGCACGCGCATAACCATCTGCCATATTGACTGCACCGCTCTCACCACGCGAACAGATAAGCTTAATGCTTCCCTCTCTAAGAATGGCATCATAAATAGGCATATTATGAATACTGACAATACCGAAAGCGGTTTCTACGCCTGCACGTACTAGCTCTTTTACAATGGCATCAGCTGTTGTAAACTCTATCTCTTCTTGTTTTTTCATTGTGATATCCACCTTTGTTTAGTAATATTATTAAAGCGCTTTACCTATCGCTCCTGCAGTTTCAATCGTCGAGCCAGCTACATAACTCGCTTTGTCTGAAGCGAGAAATACAATAACACTAGCAACTTCTTCCACTTCACCTACACGGCCAAGTGGAATATTCCGTTTTTTCGCAAGATCTCTATAATATTCTTCCGGATCCATATCAGGGGCATTTTTCAATCTTCTGCGCTCCCATTGATCAGTCCGAATCAACCCGAGGCTAACTGAATTCACTAATATATTGTCTAAGGCCAGTTCTTGAGACAAAGTTTTGCTTAAATTTAAAAGACCAGCCCGTGTAGCTGCAGTCGCTACCATGTGACGCTCAGGCTCTTTAGCAAGCGTTGCATTAATATTAATAATCCGCCCGCCACCTCTTTTAACAAGGTGTGGATGAGCAGAACGAACCGCATAAATGATAGCAAAATACTTTAATTGAATTTGTTCTTGCCACTGTTCATCTGTAATGTCAAAAAAATAACCCATCACGCTTTGTCCAGCAGCATTTACTAATATATCAATTCCGCCTAACTTTTCTGATGTGCTGATAATAAACGATTCAACATCTGATTTCGATGTAACGTCACAAGTTGATGCAAAAATATCTTCTTTGTTCCCAAATGATTGCAATTGATGTTGGGCATTTTCCATGCGCTCTTCGCTTCTTCCACAAATAGCTACTTTTGCGCCCTCTCCTAAAAACATTTCTGCTGTTTTTAATCCGACACCTGATGTGCCTCCCATAATAACAGCAACTTTTCCTTTCAAACCTAAGTCCATCTCGTCACTCCTTTAAATATGTAGCTTCTCGATTCGCCGCATTAACGAACGTTAACTGCTCCATCTACCCAGCCTGGATCGGGATCTCCACCCATTGCTTTTCGAGCTTCAGGTCTCGGTGGCCCTGCAATACCCCATTGATCCATTAAATGAGGCACACGTTTCCATACACGTGCTCTCCACTCAGACTCATCTTCAATCGTTTCGAGATAGCACGTATACTCCATAACGAAACCGCCTGGGTCCTGAAAATAACAGAAAATATTGTCTCCTGGTCCATGACGTCCAGGCCCCCATAATTTACTATAGCCAGCTTTTCGAACATTGCTTATGCCACGCATTAGTTCATCGACTGAATCAACCTCGTAAGCAATGTGATTGACTGAAGCATGTGTATCTTGATTGAATGCGATTGAGTGGTGTTTTCGGTTGCACCGCAAGAAAGACATTTGGTGCTCGCTCCAATCCGTTACTTTAAAGCCAAGTACATCTGTATAAAACTCTACAATCATATCTAAGTCTTTTGTGTTCATGACAACATGATTCAATTTCACAGGATCAACGTTTTTCTTGTTCCAAATGGACGTTTGGACTTCCACCCAAGCCGAAAGCTCTATCACACGATTTTCTGGATCCACAAACCGAAGTCCATATCCAGCTCCTGCTTCATCCAAATAACCTGGATGTTGGATAATACGTACACCTTTTGACTGTAATATTTCAGCTGCACGATCCACTGCGTTTTTATCGACCATCCCAAATGAGATGTGGTGCAAACCACGCTTTTCTCCTTTGTGAAGGCTTACAATATGGTGTTCTGGTCCAGCCCCGCGAAAATAAACTGTATTTTCTTCTTTTGGAACATTCACTCTATCTAAACCCCAAACCTTTTCATAAAACTCGGCTTGTTCGTCAAAATTCGACGTAATCAAACTAATATGTCGTAAATGAGTAATTCCAAGCACTTTTTATACCTCCCATTAAACAGATATCCCTCTCGTTAGAAAGCGTTTTCTTTGGAGATCCTCTAGAAAAGGCAACTGCATTATTTTTCATAATGCAGCTGTGACTTTTCTATTTTATTAATCAACCTTTAATGATTGCTTCTCTTTCTTTAGCACGTTGTTTACGCAGTTCTTCAAGTGCGCTACCTTCTGGATAGGTTGGCAAATTAGGCTTAACTGCTCCAAGCATAACGAGCATACGCGCCTCTTCTTTCCCATCATTTCTGATCCCGCGATATACTCCTGGAGGGCTGCTGATACAGTCTCTCGCATTCAGTTTAATATCATGAACTTCACTGTTGCTGTCTTCCTGAATTAACGCTGTAACTTCTCCCTCAAGAATAAAAAATACTTCTTCTACATCATCGTGGAGGTGCAACGGCCCGATACATCCTGGAGGAAGCACCATTGTACTTAATGTAAAATGTTCCGCTGCAATTACATTTGAATCATTATTCGCAGTAGCACCTCGTCCAATATACCGCAATTGTGCACGTCTATAAGCTGGGTCAATTTCCTCCTGGAACTTTAAGACATTCCAATCAAGTGTACGGTCTTCCAAGCGAGCCACATATTTTTTTTCAAATTCTTTAACCGAAAACGTTTCTTTTGTCATTTTATAAATCCTCCCTTTATTCATTGTTCTTTACTTGCATTATGTTTTATATATAAAACAATGTTTTATTTATAAACTAATTCTAAAATGGAATCATTATATTGTCAAGATTAGTTTTTAGAAAATTTAAAAGTGTTTTTATTTTAAAACCCCCTTTTTTTTGAACAATCCAAGGCTTTATCTAAAACTATGAACAAAAGCGGAAGGAACATATAAAACTTGGAACTTTATGTCGAAACGCTTACCCGCAGTTTATAAATTTATTTTCTAAACGACAAAAAAGTGTGGTTACCCTTAAAGATCGGGTATCCACACTTTTGAAAAAAGATGATTCTTTTTATAGTTAAGATCAATTGTTTTTTCAGATATCTTTTTGATTAAGCGCTTTTGGAATTCCTCCACTGTATCCCATATAATTCGATAGTAAATGGGAAACTTCCAGTACTTTTGGCAAGGAAATTTTATCCATAAAATCTTCCTGGTAAGCCGATTCTGTTGCTACGACATTCAAAGCCGCCAAAATTTCTCCAGTTCTATCAAAAATCGGCGCTGCAACAGAACGAATACCCGGATGGAATTCTCCACTAGTCATTGAATATCCTTTTTGCCGTATTGTTTCTAATTGCTGTTGAAACTCACTCGGTGTTATGAGTGTCTTATCTGTATAAGGAGTTAGGTTTGAGACATGAAACATTTGCCTCAGACTTTCTTTAGACTGATAAGCAAGCAATAATTTTCCATTGGCTGTTGCATGAGCTGGGAGCCTCATGCCAATGTTCACATTGATGGCGGATACACCCCTGACCGGAGCACTTCCTACGTATACCACTTCCTGTCCATCCAAAATAGACAAATGACAAGATGCACCGATTTCATCACGCAGCTTTTCCATATAAGGTTGGGCAATTTCTGGGAATTTCAAGCTGTTTAAATAACTAAAACCCAATTCAAGCACTTTTGGAGATAATTTATAATGTTTTGTATTTTCATCCTGAGACAGGTAACCCATATTTTGAAGTGTAAATAATAAACGATATGGTACCGTTCTGCTAACGCCCAGCTGTTTCGCTATTTCTGAAAGTGACAAGCTCGGCTGTTCTTCATTAAAAAGCTTTATTATTTCCAATCCTCTTACTAATGAATTGGCACTATACTTTTCTTTTTCTTCGCTTACCATTCGAGTATTCCTCCCGTTGTTTACTCTTTCAGAGCCCCTTAATATATAGGAGAAACTGATCATTATCTAATAATTTATTATTTCATATATAAAACATCGTTAATAAATAAATTATATATTTGTCTGAAATTAAATTCAATATGTTAAAATATTAAATTGACAAACAATTGTACTTATTTTATCGTATATATATTAAAAATGTTTTATCAACAAAACATATTTTTCAATTGTAAACGCTTTAATTATTGATTAAGTTTTAACAAGGAGAAGATATTATGCTTCAAGGACAAAAAAGATGGTTATATATTGCCGTACCGATTTTTTTCTTTTGGTTCTTTGGACAAATTGATAAGGTGGGTATTTCCATCATTCAAACAGATCCGGATTTCTTGAATACGTTCGGAATAACAGGTGAAGACAAAAATACAAAAATTGGTCTTCTTTCGTTTGTTTTTACTATTGCTTATGGGGTTTCAAATCTTTTTTGGGGCTTCATTATTGACAAATTTGGTGCGCGAAAAACAGCTATTGCTGGATTATCCATTTGGACGCTTACCATGTTTTCGTCAGGTCTCACTACTTCATATGAAATATTTTTAGTAAGCCGAATTATTCTCGGTTTTGGCGAAGGGATGATGATTCCTGTATCCGGTAAATTTATTTCTTCCTGGTTTAATAATCGCGAAATAGGACGTGCTCAGGCATCTGGGCTTACTGGAAACTATTTAGGACCGGCGATCGGAGCCGTTGTTTTGACTCTCATTATTTCATCACTCCACTGGCAGTCAGCTTTTTTTATTCTAGCGGCGCTTAACTTATTTATTAATATCCCAATGTTTATCTTCCTGACAAGAAATAAACCAGAAGAGCACCCGCATGTTAGTAAAGAAGAACTGGCTTTTATCCGTCATTTGGATGATGATGAAAAAGAGGGAATCACGTCTGAGAATAAGAGTTTTGCTCAGGATTACCGTTTCTGGATTGTCTGGTTTGGTATGCTCGTATGTTCTTTCCTTTTCTTCGGAATCAGTATTTGGCTCCCAACATATCTTTTGGAAGCAAAAGGCTTCGAACAAAAAGGGATGTCAAGCATCACTTCCCTCTCCTGGTTATTTGCGCTTGGATTTGTCCTGTCATGCGGTTTTCTTGCCGATAAGACAAGACGGCCAGGTTTAATGGCATCGATTTTATTTTTAATGACAACCATCTTTTTGATAGTGGCAGTTTTTATCCCAAATCCAATTATAGCGGGGATTTGTATGGGTCTTGCAATGGGATGCCAGGGCGGTGTGTTCCATCTGAGTAATATGCTTATGGTAAAATACTCAACACCAGAAACAGCCGGTCGGGCAGCAGGCTTGATGGGATTCACAAATATTATGGGCGGCATTTCAAGCTATATTATGGGCTGGCTTCGTGACATATCAAACGGGGACTTCAGTACATCCATTGCTATGTTAATTTTTGCATCTATTTTAGGTTTGGGCGCTTATGTATTTACGGTTAAAAAAGAGGCAGCTGAACTTCATTCAGCTCCTCTCCCTACGCAAAATAGGCACGCCTAATAGAATGCGTTTTTCGAAAATATGTATTGAATCAAAAATAAAAAAAACGTAAAATTACAAATTGATAAATCCCCTGCCATTAGACCGACCAAAGTTAAATCTTTGAAGTCTTCTGGCAGGGGATTTTTAGATAGACATAGTTGCCCTGGATTTATACAAAAGCAGGTAGTTTTTCTTCTTCAAGTGTTAATAGACGCTCTTTGATCTCTTCTACATTTACAATTTTTCGTGAAACACCCGTTTCCATCGCAACTTTAGCCACTGCCGATGCTACATGGGCAGCAACCCGACGGTCAAATGGATTGGGGATCACATAGTCAGTATGGAGGTCTTCCTCTGAAATCAATCCAGCAATGGCATAAACAGCTGCCAGTTTCATTTCTTCATTGATTTCTTTTGCGTGAACGTCTAAAGCACCGCGGAAGATGCCTGGGAATGCAAGTACATTATTCACCTGATTCGGGTAATCAGAGCGGCCCGTCCCAACTACGAGTGCTCCCGCTTCTTTTGCATCCTCCGGCATAATTTCAGGTACCGGATTGGCCATCGCAAAAATGATTGGATTTTGATTCATGGAACGAACCATCTCTTTCGTGACAGCACCTGCAGCTGATACTCCGACAAACACATCTGCTCCCTCCAGCGCATCCGCTAATGACCCTTGTTGTTGTTCTTTATTAGTCATACGGGCCATTTCTTCTTTAAATGAATTCATTCCCTCAGGACGGCCTTTATAGATGATTCCTTTTGTATCACATAAAATAACATCTTTTACACCCATATGAAGCAACAGCTTAATAATCGCCACTCCTGCGGCACCCGCACCGTTTGCGACTACGCGAATATCTTCAATTTTCTTGTCAGCCAATTTAAGAGCGTTGATTAATCCGGCAGCTGTTACGATTGCAGTACCGTGTTGATCATCATGGAAAATGGGAATATTGCAGACTTTTCGTAAGCGATCTTCAATTTCAAAACATTGAGGTGCAGAAATGTCTTCTAAGTTAATCCCGCCAAATGTAGGCTCAAGCAATTTGACAACCTCGATAATTTTGTCACAATCAGTTGTATCTAAGCAAAGAGGGAATGCATCTACATCGGCAAATGATTTGAATAACAATGCTTTTCCCTCCATAACCGGCATGGCAGCTTTTGGGCCAATATTTCCAAGTCCGAGTACAGCTGTACCGTTTGAAACAACGGCAACTAGATTACCCTTCATGGTATAGTCATATACCTTGCTCTCATTCTCATGAATGTCTAGGCAGGGTTCTGCAACGCCTGGTGAATAAGCAAGACTTAAATCGTTTGCATTGCGTACTGCGACTTTTGAGTAAACACCAAGCTTTCCTCGATTTTCTTTGTGCATCTTTAATGCTTCTTCACGTAAAGTTGACATACAATGTCTCTCCCTTTGTTTAATATGTTATGGTTATAGGAAAATCTAGAGAAAAGGGCTATGTGAAAAGGATACAAAACTTTGGGCTTCAGCCCATTTTATTCTTAGTTATCATGGTAAAGATCTTAAACAGCAACTAAATCAACACCATAATCATTATAATAAGCAATCTCGGAAAGAATCTTACAGCCTTCAATGTTTTCGAAAGCTTCTTTTGCTTCTTCCGCTGTGTCATACTCAAACATTTTTATATTTGAATTTGAATAGAGCGTGATGACCCACATTAACATTTCCCCCAATTAAATTTGACTTCATTTCAATTCCATTTATACAATTACTTTATTTCCTGATGTATTGCTTAGATGATTTCCAGCAGCCTCTTTTTTAATCATAAACAGGTACGCCACAAATCCAATAATAGCTGCCACAATCAACATGATAATGGATGGACCAAAATCTCCGCCGGACGAATCGCGTGCCCACCCCATAATATAGCTCGAAAAACCACCCATAATATTCGTGAACCCCATTAAACCGGCTGCGCGGCCCGCTGTTTTAGGTGTTGAAAATTTGATGATGAATAAATTGGTTAGATGAAACATTCCTCCCTGAGATCCCATTGCGAGTCCCATTGAAACGCCTGCCACGATAGGATTTGGTGCAATAACTGCAATTGTCAAAAATGAAGCTGTAAGTATGAAAAGAATCGCCGCCTGTATACTCGGGCGTTTCGTTTTGTCTGCTAGGAATCCACCAACCAGTACAAATCCAAGTGCGAATAGCCACGATAATGAAGTAATCCCCGTCATTGCTTCTCTTTCAAAGCCTTTGGCTTCAACGAGATATGTAGGCAGCCAAATACTGATTCCAAAGAAAAGAAAGGACGACATCAAATTGCCAAACCAGACAATCCAATAACGAAAATCCTTAGCGAAGAATTGCTTCGTCTCTGCATCAACTGCTTCGTCTTTTTGGCGAATATAGGAGACCTCTTCTTTACTGAGACGTGGATGTTCTTCTGGCGTATTACGTGTCAGAAAAAGGAACATTGGAATATTAATAAATAAGTTAAAGCCGGCGAGAACAAAGAATGCGGCCTGCCAATGAAAAGTGGAAATAACTAGTATGAGGATTACCGCACCCACTGCTGGACCAAGATAGTTGCCAATAATCCAAGATGATTGTGCACGGCCAAGCTCTCGTTTATTAAACCAATTCGAAATAAATTTACCCGATATTGGAATCATCATACCTTCCCCGATTCCAAGGATGATTCTACTAATTAGAAACATTTCATATGAAGTAGACAGCCCTCCAATTACCATGGTCGCTGTCCATACCAGTAGACCCAAAACAGCTGTTTTCCTTGCCCCTAACTTGTCGATAATAATTCCCCAAAAAACGTTGGAACACGAGTATGAAATCATGAATATAAAGGAGATTAAGCCAATTTTGGCATTTTTATCTGGGCCAGTTATACCAAGATCACTTAAAAATCCCGGATCTGTTTGGATAACCGAAATGCCTACTTTATCAATCTGACCGAAAAACCAAAAGAAAAAAATTGGAACGGCAATATACAACCATCTTTTTTGACCTTGTAACATGTTAGTATCCCCCTTCAATATAGTCCTACACGAATACGCTTTCATAATTTGCGATAAAAATAATATCACTCACACTATTAAACACCATCAACTCCCCTTTAATAATTAATAGAGTAAACCATTTGTTTTATATATAAAACAATGTTACTATTAATTATAATATTATATTGTATTTTAATAATAGTCAATAATATTCAGATAATTTGTTTCGATAAAGTAAAATAGTTTTATATACAAAACAAAAAAAGTATTGTTTCATTGAAGTCAACAATGAAACAATACTTTTTTCTTTTTCATCAATACTTTTCCCTGTATATCCCATAAAACCGGATAAAGAATCTGAAATTTCACGTGCCTTCATTCAGCCGATTAAAAATCCCTTTTCATTATCATTCTTCATCTTTGTGGACTATTAAAGTAAACTATAGTTCTTGATTCAATACCATGAACCTAATTTTAATATTTACTTAGCAGAAAAACTAAAAAGCTTTTCTAATTTACGTACAATTTCATCTTTATCCGCCTCAACAACTTCTAGATGCTGCGGTTTATTAAACAGTTGACTTATTTGTTCAGGGAATGTCTGCTTAATATCACAACGTTCAATGGATTCATTAAATTTTGCTGGGTGAGCTGTTGCAAGTGTGACACAAATCTCACTAGGCTTATTACAACTTTCGTATGCAGCGACCCCACAAGCCGTGTGTGGATCTAATAAATAACTAGTTTCAGCATGGTACTTCGTAATTGTTTGTAAGCATTCTTCCCCTTCAACTCCATGTGCTGCAAAATCCTCTTTTACCTTTCGGAGCAGTTCCTCGTTCACAACAATTTTTCCTTCTGACTTGAATTTCTCCATTAAGGCAGATACGTCGTTTGGATTTTCACCAAGCAAGTAGTACAAATAACGCTCAAAATTGCTAGCTACTTGAATATCCATAGAAGGGCTATACGTACTGCGGAACTCACCAGGCATGTACACCCCATCAGAGATAAAATCTTCTAAAATGTTATTCTCGTTGGTCGCAACGATGAGTTTACCAACCGGCAGTCCCATTTTCTTTGCAAGATAACCAGCAAAAATATCTCCAAAATTTCCAGTCGGCACACTGAAGTTAACGCTCTGTGAACCTGTCTCTTTTGTTACTTGGAAATACGCATAGAAATAATAAACTGTTTGAGCCATTATACGAACAAAGTTAATGGAATTGATCGCACGCATATGGTATTTGTTTTTAAAATCCACATCTGCGAACAATTCTTTGATGATTCTTTGACCATCATCAAACGTCCCTTTGATGGCTAAATTCAAAACACTTTTATCATCAACAGTTGTCATTTGTAATTCTTGTACCTTACTTACTTTGCCATGTGGGTGCAAAATGCAAATGCGAATGCCTTCTTTTCCTCTGACACCCTCAATCGCTGAGGCACCCGTATCCCCTGAAGTAGCGCCGAGAATATGAATTGATTCACCTGTTTTCTTTGATACATAGGAATATAAATTCCCTAAGAATTGCAGAGCAATATCTTTAAAAGCAAAGGTCGGACCATGGAACAGTTCTAGCACATACATGTTATCCTTCAGCTTTTGAACAGGCGTTACTTCTGGGTGGCGAAAGGTTGCATAGCTTTTCTCGATTAAAGCCTTTAGCTCATTGTCTGGAATTTCACCATCAACATAATAGGAAAAGATTTCGTATGCTAGTTCCTGATAAGTTAACTGGGACATTGCTTCTAACTTATCTGCAGGAATTTGTGGGATTTTCTCAGGGACTAAAAGTCCCCCATCATTAGCTAATCCCATTAAGACTGTATCAATAAAACCAATTTTATTTACATTTCCGCGTGTACTAACAAAGTTCATAGCATCCTCCAAGGTTATATTAAAAGTTTTTACTATCCGATAAAATTTGCTAACGAGAGTTTCCTATATTATTTTCGTGAAGCTATAATATATAAAATTCATTTTAATACATAATTTAGCGAATAGTCTATAAATTGTCGTTTTAGAAAGCATATTTTTTCTCATTTATTCTAAATCAGGCACCATCCTCATGGGAGGAAGATGCCCGGGGCAAGAAGAATATGTAAGTACTTTCCTTTTTAACCTCTCCTAAGTGGAGATTCAGGATTCCTCTCCATAAACTTGATTCAATTTCCATCGGGGGTTATTTTACTTCTCTATAAAGGTTGATTTCTGTACTTTCTCGAAGTTTTCTAAGCTCTGGAACAATTTTCATAACATGTTCACTTTTATTATGTTGATTTAAAGCCTCTTCATCCACCCATTCTTCGAGCATAGTAAGGATGGTCGGATCATTGATATCTTGATGAAGTGTGTAGGTTATACAGCCTTTTTCTTTTCTGGTTTCTGACACAACTTCTCTTGCCAAAATAAAATATTCTTCTACCTTTACACCTGGTTTAAGTTTTGCTTTACATACAACTTTAATCATTTTATTAACTCCTTCTCTTTTTTATTATTGCCTTATTACGGAACATAGCTCAACTTTATAATAACATGATTTTCGATATAGCTTTACACTGTGCACTCTAAGATTACATATTCAAAAGCTTGATCTATACAAATTCCAGAAGCATCACAAATAATAGGTCAGCCGCAACTTATACGAATAATGCTAGTAAATTATCTCATGGTCAATCTCTTGTTTTTTTGTTAATATTATTTTATTAAACATGTTGTACGCACAAGTAAATAAACTTGCTTCCAAGTTGAAAGTGGTGTAATCCAATTGGCTCAACAAACTAAATATAATATGGTAAAAGAAAAGATAACAGAATGGATAACTAGCGGTCAGGTAAAACCTGGGGATAAGATTTATTCTGAAAATGAACTTGTCAAAATGTTTGGTGTAAGCAGACATACGATTCGTCAAGCTATCGGGGATTTGGTTCATGAGGGATGGCTATACAGAGAACAAGGTGCTGGTACCTTTTGTTCCAATAAGTTGTGGAATGAAAAGCCTCAAATCCAGCATCAATCGAGTAATGGAAAGAATATCGGAGTTATAACCACCTACATTTCTGACTATATTTTCCCTTCCATTATCAAAGGCATTGAATCATATCTAACAGCTGAGGGATATTCTTTAACCTTTGCTTGTACGGATAATGATGTTGAGAAAGAAAAACAATGTTTACAAACGATGTTAAGCAGGAACATTGACGGTCTTATTGTTGAGCCTACTAAAAGCAGCAATTACAATCCTAACATTCATTACTATCTGGAATTAGAACAGAACCATATCCCATACTTAATGATTAACCAATTCTATCCCCAGCTTATGCCTCCTCATATCGTTGTGAATGATGAACACGGCGGATTTGCGGCTACTGAACATTTAATTAAATTAGGACATGAAAAGATAGTTGGACTTTTTAAAACGGATGACCTCCAAGGGGTAAATCGTATGCAGGGCTTTATCCGCGCTTTCAGAGAGCATGGCATCACATTTTTCCCGGAGATGGTGATTACCTTTACCACCGAAGAAAAAGATAGCAGATTATTAGAACGATTAGAAAAATTTTTCAATGCAGATTCAATCCCTTCAGGAATTGTTTGTTACAATGACCAACTGGCCTTACAAATATTAAATATGTTAAGAGATCTTGGATTAAGTATTCCTGATGATGTTTCGATTGTTGGCTACGATGACTCCTTTTTAGCAGAGGCATCAGATGTAAAACTAACATCAGTAACCCATCCAAAAATGCAAATGGGGATTGATGCTGCAAAATGGATTGTTGCTGCTGTCGAAAAGAAGGATAACATTCCTCCATCCATCGTATACGAGCCAGAACTTGTGATTAGAAGTTCAACCACTACATTGAAAAAATAACAAGTGTAGAAATTATTTTAAAGGTAACACGAAGACGCTTTCGTAATGTATTTTCCAACACATTATGAAAGCGTCCTTTATTTATTTTAAGAGATATATTAATTCCGGAATTTTCTGAAATATCACGAGATACTTTTACCGGTGAGTTTCTTTAAGTAAGAAGGATAACAAGAAGAAAACAACGGCTGTCCACATCCCTATCCCCATGATCCCTAAGATGGCTCCATATTGGCCAGTACTATATTTTGAAACATTTAAAAAAGGTTGCTAATGTTAGCAACCTCTTTAACAACCTATAACATGCAGGGTTTCTGTGATTAATGGATCACGGGATTACACCCCAGTTCAATTACCTCTTAATCTTCGATAAAGTTCAATGAATTCTTCTGCCACAATCCCAAATTTAGTAGGACTATCTAATAGGCGCAAAGCCTTTTATTTCTTCAAGAATTTGGGTCTAAGTACTTTGTATTTATCTACCAACCTATGAAAATGCAGATGTTATATTTATAAAAATCGTTTTTTTCGATTGCGCAAGAACGCTGGTATATTCAGAGATTCTTCTGATTGTTCTGAGTGTCTTTCATAATCTTGAACTGGTTCGCCTCGGTTTATTGGTTCACGCTGTTTACGTTGTTCCCTTTGATATGGATTAGACATTTCTTCCATTAATGGCTGGGAAAGCGGTTGTGCTAATATCTCCTCTTGCTCAGTGAATCCAGTGGCAATAACAGTTACGATAATTTCTTCTTCTAAGTTTTCGTTAATGACCGAACCAAAAATCATATTTAATTCCTCATGAGAAGCAGAAGCAACTATATCGGCTGCCTCCTGTACTTCAAAAAGACTTAAATTAATTCCACCAGTTATGTTCATGATCACACCATGAGCTCCATTGATGGAAGTTTCAAGTAAGGGACTATTTAAGGCTTTCTGCGCAGCCTCAACAGCACGATCTTTACCTTTTGCAATACCAATTCCCATTAAGGCAGTTCCCTTATGGGACATGACCGTTTTCACGTCAGCAAAATCAAGGTTGATTAAACCTGGCACAGCAATTAAATCGGAAATCCCTTGAACACCCTGGCGTAGTACATTATCCGCTTCACGGAAAGCTTCAATCATGGGTGTTTTTTTATCTACAATCTCTAATAATCGATCGTTGGGAATAATAATTAAGGTATCTACTGCTTCCCTCATTTCGTTAATTCCACTTTCTGCGTTAGATGCACGCTTTTTGCCTTCAAACTTAAACGGACGTGTTACAACACCAATAGTCAGTGCACCAAGATTGCGAGCAATTTCTGCTATGGCTGGCGCTGCCCCTGTGCCTGTACCACCGCCCATACCGGCTGTAACGAAAACCATGTCTGCGCCTGCTAACACTTCTTTTATTTGCTGTTTGCTTTCTTCCACAGCTCTTCTACCTATTTCCGGGTTTGCCCCTGCTCCCAAACCTCTTGTCAATGCAGTACCGATTTGCATCGTGACCGCTGCTTTTGATTGATTAAGAGCTTGTGCATCTGTATTAACGGCAATAAATTCTACACCCTCAACTCCTTCGTCGATCATTCGATTCACGGCGTTGTTTCCTCCGCCCCCAACACCGATAACTTTTATCTTGGCGAGTTGGTCCATATTTGTATCAAATTCTAACATTTTCATTCCTCCGCTATAGTAGATTAGGTGACAGGAAATTTTACTATTGCTTTCTAATTATTTCAGAGCAAAACCTTAATCCTTATAAAATCCTGAAGGAAAAAGATATTGGACAGGTTAGGTTCTTCCCCTCTAATTAAAGTTGCTTGTATGACCTCTTATGATAATAAAGGTATTTATTATGAACTAGTTTTTAGTCTACTGAACCTAAATTTTCTTGTCCAGTTAAGATTAACCTATTTATAAGTTAAATAAATGGGAAAAAACCACCCTTAAATTAGACAAGGATGGGGAATTTTTCTTATTTATTTTTGCTTTTAATCAAAATAAGGAAACCAGTGTTCATTCACATTGGTTTCCACTTTAATTCATGCCTTTAATCGATTATTAAAATGAACAAGCCGGTCTAACTCTGCAACCATTCTACGACAATTAATATAATCCTTTTTACGGCGTTTTTCGACTCTCATTCTCACTGTATGATGTCTTCTGTAATCTTCATAACCTACACCATGTGAACTATACATCGCTTTTTCCATTTCGCTCGTATAACTTAATTGTAAATGATTGATAACAAATCATTCCTTTCAGTTCTTTTCCCCTGGGCGAATTGTTCTTTTACGTAGGTTTCATCTTATCATTGAATTCTAAGTCACACAAAGTCAAAAAAACGGTGTATTTTGCTGTATACAGGAATGTCATTCAAACTCGAGAATATAGCACTGACATCCTTACTTTTTTAGCCATATCCTTCCATATAGTGCACAACCTAAAAAAATTCCAAAAAAAAAGGATCTGACAGGATTTATAAAATATACTCAATAATAGGCTGTAAATTGTCGTTTTAGAAAGCAGAATTTTATCATTTACATGTTTCGATAGTAGATTTACTCATAATTTAGGAGGATCCATCGCATTTCATAAGAAAGTGACGATGAAAACTCTTTCTAATCATACAGGAATGTGAAGAACGATATTGAATTATACACCTACAAGGAAAATAATCTTGTAACAAATCGGAAAGGTTGTGAGTTTATGAGACTTTCGAATGTGCAGCCTAAGAAAAACTTCAGTTATATCTTCGTTCAATTTCCAGGGATGAAAATGAATGTCCCTATGCTTTCTGACGAAGAAGGAACGGTGATGAAAGAAGATGTTGCTTTATGTGTCCAATTAAACAGTAAAGAGAAGGTAAATCAATTATTCTTTGTACGCACCCAGAGTATAAAACCTTTTGATTTTACAGATGAAGGAATTGGAGCAAAAGCATATTATCGAGTCATTAAGCAAAAAGAAAACTCTCAAGACTCACACACGAAAGAACCCGAAGAATTCGTCACGTTTATCACAGATGAAGTAAACATTTTACAAAAGAAAACTGAAACAGGATATAACTTCATCTTGGTCGTAAACAAACGAGAAATCGGAATAGTCGCTTCGATTGAAGAAGAAGTTTTCCAAACCGAGAAAGGACTATTAGTACTTAATGAGAAAGTGAAACAGAGTGTCACTGTTAACACAGATAGCAAGAAAAATATGAATGCCATCGTAAGGAGGAAGAAAAAGAGGATAATCATGGGAGGTAATGTCTTTCAGAATCATGTAGTTCTTGAGCCGATCCGAATTGCTTTGGAGGACGTTAAAAGAAAAGTTAAAGTATTTTCTCCTGCCGCATTAGATTTCATCGGTCCAGGTGATCAGAACCCATCCAATTTAATGTCGAGGAGGTGGTGATTAGGATTGTCCTTTCGGAAAAAACTTCATACTAGTAAAATCGAAACAAAAGGATTAAATGGATAATCCTTTTCGATAAATAAACTTTAGGAAAGGAATGAATTATTGGCTTAAGCCTAATAATTACTAAGGAAAACTAACGAATCCATTTTATATAAGGACTTAACCAACGAGTTAAGTCCTTTTTACTGTTCAGACAATTACATACTCAGACTTTTGATGCCGTGAAACATAGTACTTATAGTACTTTTTCCTCCAAACTTAAGTCATCTGCCTTTTTTCTTGAAAATAAATTGGCAAGAGCATCTGGCATGGCAATCATCGCCGGCAAAAAGACAGGAAGTAGTACAAAACAAAGCACTACGAGGCCTGTAATGACAGCAATCGCCAATTCAAACAAAAGAAGGATTCCGGAAGGCATTAGTGTAGCAAAAGTACCGCCAAGTATGATAACTGCGGATATGATTACCCCACCTGTCTGCCTGGAAGCCACCACGATTGCCTCTTTTGGCGACAATTGTGGATATTCCTTAAAGCGCATCATCAGGAATATACTATAGTCCACTCCCAAGGCAACAATGATAATGAATGAGAAAAATGGAACGAACGAAGATATTCCTTCAAATCCCAGTAAATCTATGAAAATATAATTTATCATGAACATGGCTGAATAGTATGCTCCAATAAGAGACCCAGTTATGAAAACCGGTATCCAGAAAGATCTTATCACAAAGAACAGCACAAGTAATACTCCAATAATTACTATAGCTGTTGTTTTATTCAGGTCCCGGCTCAATATATTATTCATATCATTTGTAGTGGCACTTGGTCCTGAGACACCAAACTTTGCCTGTGAAAGGACTGTGCCTTTAAGTCCATCAGAAACTGTTGAATTTATTTTATTAATCGTACTTAAAGCTTCTTTTGAATAAGGATCAGCTTTTAAAACAATAATCATCTTAGTAATTTTTCGATCATTGGACATAAACGCGTCTAATGATTTTTTGAAGTTCTTGTCCGTCAAGGCTTCCTTTGGAATAAAGAATGTTTTATTTGTTTTAAATTGCGTTAAGAAACCATTCGTTTGTCCTAATCCGTCAGAAATTTGCTCCAATCCGCCGTTAACATCGGACAGCTTTTGACCAAAAGTACTGAATCCATTAAGACCGTCTACAAGTTGCTGCTGACCTGATTTCATCTGCCCCAGCCCATCGGTTACACTATTCATATTTGTAACGATTGTGCCTATTCCTGAAGATGCTTTCCCAAGGCCGCTTTCGAGTTTTTTCAAACCATCGGTCATTTGGGAGAGACCACTGCTTATTCTTACAAGATTTTTATTGGCTGTACCAAAACCAGAAGTTACTCCATTATAATTTTCATTTAATGCTCTTATTCCTTCCGGTGTAATTTGGTTTAAAGATGAAGATAACTGATCTATTGTTTGCTTTAATGCTTGGTAATTAGCATCTTTCTCAGAATCTGAATAACTATTTCCTAGAGCAGCCACCATTAGTTGCATTTGAGAAATTGCACCTTTTACACCAAGAAGAGCCCTTGCCGCATCTTGGTAGTGAGTTCCCATCTCTTTGTAACCAGCCTGCATTTTCCCATAATTATCAGCTAATACTGCTACTCCATTACTCATCTTTGAGAGATTCGTTTCTATGGCCGCTATACCATTACTTATCGTTTGTGAATTACTTGCCCCATCATCGATACCAGCCTGGATTTGCTTTAATCCATTGGTTAAGGCAGCCACACCATCTTGAAGCTTTGCCGTACCATCCACCATTTGGCTAACCTTTGAAAAGTCTGCTGATCCAAGTTTTTCTTGAGCCAGCTTTAATCCATCATTTATTTGATCCACACCATTTTGAGTTTTTGAAATACCATCCGTAACGGACCCCATTTGACTATCGATGTAGAAATCTTCAATTTGCTTTCCCTGAGGTTGTGTTACCGAAGAAACCTGATCCACACCTTTAATACTCTTCAGTCTTTCGGTTAAGTTATCGATTACGACAAGAGATTCATTAGTATCCAGGGCTTCCATATGTTCAATAGCAACAGTAGCAGGCATGGCCTGGCCTTTACCAAAATGCTCCGCAATTAAATTAAAGCCTTTAGTGGAAGGATATTTATTTCCAAGTTCTCCAATGGTATCAAAGTTAAGCTTTTCCTCATGTAAATACACCATCGGTCCGATGATCAAAAGAATTAAGACCACTGGTAGAAGAGGATGCTTTGTTGCATAGGAGGATGTTTTACCCCAGAATTTGTTTTCCTTATGTCCACCAACATTTTTGGAAGGCCAGAAAAGTTTTTGACCTAATACTTTCATGATGAAAGGTGTTAGGGTCAAAATTTCCAGCAATAGAATCGTTACACCGATTACCACAACAACACCGGATTTATAAATAGGCGATTCAGCAAAAACGAGAGCAAGGAAAGCAATAAAAACAGTGAGAATACTATAAGCAATTGTTTTCCCTGCCGTTTTATAGGTATTTACGATGGATTCATCGATCGAGTGGCCTAGGGATAGCTCCTCCCTAAATCGATTAAAAAGTAGTATGTTGTAATCTGTACCTATCCCAAAGAGAATCAGGACTAGGAGCATTTGCGTAAGACTTGTAATCGGAAATCCTGCTTTATCAATTAATTGAGCTGCAATTCCCATGGAACAAAGATAGGAAAAGGCTACAGCCACTAAGGATATCAAAGGAGTAACTACAGACCTAAACGCAATGACAAGTACGACTAAAATAAAGATAACTGTCAATGCAGCACTTTTCTCTACTCCACCTTGAGATGCCTTCAGATAATCATTATTGATAAAGTCTTCACCACTTAGGTAGTATTCCACAGGTACTTGATTGAGTTTGCTATCCAGTTCTTTTTTTATATCATCTACTTCCCTTGATTTCTTATCAAGCTTAAAGCTGACCATAAGAGTGGTGCCATCCTTAGAAACTAAAGAGCTTTTGGCATCCGGCATACTAAAAGGATCAATCATATCTGTAATCCCTAGCACTGTGCTGCTATCGCTAATGTCCTTGACAGCATCACCGATTTTGTCCATTTCTTCATCTGAAATTTTATCTTTATCATAAAAAACGATAAGATCGTTGGTACCTTTAGCCGTATCGATCTTCTTTAGAATATTATCTGCGACCACTGAGGGGCTGTTACTATTTGCACCTTGCTGCCCTTGTTGTCTTAATATTGCATTGATGTCTGGCTGAATAACTGTAAGCACGATCGTCACGATTAGCCATAAAGAGAAAATAGCCCAACGGCCTTTTATAATCTTTCTCACCTTTTACCCTCCCAGATAATTTCGTTTAAAATATTTATTTTTCATACAACACATAAAAACAACTAGTTATTATTTAAACACTCCGTTGATTTAATGGCATGAAAAAAGTATATTAAATCTAATGGAAGGTAACAATAAGCAATTTGAAAACTTATGTTATTAAACGGACAAATCTTTTGTATTTTGTTCAATAAAATCCCTATTGAAATAGATTTGGTTTTTAAAGAGGAGGAGCATAATATGGTTGGCGTAAAAGGAAACCGGAGAACATTGTATAGTAAAAAAGTCATTATCGATGCTTTATTAATGCTGCTTCAAGAAAAAAACCTAAACAAAATTACGGTTACCGATATTTGCAAAGAAGCAGATATTAATCGTGGAACTTTTTATTCTTATTACAATGATCCGTTTGATTTAATGAGAAGTATCGAGGAAGAAATGATAGAGAAGTTGATGAGTACCATTAATATTTCTGGAGACGAATCTCTTCAAAATATGCTTAATGAAATATTTAATTTGATACTTGAAAATAAAGAGCATTGTAAAATTATTTTTAATGAAAAAACTAGCTCTCATGTGCTAAGCACCATTTTGAATTCTGCTTATGAAAAAAAAATCGAAGATATAAAAAAACAGTTTCCAAATGCTAATGAGACTCAATTAGAATATTATTTCACCTATATAACTGGAGGAACAATTGAAATCATACGAAAATGGATTAATGATGATATGAAAATTCCTACTGGAGAAGTTATACGTATCTTAGAAAGTTTGTATGAGACCTAGTCTCAATACTTTTTAAATGATTATAAGATTGAAAATGCAAAAACTTGAAACCATATTTTGAAGCTCAAAATACATAACTTATAATGACCGGCTTCATAAGTTCTTGAAATAATATCAAAAAACCGCACGAGTGATAAAATCCAGTGCGGTTAATTTATGATATTTTTGATGGAACTGTGTGAGAAACCCCTAATAAAATTTATCCTATCACTGGGACCAGTCCAATCTTTTACTTCACTAGTAATTCGACACCAATTTTAAATGAAGCCTCCGTTTTTTCAATAACTTCCTCAACCGATACTCCGTCCTGGGTTTCCACGAGAACCATTCCTTCCGGAGTGAAATCAAATACAGCCAAATCTGTTATTAAACGGTGGACCACTTCTTTTCCAGTAAGGGGAAGTGAACACTCTTTTTTGACCTTTGATTCTCCGTGCTTATTAACATGTTCCATAATAACCACAACACGTTTTGCACCGTTTACTAAGTCCATGGCTCCGCCCATTCCTTTGACCATCTTCCCTGGAATCATCCAATTAGCCAAATCTCCTGTTTCAGAAACTTCCATTCCCCCTAAGATAGCAAGGTCGATATGACCGCCACGAATCATTGCAAATGATTCTGCACTGTCGAAAAAAGAAGCACCAGGTACAGCAGTTACCGTTTCTTTTCCCGCATTTATTAGGTCGGGGTCTTCTGTACCTTCAACAGGATAAGGTCCAATGCCCAATAAGCCATTTTCTGATTGAAGCAAGACGTTGTATTCGCTTGGAATTTCATTGGCAATAAGGGTAGGGATCCCAATCCCTAAATTTACGTTCATTCCATCCTGAATTTCTTGAACCGCTCGTTTTACAATGGTTAACCGCGCATCCTTCAATCCACTCACTCCTTGTCTCTTTTAAACTATTAGGCTTGTACTACTGTACGTCTTTCTATCCGTTTTTCATAGTTTGTTCCGAGCAGCACACGTTGAACGTAGATTCCTGGCGTATGGATTTCTTCTGGATTTAAATCTCCTACCCCAACGATTTCCTCGACTTCTGCAATTGTAATTTTCCCGGCCATTGCAGCCAATGGATTAAAGTTGCGTGATGTTTTTCGGAAAACAAGGTTTCCAAGCGGGTCGGCCTTCCAGGCTTTCACCAGGGCAAAATCGCCGATAATTCCCTCTTCTAATAAATAGGTTCTTCCTTTAAACTCCTTGTGCTCTTTTCCTTCTGCAATTGGAGTTCCCACCCCAGTAGCCGTATAAAAACCAGGTATTCCGGCGCCGCCGGCACGAATTCGTTCAGCAAGCGTTCCTTGAGGGACTAGTTCGACCTCAAGCTCACCGCTTAAAAACTGCTTTTCAAAAATTTTATTTTCACCGACATACGATGAAACCATTTTCTTAATTTGCTTATTTGCAAGCAGCAGACCAAGCCCCCAATCATCAACACCACAATTATTGCTAACGATTGTTAAATCCTTCGTTCCTTGATCTCTTAAGGCAAGAATTGCTTTTTCCGGAATTCCGCACAGTCCGAAACCACCGACGATGATTGTATCGCCATCTGAAATATCTTGTATTGCTTCCACAAAGGAGTTTACAATTTTTCCATTCTTCACAGGATCCGCCTCCTTATTAAGATAAAGTCTCTTACATTTGAAATTAACTGTTAAAAATTAGACCGGATATACAGAATGTTTTCGTTCTGAAAAAATGAGATATTTTGAAGAGTATGCCTCATAACGATTAACAAGCTCTTTACGCAATGAGTTTGCTGGAATAATACCGTCGATCACCATTTCGGAAGCTAGATGGTAAATATCAATGTCCTCTTTATATTCCTCACGTTTTTGTTCTATGAATGCGGTTCGCTCCTCTTCAGGAAGCTCTGCAATTTTATTAGCATAAACGGCATTAACTGCTGCTTCTGGTCCCATAACCGCAATTTGAGCAGAAGGCAATGCAAGACAAGCATCCGGTTCAAATGCAGGGCCAGCCATTGCATAAAGACCAGCTCCATATGCTTTACGTACAATAACAGAGATTTTTGGAACACTTGCTTCAGCCATTGCTGAAATCATTTTCGCACCATGACGAATGATTCCTGCCCGTTCTACCTTTGTACCTATCATAAATCCAGGCACATCAACTAAAAACAAAAGGGGAATATGGTAGGCATCACAAAGATTAATAAATTTTGCGGCTTTATCTGCTGAATCGTGGAATAATACCCCGCCTTTAACACGCGGCTGATTGGCAATGATTCCGACAGGTTTCCCATCCATGCGGGCAAGTCCTGTAATAAGTTCGCCAGCAAAAAGTTTTTTGATTTCAAAAAAGGAGTCTTCATCAATAATCCCGTTTATTAGATCATGCATATTAAATGGTGCATTCTGATTAGCCGGAATCAGCTCATCTAATGGTTTTTTCAATGGTTTAGGAGCCACAGACTCACGAACTGGCGGTTTCTCTGAAAAATTAGCAGGGAAATAAGAAAGATAGTTTCTTGCCATTGAAATGGCTTCTTCTTCATTTTTTGCAAGAACATCACCACAGCCTGAAACAGAACAGTGCATGCGCGCGCCGCCCATTTCCTCCAAGGTTACTTTTTCACCAATAACCATTTCGGCCATTCTCGGTGATCCCAGGTACATCGATGCATTTTTATCAACCATAATAACAATGTCACAAAAAGCTGGAATATAGGCTCCACCAGCAGCAGATGGTCCAAACAGAATACAGATCTGAGGAACTTTACCTGAATGTTTTACTTGATTGTAAAAGATTCTTCCTGCCCCACGACGCCCAGGGAACATTTCCACCTGATCCGTTATCCGCGCTCCAGCAGAATCTACCAGGTATAATAATGGTACCCGAAGTTTTTCAGCTGTTTCTTGGATTCGAATGATTTTCTCAACCGTCCGAGCTCCCCAAGAACCAGCTTTGATCGTTGAATCGTTAGCCATCACACAGACAAGCTGGCCATTAATCTTGCCCATCCCTGTCACAACACCATCTGCAGGAAGATCCCCCGCCATGCAGTTTGCAAATAGCGCATCCTCCAGTTCAAAGCCAGGATCGAATAATAATGATAAACGCTCGCGGACGAACAGTTTTCCCTGCTCTTGGTTTTTTTCGTGATATTTGGGAGCTCCGCCCTTTTTGATTTGTTCGACTCGATCATTCAGAGTTTGTTGTAAAGGTTTCATATCCACTGTCATTATTTTTCCTCCTATTAATCTAGTTTTCTTATTCACCATTGTAGATTGGGGCGCGTTTCTCCTTAAAAGCCTGTAATCCTTCTAAACGATCTTTTGTTGGCATCGTCACTTCATAGGCATTTTGCTCAATGGCAAGACCGGTGTTTATATCAACATCATAGCCTTTATCGATTGCGAACTTTGCTTGTGCAACGGCAATCGGACCATTCCGAACAATTTGTCCTGCAATTTCTAATGCTTTATCAATTAAGCTTTCAACAGGGACCGTATACTCTACTAATCCAATCTCAAGGGCTTCTTTTGCATCAATTCGTCTTGCTGTGAAAATCAGCTCTTTAGCACGTCCCTTTCCTACTAATCTTGGTAAACGCTGTGTTCCGCCTGCACCAGGAATAATTCCCAATGATGTTTCCGTCAGTCCAAGTTTCGCAGTTTCAGAGGCAATACGAATATCACAAGCGAGCGCTAGTTCAGTTCCTCCGCCAAAAGCAACGCCGTTCACTGCCGCTATGACCGGTTGTGGTAATGATTCTAAAGAGTTGATAGTTTCACGGATCAAAGAAACCGTCTTCCTCACCTCAACTGGATCCATTCCAGCTCGTTCCTTTAAATCAGCTCCCGCACAAAAAGCTTTCTCCCCAGCCCCTGTAATGACGATACAGCGGACTAATCGATCATATTTACAGGTAAGAATGGCGCCCTTAAGCCCCTCTAACATCTGTAAGGATAAAGCATTAGCAGCTTCCGGCCTATTTAAAGTAATCATCACGATTCCGTTTTCCATCTTGTTAACTAATATGGTTTTACTCATGATCTCACCTTTCTCACAAAGCATTTCCAAGCTTTCCACTCAGCTTGGAACTCGCGGCTTGAAAACTTTTACTTGGTAAAGGTCTGCCAAGTTTCTCCTGAATGAATTGGGATGCATGAAGCAGCTTTTGCTGATCAGCACCAGTGTAAATTCCCATCCCGTGAAGCATATAGAGTAAATCGTCTGTTGCCACGTTTCCGGATGCTCCAGGCGCATAAGGACAACCTCCTAGGCCGCCAAGCGAAGAATCAAAAATGGTAATTCCCATTTCTAACGATACTAAGATGTTGGCCAAAGCCGTTCCACGTGTATCATGAAAATGCATTGCTAATTTATCTGCTGGAAATCTTTTTAATAAAACTTCCAACACATTTTGAACTTGCCTTGGATTTGCCACACCGATTGTGTCCCCGAGAGACAACTCTGCAATACCCATTTCAAATAATGTTTCGGTCACTCTTATGACCGCATCGATATCAACATCACCTTCATACGGACAGCCAAAAACAGTAGAAACATAACCTCTGCTTAATTTTCCTGCTGAAATGGTTTCTCTGACCAAATCCCGTAACACAGGGAAAGTCTCGCCAATCGTTTTATTGATATTTTTTAGGTTATGTGTTTCGCTTGCTGACATAAAAACTGCTACTTCATCAATGTTCGCTTTAAATGCCCGTTCCAAACCTTGAAGGTTAGGAACGAGTGCTGTATAGGTGACACCAGGCACTTTGGTAATGCCAGTAGCAACGGCAACTGCATCTGAAAGTGCAGGAATCCATTTGGGATTAACAAAAGAGGTAATCTCAAGATGTTTTAGTCCACTATTTGACAATTGATTAATCCAAGCAATTTTATCTTCTGTTGATATAAATGCCTTTTCGTTTTGCAATCCATCACGAGGACCAACCTCTTTAATCGTTACACCTTCCGGCCACTTCATTGTTTCATCTCCTTTCAACCTTTATCCAGGCTTTATTCAACTACTACAATGACGTCGCCTTCATTAACAAAGTCGCCTTCGTTCACTTTCACTTCTTTCACCGTTCCATCGAATTCAGCGGCAATTGGAATTTCCATTTTCATCGATTCTAAAATCACAACATCTTGGCCCTCTTCTACCTGATCTCCAGTTTTAACTAATACCTTCCATACATTTCCTGCCATGACTGCAATTACTTCACTCATGATAATTCCTCCTATTTTACTTTATTTTCTTTTTTAGTCTTTAAATACTTGTTAACAAAGTCTGTTGTCGTATCACCTGAATGGAATGCCGAGTGGGCAATAACCTCTTGCAGCATTGGGATATTTGTTTTAATACCTTCAATATGATAATCAGCTAATGCAGCTTGCAGACGATTTATTGCCTCTTCACGATTGCTGCCTTTGACGACAAGCTTAGCAATCATTGGATCATAAAAAGGAGTGACTGCGGATTGACCGTGAATGGCTAATTCATGTCGAACTCCAGGACCGTTCGGCAACTCTAATTTTGTTATTTTTCCAGGTGAAGGGAAAAATGTTTTGGGATCTTCCGCATAGATTCTAACCTCAATGGCATGACCCTCACGTTTTACGTCTTCTTGAGAAAATTTCAGAGCTTCACCTGCAGCAATTTGTAATTGTTCTTCAACTAAATCCAAACCTGTAATTTCTTCCGTAACAGGATGCTCTACTTGTAAACGGGTATTCATTTCAAGAAAGTAGAAGTTTTGCTCTTCATCAACTAAGAACTCGATTGTTCCTGCATTTTTATACCCAATTGATTGAGCCGCTTTTACTGCAGCCTCCCCCATCTTGGTACGAGTTTTTTCAGTAATAAACGATGATGGGGCTTCCTCTACGACTTTTTGATGACGGCGTTGGATCGAACATTCACGTTCCCAAAGGTAAACGGTATTTCCAAAACTGTCTGCCAAGATTTGAATCTCAATATGTCTTGGATTTTCAACAAATTTTTCAATATACATTGCTCCATCGCCAAAGAAATCAGTAGCCCGCTTTTGGTTCCCCGCAAATGCTTTTCGGATTTCATCCCCGTTATGGACCACCTGCATTCCAATTCCGCCACCCCCAGCGGAGGCTTTTAGCATAACGGGATAACCGATGCGGCCCGCCGCTTCTACCGCTTCCTCTTCATCTGCCAGTGGGTAGGTAATCCCTGGAACGACAGGAACACCCGCTCCCTCCATCGCTTTGCGTGATTCAATCTTACTTCCCATTTTAGAAATAACTTCTGGTGAAGGCCCGATGAATACAAGTCCTGCTTCCTCACAGCGGCGGGCAAAGTCCGTATTTTCAGACAGCAAGCCATATCCCGGGTGAATAGCCTCCGCTCCTGAAAGCTGAGCGACCTCTAGAATTTTATTGATATTTAAATAGCTTTCTGCTACACGGGAACCTCCGATTAAATAGGCCTCATCTGCCATTTTTACATGTGGAGCATCCGCATCAGCCTCTGAGTAAACTCCAATTGTGGTAATCCCTAAGGCCTTGCATGTACGGATTACACGGACAGCAATTTCGCCACGATTAGCAATTAAAACTTTTTTGAACATGCCTTTCCACCCTTTCTATCTTTTATCTAAGAAGGTTCAAAACTCGTCAGCATCATTACAAAGTTTAAACTTTGATGATTAAGGAGATATGTAAAAGTCTAATTATTCATTTTGCAACATTCTTTACGTTTATCTTTAACTCTTAATCTAGTAATATGGAACCAGTCATTTGCCGGTGATTTTCCTGACAAATGACTGTCTCTAATTAATAACTATTTAACTGATGACTTTTCAGCAACTATTTTTTGGATTTGTACAACCGTCGTCGGGTCTTCTAGTCCTGTAATGTCGCCGGAAACCTTTCCTGATACAACAATTTCCTTTAATAAGCGGCGCATGATTTTTCCGCTGACTGTTTTCGGCAACATATCTGTAAAAATAATTGATTTTGGGATTGCAATCTTACCAATTTGTTGAATGATGCGATTATTTATTAGTTGTTTTAATTCCTCTGTTCCTTCATAACCATCGGCCAAACGGACAAATGCGAGCGGAACTTCTCCTTTAATTTCATCTGGGATCCCAATGATTGCGCTTTCAGAGACACCCTCACATTCAAGTACAGCACTCTCCATCTCCATTGTACTTAAACGGTGTCCGGCTACATTAAATGCGTCATCTGAACGGCCAACTACCCATAAATATCCATCATCATCTATTAATGCTAGGTCGCTAGCATAATAGCAGCCATCCACTTGGCTATAATAGGATGCGTAATATCGTTCTGGTTCTTTCCAAAGTGTCCGGCATAGCATAGGAAATGGTTTTCTAATAACCAGATTTCCTAAGACACCAGGTTTAACTGGATTGCCCTCTACATCAACGATATCCATAACCGCACCTAAAAAGGCAGTACCTGAGGAACCCGGTTTCATCGGCGTCAGCCAAGCTGCTCCAGCTATAGGCGATCCCGCGGTTTCGGTTTGACCCCAAGTATTATTGATATATACCTTCTTCTTTCCTAAAACTTCATATGTCCAATGCCAGGTTTCCGGATCGAAAGGTTCTCCAACAAGGGAAATGACATCGAGGCACGATAAATCAAATTTCTCTATTGCCTTTTCTCCCATACTTTTTAACATTCTTAATGCTGTTGGGGCAGTAAACAGTTTATTCACCCTGTATTTTTCAATGATTTGATAAAAACGATCTTTTGTTGGATAATCAACAGCCCCTTCAAAGACAACGGTTGTTACACCATTCGCTAAGGCACCTGTAATTCCCCAAATATGCATGGTTAACCAGCCGATATCCGCGGTACACCAGAAAACATCGTCTTGATGGTGATCCATATGATACTTGGCATATGTGTAATTCTGTGTGACAAAAGCCATGCCGGAATGCACGACGCCTTTTGGTTTACCTGTCGTACCACTTGTATAAAACACAATACCGCTCTCATTCGCTTCAATTCTCTCTGGTTCACAAACGATACTTGCCGCTTTTGTCTGCTCATGCCACCAGTAATCTCGCCCTTCTTTCATTTGAACCTCAGAACCTAATCGGTCGACAACAATGACTGCTTCGATCGATGGGATAAATGGTACAACATGATCAACTTTTTCTTTTAAAGGAATGAATTTACCACGACGTTCTGTTGCATCCGCAGTGATCAATACTTTTGGCTCAAAATTGATGAGACGGTCTGTCAATGATTTTTCCGAATATCCTGAGAAAATTGTATTGTAAATAGCACCAATTCGAAAACAAGCTAAAACGGAAATAAAGGCTTCTGCCAGATTGGGAAGAAAAATAGCAACACAATCACCTTTTTTTACACCAAATGATTTAAGAACATTCGCAAAACGATTTACTTCAGCAAGAAGCATATTATACGTGTAAAATTTGGTGTCCCCGTTTTCACCCTCCCAAATGAGAGCGGTCCGGTTTCCTCCACCATTTTCTACATGCCGATCAAGTAAATTTACACTTGGGTTACTAATGCCGCCGGAAAAAAAGCGAAAATCGGGTAGTTGTCCACTAATGGTCTCATTCCATGGTTCATACCAAACAAGTTCACGGGCTGCACGATCCCAAAATTTAGCAGGATCTTCTTGTGATTGTTTAAGAAGTTCTTGAAATGCTTCGCTGCTCCCAATGGAGGTTGAACGGACTTTTTCTTCTTCTGGATAAATGAGTTTGCTATTTGATACTACTTGTAAAATTCCACTGATATCCATGTAATGGCTCCTTTAACAATTTTTATTTAATCACTATGTCTCTACTAGTCTGTTGATTTCCGCTCCAGACGCTTCGCTCCAATCAACGTAGTCTTAAGATCAACCATCACCTTTAACACAGCCATCCTAAAATAAAATAATTCATTAACATCCAATTTGTTTGGCAATAACCATTCGTTGAACTTCAGATGTTCCTTCACCAATTTCCAAGAGTTTCGCATCACGGAAGAATCGCTCCACTTGATATTCCTTCATATATCCATATCCGCCATGAATTTGAACGGCTTGATCACATGCTCTCATGCATATTTCCGAAGCAAATAATTTCGCAAATGCCGCTTCCTTTTTAAAGGCTCTTCCTTGATCCTTTAACCAAGCTGCTTTAAAAACCATATTCCGGGCTAATTCAATATTCATTGCCATGTCAGCTAATTTAAATTGGATTGCCTGGAAGTTGGCTAAACTCTTTCCAAACTGTTTTCTTTCTTTTGCATATTGAAGAGCTTTTTCATAGGCTCCTTGAGCAATACCTACAGCCATGGCACCGATTCCAATTCTTCCGCCATCAAGCGTAGCTAAAAATTGTTTGTAACCGTTTCCATCTGTTCCCAGCAGATTTTCTTTTGGAACCCTTACATTCTCTAAGATAAGTTCTGTGGTATTTGAGGCATGCAGACCCATTTTTTCGTAGTTGTCGATTACAGTGAATCCTGGAGCATTTGTAGGAACAATAAATGCGCTGATTCCGTTAATTCCTTTTGAGCGGTCTGTTACCGCTGTCACTGCAAGGTGATTAGCATAGCTTGCATTTGTAATAAAACATTTCGAGCCATTAATGACCCACTCATCTCCATCAAGAACTGCTGTTGTTTGGGTTCCCCCTGCATCGGAGCCTGCATTCGGCTCAGTCAATCCAAATGCTCCAAAAGACTCTCCCGTACAAATTGGTGTTAAGTATTTCTCTTTTTGCTCATGTGTACCAAATAAATTAAGAGGAGCTCCTCCTAATGAAATATGTGCTGAATATGTAATTCCTGTTGATGCACAAACACGACTAAGTTCTTCAACGACAATTGCAAAGCTGATCGTGTCAGCCTCACCTCCACCGTATTGTTCAGGAAAAGGCAGACCCATGATCCCTAACTCTGCTAATTTTGCAAAAATTCCCTTAGGGAATTCCCCCGTTCGATCACGTTCATCCGCTCCAGGAGCAACTTCTGCATCAGCAAAATCTCGAACTAACTTGCGTATCATCTCTTGTTCTTTCGTTAAATCAAAATTCATTTATCTTCAACCCCTTTCTAAATATTCCGATTGTTTCAAGCAAAAAAAATTAAGCCTCCACTACCTATCTTTTTACGCTGAACTCCTTTCATTATTTTCATAACTTTCTTATAATAAGAATATAATCATTATGAATATTATGCTATGTACAATTTCATGAATATTAATATGAAAAATTTGTGTCTTTTACACAAAAACACGAAAATGGATGAAATGTAAAAAATCTTAGAGAAAGGATGATGACAGATGCAAGATACATTAACCCATCGGCAACTAAAGTCCTTAATCCATGTGTCCAACGTTATCAATTCCAAATTAGATATTGATACGATCTTTGATTCAATCATGACTGAAACGATATCTGTCGTTGAAGCGGCAGGAGGAGGCTCTATATGGATTTTTGACAAAAGCCAGAATCGACTCATCGCAAAATCAGCTCAAGGATTATTTTATCCACATATTTTTAGGCAAATTAAACTAGTTAGCGGTGAATCCATGACTGGGATGTCTTTTGCTGCCAAAAAATGTCTCATTTTTTGGGATGAGATAGAAATTAAACAGGCGTTGTCAACATTAACGCCATATAACGGAGATTTATTGGATCAGTCTATTCCGAGTAATTTTCATTTTACATCTGTCATTTCTTCACCTATTTTACAAAACGGAAAATGTATTGGCGTGATTACATTGGACTCTTTTGAACAATCTTTGCAGTTTAAGCAAGAGGATATTAATCTATTAGAAGCGATTGGCCACCAAGTAGCAGTTGCCTTGGAAAAATCCAATCTTTATTATGAGAAAGAAAAAATGGTTCAGAAGCTTTCCCATTCAATCGAAATACATAGGAACCTGGCCAATCTCGTTGTAAATGGAGAAGGAATTCAATCGATTATGAATTTTATACATAAAACAATAGGACAACATATGTTTCTCTTTGATGAAATAGGTGAACTTAGGGCTTCTGCCTGCTATTCCTCCTTTTCAATTGAAATGACCGAGTATATGAAAGCGTATGCAAAACAAATTATCCTAACACTTGAAAACTCACATACCGTTTCCGAAATAACATTAAATGATGAAACGTATCAATTAGTTGTATTGCCACTTGGGTCCAAATTAAAGTCTCTAGGCGGGCTAATCATCCTTTCAAAACAAAAAATGAATGAGGTGGATATCGCTGCTCTTGAACATGCTTGTACAGTCATTTCACTTGAACTGGGAAAAGAGCAAGCCGTTTTTGAAACACAGCAGCGTTTAAGAGGTGAATTCGTGACCAAGCTTTTTTCAGGACAGATCGATGAAGCACTTATTCAGAAAGCAAAAAATTTAAATTTTGACCCTAACCGAAACTATGTTGCCATACTTATTAATTTTGAGGATAAGTTAAACGAGCAAAAGGTGATCGGCGATCACTTCATAAGGAATTTACTCCATATGGCCAATACATTACTTGGGAGGAACTCGCAAGTAATGGCAGTAAGGGATGAAAATCAAATCGTTGCCCTTCTATCTTTGCATTCAAGAGTTTCTTCGTCCAATATTATTGCTGAATTAAAAGAACTTGCAAAAATTTTACATCATGAGATTAAAAATAAATATAGAGAGATAGACGTATCAATTGGGATTGGAAGAATTAAGCAGGGGCTTATCTTTGTCCACGAGTCATTTGTAGAAGCGACAAAGTGCATAAAGTTTCTCAAAAACTATCGTTTTGATCATAGAGTCCTTTGTTATACAGACCTTGGCGTTCAGAGGTTTATTTTACAAAATTCAAAGGAAGAATTGATTGATTTTATCCATGAAGTATTAGGTCCCCTCATTGAATATGAACAATCTAGAAAAGGCGAACTGTTAAGCACTTTGATTGTTTATTTAGACCAAAATCAAAACATAAAGAAAACGGCTGATTCTTTACATATTCACACAAATACCTTAAGCTATCGTTTAAAACGAATTGAGGAAATTCTATTAACGGACTTGAATGATAGTCAACCTTTATTTAATATTCATTTAGCAATCAATATATATCAATATATAAAAGATAATACTAGTGTTGCCTTAATTTAATTTCAAACTATAGGTTACTTACCGATAACGTAAAATACCGATCTCCTAATGGAAGTCGGTTTTTTGTACTCTAATTATCTTTCTTATTTTCGAGCACAAGCCATTTCCCCTCATTTTTAAACTTACATTATTAAACTTAAGCATGGTGGTGTTACCACCATGCTCAAGTCATTTTCTATTTTTCAACCGGCTCCCCAGCTTTTCCCCAATGTGTTTTAGGAATCTCGGTTACGAGGACTCTTATATTCTCCTTTGGTGAATCCAATGTTTCGGATACGGTGGCCGTGACATTGCGAATTAATTCAGCCACTTTTTCTTTCGGTCTACCTTCCATCATCTGCACATGAATAATAGGCATTAAAATCCCTGCTCTCTACAATTATTAATCTGTCACGGTAAAAGACACTTCGCCAAAACCATCAAATTTCCCACTTACAACATCGCCAAAGTTAAACTTAATGGCAGCAGTAATGCCGCCAGTTAAAATCACGTCACCCTTACGAACCTTTTCACCCTTTCTTGCCAGCATATTGGCAAGCATCGCCACAGAGTGGGCTGGGTGGCCAAGAACAGCAGCCCCTGCGCCCAATTCCTTGCTCTCTTTTTTTATTTATGACTTTTTAATTTTGGTTAATTCTTTGTACCTCTCGTAACTCGAAAATGAAGAAAGCGACTCCACCAAATGAAGTCACCTTTAATAATTATTGAAATTTTTCAAGTAACTGTTTAGCACTTTTCTATACCGCCATATATCTTTATTATCAACCGGAAGCTCATTTATATCCCAAAAGGTTTGATACTTCCTATGAGCAGTAAGCGTGCCATCTGGATAACGCATAAATGTAACTGTTCCGTTGTTTTGATCATCTTGTAGGGCAATGTAGTGCTTCGAACCATCCCAGATGGCCAAATCACCAAACCTCTCACAAAAGAACTCAACATCGGCTTTACTTCGAATAACCATTTAATTCACTCCTTGATAAAATTATTTGATTACCGCTCCTATACCGTTGTTTCTTGTGAGGAAATGACTATTAGCTGCTTGGGTATTAATTGAAAAGTGAATTTCAAAATATCTTTGCTAGAAATATATTATGAAAAAAATTAAAATTCGAGCGCTTATCATTGATTTGATAGTATTATAACATAACTGAAATGGATTTGCCGAAATGAATGTTATAGTAATCCTATGAACATGATCCTTTCTAATTTTAAGTATTAAATAGATCCAAGTGCTTCCGCAAACCGTTTAATTCCTTCATGTATTAATTCTTCATTTTCCCTAGCAAATGTAAAACGAACAAAACCTTTTTTGGACCCCATCGTGTAACCTGGGACATAAATAACTCCTCTTCTGATTGATTCCTCCAGTAATTGCATTTCATTCACTTCTTTTTTTATCCTGCACCAAATATGAATTCCTCCCTGAGGGATGGAGAAATCAACTTTATCCTTTAAATAAAATATAAGACTAGTAATAATTTGATCCCTTCTCTTTTCTAATTGTTTGTTTAAATTTTCGATATGAGAATGGAAATTTTCCGATTCTAAAAAATCATTTGCGATCCACTGAGTAAAACTAGCATGACCAAAATCAATTTGCTGCTTCGCATCGGATAATCTCTCAATAACAGGTGTGGGGCCAATAATCCAACCAATTCTTAATCCAGAAGCAACGATTTTTGTTAAAGAGCTAATATATAAGACATTTCCATTAATATCCATTGATTTTAGAGTAGAAATATTTTCCCCTGTAAACGAGGTTAAACTATAAGGATCGTCCTCAACCACAGGTATACCATGTTCTGAAGATATTTCTAAGATCGCTTTCCGTTGCTTTTCCTGAAGTAAGGCTCCTGTTGGATTTTGAAAAGCAGGATTCAAAAATATCATTCGGATTCGATGCTTTTTATGTAATGAAAGTAAGTCATCCGGGTTAATACCATCTTGGTTTACGGGTATGAAATAAGGTCTCAGTCCTGCTGATTTAAAAATCGGAAGATTATAGTTATAAGAGGGATCTTCCAATGCAACTGCATCTCCTTGTTTTAATAGGCATTGAACCACCAAGTGCAATGCTTGTTGTGCCCCAGATGTAATTAATATGGATGAAGGATTTGTTTCAATTTTTCTATATTGCTTAACATGCTTTGCAATCGTTTCTCTTAATATTGCGTTTCCTTGCGGATGATCATAACCTAAGCTTCCTATAAACGATCTAGAAGAAGTAATCTCACTTAGGTATTTCAGCGGAAAAAGATCCTCTGACAGTTCGCCGCTAGCTAGATTGATTAACTTCTGTTCTACTGCTTCCTTCCTTATCCTCTGTGTTATAGGCAAGTTAGGTAAAAACGATCCTGCTTCAATATACCTGTTCCAGTTCGGTATACGTTTCTTGGTAATTCCCCAGATATCTTTACTTATGGTCGTCCCGCTTCCTCTATTCCTTTGTATTAGTCCATTTGACTCCAATTCATCATATGCTGCAACTACTGTACTTCTATTTATGTTAAGGTCCTTAGCTAAATTTCTTTCAGAAGGTAATGGTTTATCTGGAGGAAACGTACCATCTGCAATTCCATTTTCGATATAATCAGCAAGTTGTTTATAGATAGCTTTTTTGGCTTGGCGATCTGGTTTCCAATCCATATATTTCAGTCCTTATTATGTAATGTAGTCTAACTATTATGTTTCTTTATTAATATTATTAATCGTTTGTTATGAACTTTTAAAAAAACCTATTGTTCATAATAATTAATTACCATCCAAATTATCATAAATTTAACCATCCACTTTTATTATAACTTACAGCGCGTTGTATTGCGAAAAGGCCATCCAGTCAATAATAGAAGCAGAGAAAAACGGCAAACAGCCTAAAAAGTCAAAAAAGGAATCCATGTGTGACCGGGTGGAATGGCTGATTCATGAAGAGAAAATTATGTTAGAGGAGGAATCGCATTGACCAAGGAAGAGGTAGTCAAACTTTTAATACTTATTGAATCGGTTTATCCCAACTGCATTTTTAAGGACGAGACGGTCCAGCAATGGTTCCAATTTTGTTCTGAAATGGATTATGAAAAGGTAATGGCGAAGGTGAAAAACCACATTCGAAAAAGTCCTTTTCCACCTGCGATTGCTGATATTGCTGTATTCCCTTTGGAAGAAAATAATTTTCCAGAAACATTACAAAAATGGATGAGGAAAGGACGGGAGAGAATTGAACACGAACGCGTTCCTAACCACCGAAATCCATTACCTGATTGGCTTGCCGAATATTCAGCAAGAAAATCTGTTTGAAGCAGAAGCATCCTATTAGGCGCGGTCTTTCTCGCTCCTGAACTGATTCATGAAATCACATTAGAGCCATGCCATTTTTCGCAGAAACGAAATCAGCTCCTGTTTCAAGCGATGAAGGAATTGCAAAATAAAAATCCCACCCTCCATATCGAAAGTGAGATTTTTTTAAGTTTAAATCCTCAAATTAAAGATTGTATTACCTTATTGAACGACTTCTTCTCCCTGATAAATCCGAAAGGCTGGAACAATCGTGTCCGAAACAATTTCTTTTCCTTTTTCACGAATGAAGTCCAATTTATAATAGGAATCAAATCTTTGGCTGATTTCCGTTTTCACCAGTTCAGGCGGTGTGACAACGATGAATTGGAACTTCAGTTTTTCGGCCACGGCGAAGATCGGGTCAAGGACATGTGCAGAGGCTGCTTGTCCGAACGGATTATCACAGACTAAAGGAACCCAGCTTTGATCGGTTTCGCTTTTAACTGATAATAACATCATCATCATCACCATTCGAGCGGATAGCTTTTGTCCGCCGCTGCCATCGGATTTCGTCCTAGAACCTTGATTAATAGTCTGCCAGGTTGAATAATGATCTCTTTGCGGTTTCCCGTACATAAAGGCATTATCCGTTCGCATATTATAGACGAGCAGCTCAGGATATCGATTTCGGAGTGATACAAATAAAACTTGCTCATCACTTATCAGTTGTTTTATTTCTTCGTCTAAGGCGCGATTATGATCATCAATCATATCAAATTGTTTAGTGATTTTGTTAATAGCAGTTACAAAATGCTGCTTCAGCAGTGGTTCGATATCTTCCGCCTTTTTAGGTAAGATGTCTTCTTTGAGCTGGACGAGCGGAAAGGATCCTCGTTCATTTTTCAGCTTCATTTTCGCAATCATAGAACGAATCGCCTCTGATATACTCATCACTTTCATGCTGGCACGGCTTGCCCAGAAGTTTTGCGCCTTTTCTGCCCTTTCTTTGTCGCGTTCTAATTGTTCCAACCCACTTTGTGAAAAACGCTTCATATTTTTAACGATACTTTGGATATGTGTATAATGCCTTGTATCCATATGGTCTAGTGTGGTTAATACCTCATTTTTAAAGCGAATCTCCCAATCTTTTCCTTCAATCGTGAGCTTTAAATTCCTTAATGATTGATCGATTTTCGCATGCTTCTCCTGGCCTTCTTCCTGAATCACTTGATGTCCTTCACACCAGGATAAGATACATGCCTTTCCTTGACTCTTAATTTTTTCTAAATCATGAATCGTAAAGGCTGCCGCTTCCTCCTTTAGGATAACGGATAAGGTTAACAAATCCCCTTCGAAACCCGCAATATTCGTTTCTGTTTCTTTTTGGCGTTTCTCAGCCTGCTTTACTTCCTCTTTTGTTAATTTCGTTTGGTCTTTAATTTCTAAAGCCTTTACTTCTAAGTCAAGGTCTGCCCATTCTTCCGGCTGTTTTTCATGCTTTTCAACTTTCTTTCCTGACTTGTCACGCTGTTCGGTCGCATGCTTTAAGGACGTTTCTGCTACTGTTACAGCCGTTCCTTGTTCCCGTTCTTCTTTTTCCGCTGTCTTCGCTTCCTTCTGTGCGGTTTGCAGCATATTTTCTAATATACTGATAGGTTCATCTGGTTCTGGAGCTTTATTCCAATCCTCATCATGAGCATTGAGTTTTTTCTCTAATTTCTTTTGCTGCTTTTGTTCGGTTTCTTTTTTTGCTAGAATAACGAGTAATTCTCTGGCCTGTTCTTCCTTTGATTTCTGGAGCTGTTTTAGCTCTCCAATACTTCCGTTTATCTTTTCTAATAAATGTGATGAAAGATGAGGGACCTCATCACATGGGTCTGCTTTTTCATCAGTAGGAAAAACCGCTTCTTCCATAAAGAACCTGATCTCCTTTATAGTTTGTTCGGTTGTCAGCTTCCATTCTACATACGTTTGATTCCACTGGTTTTGCAGTTCAACTGTATTTTGGAGCTCTTTTCCTATTTCTTGCTGCAGAGAACCTAAGGCTTCCTTTTGTTTTTCTTTCTCTAATTTCACTCGTTTATTTTCTTGATGAAGAATTTTTTCTTGATCAAAATCCTCTAATGTTTCCACATCTTTTGTAATCTTTTCTATTTTACCTTTTGTATTCTCCAGCTGTTCTTTTAGCTGAAGCTGTAATTCTTTTTCTTTTTCTTCTTGTGCTTTGATTTCCTGTAAATTTGTTTTCTTAGAAAGAAGCGCGTTTTGTTCCTGATTGAGAGATTTTTCCATATCAATAGAAAGATCGCTTGATAAAAATCGATCGATTTCCTTTAAAACATGACGTAAGGAGGTTTCTGTTTTTTCAATTTCAAGGAGTGCATCTTTCTTTTCTTCTATTTGTTTAGCAATCTTTATTTTCCAGTTGGTGAATTGGTTTTTATCCGTTAATAGCTCTTGCTCGGTTCCGTTAATGATCACAAAGGAAGTTTGATGATATTCGCTGTTCATTTCCTCCCGCAAGAAAATCGGAACAGGACTTTTGAACATTCTTCCGGAAAGAACCTGCTGATTTATTTTTTGCCATTGCTGCCCGCTTACGACCAAACCGTATGGAAGGAGTGGATACTTCATAAGGTTATTCGCTAGGTCCTCAGCACGTAAGGATTGGAGAAATTGGGTTCCAAAAAACACATCAATGCCAGTCTTCTCATCGATCCATTCCTTTAATTCTTTTACATCTTTATTTGCAACCCAAAAGGGCTCATCGTTTAAGGAATGGTCGAGTTGTGTTTCCCAAAGTTCTTTTTTTATTTGTTCAGCTTGTTGTCGGTTATTGGTTAGTATTTCTTCTATTTGTATAGAATACTTCGATAAGAGCGAGTGAGTAAACGGCGCTGTCGCATCATCTAATAAACCATGAAGTTTATCTAATAATTTTGCTTCTCTTTGCTTTTGCTCTTCATTTGCTAGGTTTAATTCTTCACATTTTTCTTCTGAAAACTGAATCGATTGGACGAGGGTACCATGTGAAGTGGCAAGTTGGTTTTGCCGTTCACTAGACTCTTTATCTTTTACTTGCAACTCTACTAATCTAGCCTTTTTGTCATCAATTTGTTTAAACAGACTTTCGATCAATCCCTTTAAGTCATAGCTTAAGCGGTCGCCAAATGCTTGGATAAGTGCCGCTTCCTTAGATTCAAAGGCATGCATCTGCGTGTAAAGAAAATCAATTTCAGTACTAAGCTGAGCAATCTTTTTTGTCTTTTGCTTATCCTGTTGCGACAGCTCCGTTCCTTTTTTCTTTAAGAACTTTTGATATCCCACATACTGGATAATCGCTTCTTGTATGGATAAATAGGACTGATTCCATAGCTTTTTAGCTTCTTGTTTAATTTCTTCCATTCTTTGATTCACTTGCTCTAAACCGCTATTTTGTTCCAATGTCACAATTTGCTGTGAAAGAGAGCGAATACTTTGTTCATTTTCACTCCACTCTTTCAATAAAGCCTGAAATACTAACTCTTCCTTTCGCTCCTGTTTCTCTAGAACGATGGCTTGTAAGGAAGTATGCTTCTTCCTTTCTTCCACTAATTTCTTTTCCCAATCCATAACTTCTCTGTGAGCTTTTGCATACTCCAGGTTGTCTTTTTGATAGCGTAGTTCTGCTTGCCTTATGATTAATTTCTCTATGTCTTTTTCTAAAGTAAGCAGCATTTCCTCTTCCGTTTGCTTCAAATGCTCTAAAGCACCCAGCAGTTGTCTTCCTGCCTGTATACTTGCTTGAACAATTTCTTTATGTTCAACACCTTTAGCTAGATGCTCTTCAAATGGGACAATGTCTTCTAAAAACTCTTTATGGGCTTGCTCTCTTTTTAAGAGAACAGGCAGGTCCTTAGCAATACTTGCCTGACTCTTGAAAATCTCCACAAGATCGTTCTTTTGATGTTCCGTCCTGTGCAAGACTTGACTAACAGTGGGAACAATTCGTTTTTGGAACAGGGAATGATCATCCTCCGCTCCCTCAAAGTACTTCCCAACGCCGCCTTCATCCTTGTTAATATCTTTCATAATATCCCAGTCTTTACGGTTAATTCCGTATGTATCAAGGATGCGATAGTGCTTCTTCGTATCTCGGTAAACGTCATATCCATTCCATTTTAAATAGTCCTTTAAACTTTCGATTTCAGCAACCTCATCATTATCGTAGAGTGGAATATGCTCAAGCGATGCCTCTTCTTTCCGTTCAAATTCTCTCGTATAAAAGGTAATCGTAGGGAGGATTTTTGTTTCCTGTTCCAATGTTTTACTTTCATTTCCACTTTCTTCACTCATCGAGATCCGCTGTTCGGCTGAGAACATTCCTCCAGTTATCAGATACCGACGGTCAGCACCATCCAATTCCCATTGAATGAGAACATGAAAGGTATAGGGAATAAATTGTTCCTTATTATTAAAGAAGAACTGTTGATAATAACGATTGTTTTGTTTCCCCCACGACGTCCCAGGTTTGAGTATTTGGAAGATCGTTTGAAGGAACACACCTTTCCCGCCCCCATTCATCATCGCTATAAGGCCATTGGTTGATGTCTCTTCATTATGGAAATTAAAAGTGGTATCTTTATATTGCTTTTGCATGCCATCATACTTCAGGCCAACAATTCTAATTCGATGGATTTTCGGCATGCTCATCCTCCTCTGATGTCATTAATTTTTTCAAAACTTCATAACGGTCATAATCGTGATACAGGTATTCAATTCGCTCAAAAAGCTCTTGTTTTGGTATCACCTTTGCTATATCGTCCCGATCCAGAATGACGATCAGCCCCTCCGTCTCTAATAAACGCATAGCGCCGGCAATTAAACCGATTCTTGTCCGTCTATTGCCTTTTTTTACCCCATAATCGTCCGTGTCAACCTCCATGTATTTCCAGGTGGTTACAACTTCCTTCATATCAATTCGTTCGTCTTCCCCGAAGGTCGGTTTAGCTTTAAGAATGCTATCCCATTGAATCATTAGGTCGTTGACTTGCCGTTCTAATGCGTAATAGCTAATCCCTTCGCGCTTCGTGCGAATTTTTGCAGCCTGGTTGCGATCGATGGCAGCTAAAAATGACATAATGACAACACTGATAAGATGAAAATGTTTCTTATTTTCGACTTGTCGATGCTTGTCTTTCATATGGGTAAAATTGGTAGCAAAGACGGAACCAGTAGGCTGGACAACTAATTGGATGCGTTTTGGCGATTCAATGATATATGTACCAGATTCGTCTGCTAATAATAGCACTGTCTGTCGCACTTCTGGATCAAAATAAGTCTGGAAGTGTTCACTATTCTCGTCGATTACTTTATCTTTTAATAAAGTAAAATAGACAGCGGATGCTCTTTTGATCGTTTCTGCATTCATCCTTTCTCCTCCTGTACACATAGTTTAAAAGGGGTCATTTTCGTTTGATACCATATAAAAGGCTCCGCTTTAAGATCAAACTCGGTAAAGATTTTTGTGCCCTCAAAAGTTTGAAATTGTGGATATTCCTTCATTAGTTTATAAAGTAGAATTTCCCTCTCATCGCTTAATGTTTCTTCCTTTCGATAAAGCACTTGAACCTTCAGCGGCTTTTTATCGAACATCATCCATAAATCAATCGTTTCAGATTCTTCAAACCATAAATCCTGCACTTCTAATGGCAATGTCGCTAAATCTGCTAACGAAAACTCTCCGTTGCTTTGTAAAAATTGAAAAACATAACTCCATGCCTTAATGACAGATTCCCAGTTCGTCACTCGCAGACGAGTAATGCTTTCTTCTGCCTCCTCTTCAATTACGGCATCAGTTAGTTGTTTTTCATCGAATTCTTGCTCACCCCAAATCCAATCGAGCGGCAAAATAAATTCATTTTTCGGTGAAAATAAAGGAGAAAGCACCGTTTCGATTTCCGTAAAAGTTTGAATTCCATTCTTCATGAACCAATTTTCATAAATATTCTCTCGAAAGGAGACCAAACTGTTTTCCCAAAACAAGGAAGGGTTTTCCACTTTTAATTTCATTTCATAGGAAATATTTTGAATAACCAGCTTAGCAAAACGATCGTGCAATTGCCTTGTATGGCCAATTTTTTCTTGGAGTAGAATCAATTCTTTCTGAATATAATCATCTTCTTCATTTCTTCGTTTCGTTTTATCGATCATACTAGTGATGGTACGGAAGTGGTTTTTTTCTTCTTCAAATTGCTTTTCAATTTCCACACGATTATCAGCCCTTTGCCATTCCTCTTCCATCAATAAGATTTTGGGATTGTTGATCATTTCCTTTTGAAAGGAGAATTCTTTTGCCATTAAGCGGTTTACTCGTGAAATGAGGTGATCGAGGTTTCGAGTAGCTTTTCTAAAATTTCCGTTTTTAATCAGCTGCATACTGTAGAGTTGTTCAATCGTGATCGAGAATTCCTCAGCCATTTCCCTGCTCATAAAAATCATTTCCTGAGCAACATCCGTGAGTTTATAAACAATGGATCCACCCATCTCTAAATTGGTATATAATTCATCCATTGTGACATATCGGAAGACCTGAGTCTCCCAGGATTGTCTTATTTCATCGTAATATAAGGCTTCAAACGGTTTACTATACTCTTCTTTCCCCTGATACAGGAGCCCGCTTGTTATCCGTTCAATTTGCTTATCGTCTGCTAAAAGCTTCATTTGCTTAATGGAATCTTCCACCATATACTTGATATCTGACTTGCGTCTATGATCATCATCATTTAATTCTCTATAAAAAATGGTCAGGAGCACTTGCATGAGTATGGTTTGGATATGAGGTTTAAGCTCACCCACTTCCATTCCCCTCCCAAGCTCAAACAGCGGATTTAATCGTTGCATTCTCTGGGCGAATCCTTCCCATGATTCGTTCACATCCATCGCCTCCATGTTTCTATGTTTAAGACTTCTTGTGGGATCCGCTTATTTTCTTGCCATAATTGCATTAATAAGACTTGCTCCTCTGCCGTAAACCATTGAAAGAATGCATCACGGTATTTGCTGTTTTGTGTTTGCCCTTGTTTCTGGTTATTCCTTTGTTCTAGACATTGTATCATTTTGCGATAAATTTTTAAGGCAGGCTGAATACAGCAATCCGAGTATTTTTCGATAAGCCGAATGAGGATCCCGTATCCTGCGGCATCAAGGTCTCCTGCGTAATAGAAAAGATAGGGTTTGGGCGGAAATATTCTGAAGAAAAAGGAAAAGCTCCGTTCGATTTTTGTCCCTTCACCATATATGATTAATTCAGGTTCATAATCGAGCTGACTGGCTTCCAATAACTTAATGGAAGTATGGAAGAATGATAGATTTTCGACGATCAGAACCCGCTGAATATCTTTTATTTCTTTCCCTTGTTTCATCCAAAATACAAAAGGCTCCCCGTAATTCACCATTTTAAGTTGCTCTTCAGATACTCCAATTCTAGCTAAAAACCCTTTTCCATCCGGAAAGCTATCATTGTCTAGTAAGAATTTTTCATGACCAAAGAGCTCCAGACTTCTTTCTTCGTATGACACGTTTTCCCGTTCCTGACTGGATTGGAGAAAAGTATAAACATGTTGGATTCGATTCCATTCGTCTTTCGTTTGCCATTCGGGATGCCGTTCATAAAAGGAAAAATCAAACTGATCACCTAATTTCATCATCTCGAGACGATCCCATTTGAGTGTCTGAACTTTTATATTAACCCAGTAATATAAGGCAAGCGCTGGGGTTCTTCCATTATATTGATTATTTGGAATAGGGATCAATTGTCCTTCCGCTTGCAATGTTTCAATGGCACGATAAAACAACGAATAGCCGTCCATTTCAAAATAATCATCCAAAAGCTTGCGCAACTGAAGTTCTAGATCGTTAATATTTATTTTCTTTTTTTGGTTAGGGTGTTGAATATCAGCTATAAATCCTCTCACCCGTGTTTCAATGATATCGATAATAATTCACCTACTTTAATCTCTTAGTGTCATAGGAATAGACTTTTACGATCCCATTTGGACATCCTTTTATTATAAACTAGTTGAGTTATGGTTGGTAAATGAAATTTTCTTGATATAATGACCGGTGCAAAATGACAAATAATACACGCCTTAGTCAGTCCGACCATCATCGTCCCATAAGTGAAGTGACTCTTCAAGCAGACGAACTTAATCATTTATTAATGGAGCATTTGTACGTTAATATTAGCACAGCTCATATAGCTAGCTCCCTATTAATCCTTCATTCATTTCGGGTTAGTATTAAAGATTAGAAAACGATACTTTATTTATTATTTTGCATATTTCTACTCTCATAAATGTGTATTTACCTATATAATAGTTATTTCTTGGTAAGCTCCTAACAGACCTTATAAAATTATTAGCTCTTTCATGGTTTATCAACAATACACATTTTTTCACTTATGAATCACCTTAAACTTACTATACTGAACATTTTCTTAACCTTATGGTGTCATATAGGTATTGATCTGCATATGGTACACCAAGTAATGCCAAATGTTTATAGGGGGGTATTTGTACAGGCAATTCCAGGAACAAACGTATGGTTACTATACTTATGGAACAAAGTTAATTAGCATCTACTAATGGTTCGCTTTATGCATTATCTTTTTAAAGAAATGGAGGTATTGTATGACAAATTTTTATTCCTTTCACGGGACTGTCACTATGATTAGTGATTTTTTTACAGGTCAAAATGGTGAAGGCTGTAATAAATTAATATCTGTAGAAAACGGATTGGGAGCATTAGTAAATTTCGTGGTGTCACCCACAACTTACTTTGTTGACCATGTAATGGTGGCAGTAGGAGATCGCGTGACTGGATATTATGACGGAAATGCACCTGCTCTTCTGATTTACCCTCCACAATATCAAGCACTTGTCATGGTAAAAGATAGCCCATATCAGAATGTAAAAGTAGATTATTTTAATAGTGAGTTGGAGAGTAGTGATGGACGATTACGATTAAATATTTCTCCATATACTCAAATAGTATTAACAAATGGGCAACTCTTTTCAAGAACCCCTGCGAACAGAGATCTAATTGTTATATACGGACCTGTCACAAAAAGTATCCCCGCCCAAACCACACCCTATAGAATTATAGTTTTGTGTATACGGTTATAATAGAAAATTCCTGTTTAGAATATTAATTGCTATACAAAAACACAAAAGACTCGTCCATTTTGGTTAGTTTTTTTATTATATTTTATTCTAAGACCAAAGGACCCGTTATCCATCCTTGCAGCCAAGTTGTCCAATACAGAGGATCGAATATAATGCGAATTTCTGGTTTAGCTAAACTGTTTGTTAACACAACAAGGAGCTGCCAAATGGCAACTCCTTTCTTTGCAGCCGTTGATGAAGATTAAGGTATATTTTCTCCAATTTCTTTATCCTTGTGACTTAAACAAAGAGGAAATCTTTGTTAGTCTATAGAACAAAAAAATTTCTCTTATTTAATAGAATTTAATAAAAAATAGCAGAACGAAATACAGTCTTTACCTTCCAAAATAAAGCATTATTCTAAATATGCAGGAAGTTCTTATCCATTATAACTATTTATCGCCTTCGTTTTTGTTTCAATTCTTTATCCAAAACGAAATATGCAAAAGGCAATTAAAAAAGTTGTTGGAATTTGGAAAATACTGTGGTTGTGGGGAAAACATTAGATGAGCTTTTTAGGAGACCGTTTTCGTTACAGATTGTCCCTTTAGTATTAGGATATATATTATATGTACATTGTAAAAAAAACAGCGAAAATTCGCTGTTCTACTTAAACAAATTAAATGCCATTTTTGTGTTGGTTTCAAATAAATCCATAAATCCTTTTTGTGCAGTTTTAAATTGATTTACAGCCTCTTCACGAATATTTCTTTGCTGTTCGATACTATTTTTAATCGATTGTTGGAACTGCTCTTGTGACTGATTTAATAAATTTAAACTTTCTTTGTATGGAGTGGAGGTTAACTGTTGAACACGGTTATTTATTTCATCTAGTTGAGCATACCACTTTTCGAAAGTTTGGCTTGCTTGTTCACCGTAAACTGTATCAACATTTTGCTTTACATAATCGCGAACATCTGCAATTAATTTTTTCTGTTGTTCTTGGATAAAGTCCATTCCTTCAGCAATTTTCTCCAATGATTCTTTTTGTGTTGTAAATGCTTGAAGCAAAAGATTTTCTATTTCTTTTTGAGAATCGGTCACCTTGTCCAAACTGTTTGTCCAAATGTTTAATAGAGAATCACCAAAATTAGTAACGAACTCATTGTTTAATTCCATTATAAAAAACCTCCTAATTAATAAATAACACTATATGTAATTTACATCTATATGAGAAGCTTGTCAAATATAAGCTGATTAAAGGGGAACTCGAAATTCGCGGACGAAAGGTCAACTTAAGCAACATCACCGCTAATGTACTCAACCTGTCTGCTGAAAGAGATCATATTGCCCAGCCGCACCAGGTGTAAGCGTTAATGAAAGTAATATCTAGCAAAGATAAAACGTATATTTCTCTTCCAACCGGACACGTATCTGTAACATTTGGCTCTAAAGCAACAAAAGTCACTTATCCAACAATAGGAGATTGGCTGGAACAACGGTCAGATTAACAAAAATTTTAGGATTTGCAATCTTTTTGTGGAGTCCAGAAGTTGGTTCCTTCTTCTGTTTACGCCGAACGTCCAAGAGGAATCTCTTGGACGTTTTATTAAAGTAGCAGAACTTCACTCCACTACTTCATATTTAAAAATCCATATCTATGACTTCTTTAATAGTCCCTTTTACTTGATCACTTTCGACTAATTGTCCTTCTTTAATATCTTTCACTTCTTCCGCAGGTTCAATGTCAGGATTATACTTATTTGGATTGGTAACCGGACGTAAGGTAAGTTCCTTTTTAAGTAAGTTAATCTCGTCTAAAAACTCTCTGCGGAGGGAGTTTAACAACGTTTGGAATTCTTCCTTGTCTAATTTTTGCTCACCCAGTTTCGTTACAAAATCCCGCAACTCGGTTTCTTGGCCGGACCCCATCTCATAAGGATCTTCAACAAGACGTGATGCGAATTTTTGTTTAAGTAAGTTGATCTCACCTAAAAACTCTTCACGAAGTGAATCAAATAAGGTTAGAGCCTCTTCTTCTTTTTCCAATTTATCTAAATCTTGCTCAACAAGATTTGTAATATATTCCTCCAGATCATTTGCTTGTGCTTTTTGCTCAAGTATTGAATACACCTTTGGAGAGATTTTCAAAGTTTCTAAAGTAAGCAATCCACGTTCGTATTTACTTCCTGATTCCTTATTCATTAATCTGACCTCATCCGTTTGGTGATTAACCGCAGTTAGAAAAATGTTCGATAGTACGTAAAATGGTGAAACCATCTGTGCACCTAGATGCGAATACATATTGTTTAATCCGCCAATGAACTTTTCACCAAGAAGATGATCTTTGTTGTTCATACATTCTCCTCCTCTTCTTAAGCGAAAACTAAATTTGTTTCATGCCTGCTTATTATTTCTAGACCATATAAATTTAACTTTCTTGTATCTTGAAGGAAAAGATGATTTTGCTCTCTAATTTCGTCTCCATACCTTATATTGATCGATTCTTGGATGAATTGTTTAAGGATGCTGGCTATTCCACCAATATAAACATATTTATAGACCTTATCTTTAGGTGATGGGAATGTGTTTTCAATTTTCGTTAGTAAAATTTGTGTGTACTCCCTTAATGACTCATGGATTTGCACTGTGAGATCAACCTTTTTACCGCTATTTCCATCCCTTTGCTCCATTTTTGTATTCTCAATGTTATTGATAATGAATTCTTCTAGTGAACGCACATCAACAAAGTACTCGAGTAACTTTTCACTTCTTAGTTTCTCAATGTGTTTTAGATACGAAATATCGGCGAAGCAATTCAATGATTCCCTGCTCTTAGGAGCTTGAAGTCCTACTTGAAGCAAAGCAAGATCAACAGTCCCTCCACCTAAATCCACAATTAGAGTTTCAAAGTTTAGAAATGAATTTGCTTCCTCACGATCTTGTAAATCAAAATCTTTCTTAATTGCCCAACGAGCAACTTCACTTTCAATCCGGCATTTGCTTGTTTCGACGTGAATGGATACAACTCTTTCAAATCCTGGTGTTAAAATCGTAACTTTGTGCTCCCCTTCAAATCGACTTGCCATTTTATTTTGCATATCACTGAACTTGTTCGTTTTCTTAAGCAACCAAATTGGAAGCATGGTTGAAAAATAATTAATGTTCACTCGTGTATCTTCAATGCCGTTCCCTTTTAATACATTGTAATAAGCTGCTGACGCTAGGAACATCACATAGGGAATCTCAGATTCCGTTTTATCATGAAGTTTGTTGATATGACTGTTTCCTAATACTTGTTTTTCCGCTGAATCGCCCACCAGATAATATTTCTCTACACCGTCTATCGTAGTTGAAATGAGTAAACTTTGAAGAAGTGATTGGGGATCATGGAAAGTAGACGGAAAGTGGCCGTCTGCCTTTTCCCTCGTTATTTCTACTACATTTGTAGGAATCTCAAAATAATAACCGTCCACAAGGGTTTGAAAGACCGAATTACCAAAATCGACATTTTGACGTTTTATATCCATTATTTCTCCTCTTTTCATGTTTTTTCCTCATATTGATTATATATTTTTCTATTCTATTTGTCTAAAAATGTTAAAAATTTAGATTATTATAAATTAATATTCGACATTATCCTTCCTATAAATATGTTTACCTTTTACGGTTACAACCACCTTCTGACCCTCTGTTACACTAATTTTTATTATCACGACAGTGAATAATTAAGGCAACATGAACGGTGGATTACAAGAATGAAGCTGCCTGGAATGACCGGCAGCTTTTTGAAGTAGTTATACTAAATAATTAATCAGTTTTAAAATTAGAAAAAGCTGTCACAATGACAGCTCTGGCCTAAACTCTAGAAGTTGTTTATGGAACATAAACCATTTAGTTTGTTCGTAGA
>NZ_JBGBPR010000012.1:72916-169754 GCF_041106275.1 Neobacillus sp. BF23-41
TTTTTTATTGTTACCTTTTCCAAACTCGCTTTAGATTCTGATTCGGAAGCTTGTTTTACCTTCTTGATAAAGAAGGAAAGAAGTAATCCGATGATGCCGATCCCGACGATGACAAGATAGGCGTCATTAATACCCTGGATGGTGGCTTCCTTAATAAGCTGCCCTTGGGTAAAGCCTTTAGCAGCTGCATTAGGAGCCATATCCTGCAGATGTGATTTCGTTCGGTCTGACATAACGGTAACGAGAAGTGAAGTTCCGACGGCACCAGCCACTTGCCGAATTGTATTGCTTATGGCTGTTCCGTGAGCACTTAACTTTTGTGGCAATTGATTCAAACCAGCGGTCTGTAAAGGCATCATCATCAAGGCCATCCCAATGCGACGCCCTGTTGACATCAGAACCAAAAAAGTATAGCTTGTCGAATCTGTCAAGTTGGTAAAGCCCATCGTTGTCAGAATGGTAATTATCATTCCGATAACAGTTAGCCATTTTGCTCCAAAGCGATCGAACAACTTCCCTGTAACTGGCATAAGGAAGCCCATTATTAGCGCACCTGGAAGAAGGAGTAGACCGGACTCAATAGCTGTGTAACCACGGATATTCTGAAGGTAAAGCGGAAGCAGCATCATATCTGCATACATCACCATCGTAACCGCGATATTGATAATTGTTGTTAAGGAGAACATATTGTACTTGAATGCACGCAAGTCAAGCAGTGGATTTTGCGATTTCATCTGCTTCCATGAAAAGAGTACTAGGGCAAAGATGCCTACAGCCATCGTACTTAGTACCTCCATGTCCGACCATCCAAGGCTTCCAGCTCGGCTGAAACCATAAAGTAATGCACCGAAACCAATGGTAGAGAGTGCGACACTTAGGATATCCAGTTTTGTCTTGATTGGATTGGATACATTTCGGAGATAAATGAATCCCAATACAATAACAATGACAGCAAATGGAATCATCCCGTAAAACATCGTTTCCCATTTGTAGTTTTCAATAATATAACCGGCAATTGTAGGCCCAATGGCTGGGGCGAAAATAATCGCAAGCCCGACCATCCCCATAGCAGCTCCTCGTTTGTTGGGAGGAAAGATGGTCAGAATCACATTCGTAAGCAGCGGCATGATGATTCCTGCACCAGCCGCCTGAATCATGCGTCCGGTCAATAATAAAGGAAATCCCGCTGCAATAGCTGAAACGATGGTTCCGGCTAGAAAGATAAACATGGAAGCTTGAAAAAGCTGACGTGTGGTAAACCGCTGCATTAAATAGGCGGTAATGGGAATCAAGACACCGTTTACGAGCATATAACCTGTCGTTAACCACTGTGCTGTTGCAGCTGAGATTTTAAATTCAACCATTAGTTCGGGAGTGGCGACGCTCATGAGTGTTTGATTTAAGGTTGCAATGAAAGCACCTAAAATCATAATGAACATAATAGGTCCTTTTTTTATCGAATTTGTGACAGTTTTAGGATTATTTTTCAATTCTCTCCTATCCTTTCTAACTTGAATATAGACTTTTTTTACAATGTGTTTAATAATTAACATTGTATAAATTACATTATAATAAGACCGTTGGTTCTGACAACAGACAATTTCTTAAGAAGTGTAAATTAGTTATCATTTATTTCAATTTTGTTGAGAAAGCCCAAAAAAATAGACAGAACTAAAATTATTGTAAATTACCAATAAATAGGAATGGTGATTAGAAATGAAAGACAATGAAAAGAAGCGAGTAGATCCTCGGGTACTTCGTACACGCCAATTAATAAAAGACGCTTTAATAGATTTACTGCAGGAGTTGGAATTAAATAAAATAACGGTTAACCGGATTGCGGAACGCGCAACCATCAACCGTGTTACGTTTTATCTACATTATCATGATATACAAGACATGTTGGAGAAAATGGCGCAGGAAATGGCCGAGGATATTGAGTGCATTATGATGCGTACGACAACAAACATGAATTCAACTGAAGAAATTGATTCGTTGAAGCTAATAAACCTGCTTGAACATATAGCCGAGAATGCCAAATTCTATAAAGTTGTTCTTGGTTCCACACGAACGCCAATCTTTACAGAGCGGTTATTAAATATCCTAACAAAATCAATAACAGAGAGAACAAAGATAGACTCCTTGCTCGCTACTACCGATATCCAAAGGGATATTGCTATTTGGCATGGTTCTTCAGCTCTTATCGGCACGATCGTAGCTTGGTTGCGTAAGGACATGCCTTATACACCGCAATTTCTTGCTAAGCAGTTGTATATGCTTTTTCATTTAAGTAAGGATAATAGGAAATCAACATAAAAAAAGCAACTATACCAGTTGGACATTTTTGGTAGTTGTTAACTACTGTGCTTTTCCTTTGCAAATAAAAAATCCCCTTTTGACAAATTCCGGGGATTTTTTGTTCGTATAAACCGAATTGTTTCCTTCCTATTTTCAAACCTTTTTATCAATAAGCCTTTCCAAATTATTCAACATCTGTAGGTGAAGTTATTTTATCTTCATATTTGTCTACAAAAAGGTAACCACCGCTATTGACTACAGCATAATATATTTCTTCTATTCGTAAATTTCTTCTTTTGAATTCAGCTTCAATCCACTCACGGTTATAGATGCCAGTAGCGTTCTTTTCGATGATTTTCCCGTCCATAATTAGTTCAACTGGCAGCGCCTCTGATGAATTGGGCAAATTTAAATCTTTTTTTATAACATTTTGAAACGGTATCTTTTTAAGAATGGATAATTCCCCGTTCACTTCTAGTAATGCGTATTCCACTTCAAATATATTAAAGATATTCTTTTCCCTTAAAAGCTGATTAAGGTCGTCAATCGAGAACTTTACCTTTTTCATATTATTGTCTAGTAATTTTCCTTTTTCTATTAGCAGGGTAGGTCTACCAGATAACCATTTTCTAAAACTTCGACTCCTAGAAGATAACACCATGAACAAATAAAACATTAAAACTAATACGAGAAATGAAATTAGCATTTCTTTGAACTTTAAATTCGTATCAAACCCCATGTTAGCTATAAAGGAACCAATCGTAATGGATAAGGCAAAGCTATAGTGGTTTTTATGAGAGTTAATATGCTTTCCAATAACCAGAGTAACAAGTATTAAAAGCATAAAGCTGACAGCTGTTCTCAGAATGGGTATAAGTGTATCTTCCATTTAAATCTCCTGTTTACTGATATTGTTTAACCATCTTGTATTTGAACTCAACTATAGTATAAAACAGCAGCTTAAAAGAAATGTAAACATCCAAATATCGTTAATTATTTTTTGTCAGCACTTAAGAATGGAATTAAAGAGAATGATGGCAAAAGGCTGTTTTTATCATAAAATATCCCCTTTTAATTAATTTATCTTTCCAATAAGGTAATTTATTTATCCATCTATTTCAGATTTCATTAGGCTTCAATTATAGGTATACATAGGAAAAAGCCTCATTGGTGAAAAATCACTATGAGGCTTTTTTATAGAGTTATCGAGAGTAACAAATAATTCATTGTGGGAACTTAAGACTCCGAACTTTTTGAGAATTTCTGTTTTATGTTTCTAGCCCCGGCATCATTCCATCAACCTTCGCTGGTATTGCCTACCTTTTCTCTGGATAAAGCCTTTTTAAACTGTTCGATTAGAATAGGAACGATCTCAAAGGCATCACCAACAATTCCATAATGACAGGTCTGAAAAATAGGGGCATCTTTGTCCTTATTAATGGCAATAATTAAACCGGAATTTTTCATTCCCACGATATGTTGAATCGCACCGGAAATTCCAATTGCAAAATAAATTTTTGGTGTTACCGTCACACCGGTTTGACCTACTTGATGAGGGTGGTCGATCCAACCTGCTTCCACCACATCCCTGCTGGCACCCACCGCTCCTCCAAGAGTTTCTGCTAATTGGTGTATTAACTGAAACCCCTCGTGACTCCCTAATCCTTTTCCACCTGCAACAATGATATCCGCTTCGTCGATTCTTACTTTCTTTACAGTTTCCTTTACAATATCCAAGACTTTTGTCCGAATATCTTCTTCCTTTAGGGATATTGTTTCTTCGATGATCTTGCCTGTTCTCCCGGACTCTGGGGCCAGCGCTTTCATGACTTTGGCGCGTACTGTCGCCATTTGGGGCCGATATTTTTTACATAAAATGGTCGCCATAATATTTCCGCCAAAAGCCGGCCTGCTCGCTAATAGTAACCCTGTTTCCTCTTCAACATCCAGCTCCGTCGTATCCGCCGTTAAACCTGTCGGCATATCGGTGGCTACCGCACTTGCCAGGTCTTTTCCTGTTGAGGTGGCCCCGTAGAGGATAATTTCTGGTTTATATTTTTCCGTGCATTCCAATAGCGCCTTCATGTAGGACTCGGTCCTGTAATGTTTAAAGATGGGTTGATCATATACATACACTGTATCTGCTCCGTATTCAAAAACGGTCTTCGTTAAATGTTTAACATTTTCTCCTATTAGAATACCGGCCAATTCCACTCCCCGTTTGTCTGCCAACTTTCTGCCGGCACCCAATAGTTCAAGGGATACGGAAGCAACAACTCCATCTTTTTGTTCAATGAATACCCAAACACCTTTATAATCTTGGAAATCCACTTACACTCCCTCCTTTGTTTCAAACAGTTCTTTCTTTTCAAGAAGGACTGAGAGCAATTGCTCTACTTGTGACGTTGGGTTGCCTTCAAGGAATGTTCCCCCTGCCGGTTTTTGCGGAGCCCAAACTTTGGAGACAATCGTTGGAGATCCCTTCAAACCAAGTTGCTTCACATCAACCTCTTCCAGGTCATCAACAGACCAGATATGAGGTTTATACCTGGCAGCTTTTATCATGTTTGGAAACGGAGAATACGGCACTTCATTGATAGTTTTTTCAACGGAAAACAAACACGGCAATGTGGATCGAACGACTTCATATCCATCCTCCAACTTGCGATGGACAATGGCAAATCCATCTTCTTGATTAATTTCCACTACTTTGTTCACAGAAGTCAGCGGTGGAATATCGAGCCTTCGTGCAATTCCTGGTCCGACTTGCCCGGTATCTCCATCAATGGACATTTTTCCGCAAATGATCAAATCTACGGGCTGTTGTTTTCCTATTTTTTCAATCGCCTTTGTCACGGCATAGCTCGTTGCCAATGTATCCGCACCCGCAAACCGGCGATCCGTGATTAAATAGCCCTCATCGGCGCCTATTTCAATACACTTTTTAATTGCGGTAACCGCTGGAGGCGGCCCCATTGTAACAACAGATACGATTCCCCCATACCTATTCTTTAGACGAACCGCCTCTTCAACAGCATGGGCATCATACGGGTTCAATATCGCAGGCGCCGTCCTCCGGTCCATCGTGTTTGTCTTTGGATTCATCTTGATAATTTTGGTGTCAGGTACTTGCTTGATACAGGCTACAATATGCAGCATTTTACCCCTCCCTTTTATTTAAAAAAGAACATGGTTCCTTTACTTCCTCAATATGAAACTTTTCGGCTGAAAGCCTTTTTACGCCCGTTTACATTTACTTTATTAAAAGAGATGTCCTTACATTCGAATTTTCTGATAAATATCTATGTAAAAATTAGAAAAAGCTGCCACAATGACAGCTCTGGCCTAAACTCTAGAAGTTGTTTATGGATCATAAACCATTTAGTTTGTTCGTAGATTTTTTATTGTTACCTTTTCCAAACTCGCTTTAGATTCTGATTCGGAAGCTTGTTTTACCTTCTTGATAAAGAAGGATAGAAGTAATCCGATGATGCCAATCCCAATAATGACCAGGTATGCGTCATTAATCCCCTGTATACTCGCTTCCTTTATAAGCTTCCCTTGAGTCAAGCCTTTAGCAGCTGCATTAGGAATCATATCCTGCAGATGTGATTTTGTTCGGTCCGACATAACGGTAACAAGAAGCGAAGTACCGACGGCACCAGCAACCTGCCGAATGGTATTGCTTATGGCTGTTCCGTGTGCATTTAACCCTTGTGGCAGTTGATTCAAAACAGCGGTCTGTATAGCCATCATCAAGGCCTATATAAGCTTCACTTCTATATAAAAAGGAGAAACCTTTGCATACCTAAAAATTGGAATACATTGTAAAGGTTGCGGAAACGATGATATGGGACTAAATATGAATACAATCTTAAAAGGATGCCTTTGATAAAAAGGCACCCTCTTTTTTAATTAAAACTTTTTTTCAATTCTTCTAATGTTAGATTCTTAGTTTTTTCAACTGGTTTATTGGACGTTGGGAAGTATGGATTGATGGACATGAAGTTCTTTTCGACGAAGTTAAAGTCTATAATGTCAACGACTCCATCTTTATTAAGATCTTCTTTCAATCTATCCCCTGTAATTCCAGCATTGTTTGCAACTAGCTTTGCATCATAAATATCGATTACATGATCTCCGTTGACATCTCCAGCAGCAGCCGTATCCGTATAGACATTATAGAAAATACCTTGGACTACTCCATCGATCGTCCTGCTTAAAGTTATTTTTTTGCTGTATTGGAAATGCCCAGGAATATCGACAATTAATGTATATTCATCCTTCGTTGCAGGAATATCCGTTATTGTCATATAACCATTTTCTGAAATATCAGCAAGGTACTTTTTACCTTTATTATCAACTAGATAAGCTTTTGTTCCAATCTTTGAATAATCTAAATCATAATTATCTAAATTAACTGCTTCACCATGATAGTAACCTTCGAACCATGAGTGCTGGGAAATGAATTTAAACCTTTCAGCAAATGTTGGTAAAGAAGACTTACTACCTGAGCTTGTTTGATATGAAGATTCTTGATAATAGAATCCACTTTCTACCATGTAATTATGGTCATCGACTACTTTTAATGTGATATCCAATAAATCAATATCATCATTAATGGAAACTGGTAATTTTGTCTTTTTGTCTGAAATATCTACAGCAAATGCTGAAAGATTAGACCACGTGTTTTCTGTAATTTGTGGCTTTGCGACATTAATAGTCCAATTATTTTTCTTTGCAAGATCCACTAGCTGTTTTGATGGATTAACGTCTACAACTTTATAGAAATTAGGGACATCGATTGTTACAGAAGCACTTGTTAAATCTTTCGCGTTTTGAACAGTAAATGTATTTACAAACTCTGATCCAAGACTTACACCTTTTGTATTGTTTTTAATTAAGGAATATTTATCTCCTTTATTTATAAAAGTAAAGTCTGGGAAAGTCGGATTTCCTGCTGTAGCGTAATCATAAGTATAGATAGCTACATTTGTTGGATAGTTTGCATATTCTTCTGGTAGGACACCAAATTTAAATTCACCATTTGCATTTGGGAAAAATTCAGCTGTTGGCCAATAAGAATCTTGATAGGCGTACACGGTATTTGCCTGTTGAGTGATGTCATGCCCTCTACTTTTTAAATAGTCAATCGTATCATCATATAATTTTCCATGTACCCAATATGCTGTATAATCTTGTCCGTCATAATTTTCAGTTGTTAAATCTGAACTGGTGAGCTCTTTGATTCCTGTTTTCTTATCAAATTCCAGGGTTGGAGCGGTATTATCGATCACCATGTCATTATCGATTTTATATGTTTTACCATCCACCCCTGTACCAATATAAGAAACAATGTATTTACCTTCTTTAAGTGGTTCATATTCAAGTGATAACGGTTTATTCGGATCACCGGTAAAATATTTTACCTCACCAGAAAACCCGAAAAATATTAAGTACTCCGTATCAACTGCAGCATTTTCTAAATTAAATGTGCCATAAAACCCAATTGGTTTTCCATTTAGATCGCTAACCACTACATCAATCGTTTTCATATGACTATTTAACTTGAAACTGACTGGTGTAAACGGCTCGATGTATGGATGATAGTTACTAAGGTCATTCGTAATTGCATGTTTAAAAAATTCTAGTTTTTCGAATCCAGGTTTAGAATAACGAACATGGAAAGGAATTTGATATTCTGCAGTTTTCGATTCATTTTCAATATAAATATATCCCTCATATATACCAAATTCTGCATTAGCTGGAATTGATATTTCTGCATTAATATTTTTACTCTCATTTCCATTCACTTCAATCGTCGATGGTAATTGAAGCGTCACACCATTCTTACCAGCTTCTCTTGAGACACCATCGATTGTTAAAAATTCTACCCTTGTATGATATGTTTCTAGTTCACTACTTAAATTCTTAATAGAAATCGAGGTTGTCCTATTTTGAGTTTCACTTGATTGTGCAATACTACCAAAAGGTAGAGATCCTGAAATGTCATCGATTTCAATTTTTAATCCATTTTCATCTAAGGTAGTCGTCTTATTTTGTACTTCAAATATCGTGGTATTGTGGACTGCCTCATAAGCGTCTACGCGTCCTGCTCCAACTTCATTCACATTGTACATACGACCTTTTAAAGGATCAGCCGTATTCATAAGCGCAGCTTTTACATCTGCAACTGTATAATCTGGATGGGATTGTAATAATAGGGCTGCAACTCCAGCAACATGTGGTGTTGCCATGGATGTTCCACTTAAACTCGCATAACCACTAGAATAATCGACACCATCTTCTGGACTATTAATATATTCTGGGACAGTAGAGAATGTAGAAACTCCAGGTGCTACTACATCTGGCTTAATATCAAAGTTATTACTAACTGGACCACGTGAGCTAAAATCAGCTAACACATCACCTGTAGACATATTTGACTGTAAGTCTGTTAATTTAAGTTTAGCTGTAGGATCTGCTTTTAATTTTTCTGAAAGTTTTACTCCGTCGGCCTGTAACATTTTAAATGTTGGGACATAGCCATGATTTTCACCCAAGAAAAATGGAATTTCTCCATCCACATTATTGTAAATCAATACAGCTACAGCACCTTTATCATGAGCTCGTCGGATTTTTTCATCAAATGAGATCGTGCCACGAGAAATTAATGCCACTTTTCCATTAATCTCCTTGTCAGTATAATCCTCTTCTGTACCAATTCCTACTTCAACAACATCATACTCTTTATCCATTAACTTCAGATAATCCATACCAAGGCCATGCCCCATTAAAGTATTTTGAACTGAAATATCTGCTAAACTTGCTTTAACGGTTGGAATATCAGTCGGCACATCACTAGCGCCAACAGTGATTGCTAGTGGAGAAGCACCTGGTGAACCTAACGTACCAGGATTTGGCCCTGCATTTCCTCCGGCTATTACTGGTATGACCCCTTTTAATGCTGCATTGTTGATTGCTACAGATGTAGCGTCTAGGGAATGATTATTACCATTACCTAATGATAGATTAATAACATCCATTCCATCTTCTACAGCTCTTTCTATTCCTGCGATAACCGATGAATCATATCCTGATCCATATTCTCCTAATACTCGATATGCATACAAGTCAACATTCGGAGCTACACCTGTCATTGCATATTCAACATCATTTTTAGGGTTAGATGCGATTGTTCCAGCAACATGAGTTCCGTGTTCTGTATAGTATGAACTACCATCTATCGTTTCAGGTTGACCAGATGCAAGCCATTTCGCTCTAGTTGTTTCCATTGGATCGGAGTCATTATCGACAAAATCATATCCGCCTTTATAAACATCTTTTAAATCAGGGTGATTATAGTCAATCCCTGTATCAATTACCCCAACTTTTATTCCTTGTCCTTTTAAGCCCTCATTATGTAAACGATCAACTCCTATATGAGGAAGCGCTGGTGGAATTACTTTTCCAGGTGTTGGTTCTTGAGTAGTAGTCGATTCATTTATTGGTAACCTAACGACATTGTCTTTCCAAATCCTTTTAACTACACCAGTCTCAAGCAAGGTATTAATTTCATTTGTAGGAATCGTCATAGCCATTCCATTAAATACATTCTGGTAAGTTTGTTTAATTTGATATTTAATTGACTTTTCTTTTTTATTTTGGTTTAACTCCTCTTTCTTCTTAAAAATTTCAGTTAATCGTTGTTTAAAATGTTCTTGTTCCCCTTTTATCTTTTCTGCTTTATTTTTAGATATACCTTTTGATTTTGACTGCTGGGCATTTTCGACCGGAGCTGTTTTGAACTCAACAATGACATTTGCGGTTTTATCTTTAAGTGACAACAAACTTGGATCAATGATGAATCCTTCTTGTGGGGTTAATCGTTTTATAGACTGTCGTTGTTCTTCAGTTAGTCCTTTTAAAATCGATTCTGCAGAATTTGATATAGCATAGGTTTTTTGCTGAGGCATTAAATAAGATGTTAGAAGGCTTGATGCTATTACACCTGATACCATAACATTTAGAAATTGTTTCTTTCGCAGTTTCATAAATTAACGCTCCTTATATTTTTGATTTCAGCTGCAAATTTTAACCCTTTTACTTTTTAAAAATAACAATCTGGCAGGTTCTCCCTAATAAAACGGTTACATATTCCTATGAGCATCGCTTTCCTCCCCAAAGAAAGATAGTGTAAAATAAGAGTGTGAATAATTAGATAACTCTATTAATTCCTATTGTACTTGAGCTTTTAGTGTCGGTAAATTGGGGGAATCGTTCTACGAGTTGTCCTAATTCGACTATACGATTTGAAGAATACCTTGTAGAAAATTGTAAAACTTTGAAGAATTGACGATTATTTATCAAGATATATTACTAGAAAATGACATTTTTTATATTATATAGAAAAAATCATTTTTGTACTTGGGGGAATTTTGGTTTTCCTATTCTCAAAACTATCAAAATATAATTTTTCTAAAAGGAGAATTTCAATATGTATGAGGGGAAAATCATTAAGTTTTATCGGGAAAAATACCAAATGACTCAAGAGCAATTAGGAAAAGGGATTTGTTCTGGAACACATATTAGTAAAATTGAACGTTTACATACTGAATATGCACCTGAAATTGTCACTCTTCTATCCGAGCGACTAGAAATTAATATCGAAAATGAAATAATAAAACTTAAAAATATAAAAAAGCGATTAAATCATTGGCATGATGTGATTGTCATGCAATTATTTGAAGAAATGGACCTTACTAATCATGAACTTGAGCAAGAAGATTTAATCCAAATCTCTGATTATATTAATCTTTATAAATTACTGCGGGTTAGGTATTTACTAATGCATAATTTGACCGAGGAAGCATTGGATATCATCGTTGAAATCCAAAAGAAAGAACATAAATTATCATCCTACGAAGCTAGTTTGTTTAAACATGTTTTAGGCGTTTATTATTTAGCTAAACATGAAAATCTGAAAGCAATTCAAGCATTAAAATCAATTAATGAGGCAGATTACGATAACAAGGAATATACCTATCATTTAGCAGTCGCGTATCATTCCATTGAATCTCCCGTTATGGCTTATTTTTTCGCAGATAAATCGCGTCAATTTTTTAAAGAAATTAATAACTATCTTAGAGTGATTGATGCAGAAATGCTGATGGCCATTCAAGTAAAAGATGATGGAGATTTTAAAGAAACTATTCAGAGGTTTGAAAGCTTGATCAAAAGCTGTGACCTCTGTCATTCACCTGCTCGAAAAGCAAAGGTATTACACAACTTAGCTTTTGAACACTTTAGAAGAAAAAATTATGAACCAGCTAATAAATACTATAAAGAGTCAATGAGTCTTAAAGATAATGAATCAAGCCCATACTTACTTTCTTTAGAAGGGTATATAAACAGTGCATTTTATGGGAGTTTACTTCCAAGGGATGAATTATTACAACTCGCAAATGAAGGACTAGAAACAGCTCTTAAGAAAAATGAACAATTATATATAAACTTATTTACCTTACTTAGTTTTTTAATTCAAGATAAAGAACAGGAATACCATCAATACTTGTCCGAACATTCATTACCATTTTTCAAAAAATTTGGCTTTGTTTATTTAATTAAACGTTCAAAAAAAGAATTGTTTAATTATTATCTTGAACAGAAAAAAACTGGTAAAGCATTAAAAATGGCCAATTTATTGATAAATGTTAAATAGTAAAGGCATGTCACATACTACAGTGACATGCCTGGACTTATTCATTCTCTTTGGAATAAGTATGCTTTTTCATATTACAATTCTATTAAGATTTCATCAATAATAAGAAAGAGAGGTACATAAAAATCATAAAAACTAACAACGATAATAAAATTGAAACAAAAATAATAGAATGGTTAGAAGGTATGAAGATACCCTCTTGGATTTCCTTTCTCTTCTTTGTGTATTGAAAAGTAGAAAATACGCAAATAATAAAACAAATAACACAAGCAAAAATTCCGAGAATGATTACTAAGGTATTGATAAATGTATTAGAGCTAATTTTACTAGTAAAATGCAATGAAGTCGTTAAAAAGCCTACTCCTGTAATGGATATCGCCGTCCTAATCCAGGCTAGAAAGGTTCTTTCATTAGCCAAATGCTGCTGTGCATACTTTACACTATCTCCTGATGACTCTTCTATTCTATAAAAAGCTTTCATTAATTATTAATTCCCCTTCATAAACTTATATTGAAAAACCTTTTTTATCAACAATGGGCCAATTTCTCCTGTCGTTACTTCTTGGCTTTTCAACTTTGCTGCCTATAAAAGATAAGCGGGAAGGATATATATCCTTTCCGCTTATCTTTTATGCTTGTAAATTAAAAATTATACAAGTACTTCTTTAATTTCCTGTGATCGAGCCGAAAGCCACTTATCCCAAACTTCAGCGAATACCCCGGTCAAGACCAGTGAAACATGTCCACCTTCAAACACCTCATAAGTTTTATCCTTACTTGAAACAAGGTTCATCAACGGAAGACTTTGCTTCTCTAATATAATTGTGTCACGTGAGCAAGAGAAGACAAAAAGCGGGCAGTTTATATTCTTTAAATCCACCTTCCTGCCGCCAATCACCAATTCTCCCTTCAAGAGTTTGTTCTCTTGATAGAGATCGTTAAACATCTGTTTGAATGCAGCACCTGCAAACGAAGCAGAGTCCTTCGTCCACTTATCCATTCGGCGCCACTTTTCTACATATTTCTCATCATGTGCACGGGTGACCAGATTGATTTTAGAACTTGCAAAACCCGGTGATACCATCCTAAATATCAAATACATAATTTCTGATGGAATGGTCCCATGTGCATCGGCAAAACGGTCAAGACTTAGCTGCCCTTTTTGTAGTCCTTCCAACAATTTATCAGGAAAGACGCCGATACTAAAATCGATTGGTACGGCTGCAAGTGATAAATTCTTAATGGGCAGTTCGGTTATGGAAGCCAGAATGGCTGCAATGGTTCCACCTAGGCAATAACCGGCAAGGGATATTTCCTTTTCACCTGAATGTCTTAAAGCTCGTTTAAGGCCGTTCTCCAAATAATCAATGATATAATTATCAAGGGTGATATCAGAATCTTCAAGCCCAGGGGAACCCCAGTCCAATAGGTAGACATCATAGCCGCGCTCGGTAAGTCCGCCTACAACGCTGCTTCCTTCCCCGATGTCAAGAATGTACGCCTTATTTAACAGGGAGTAGACTAGAAATACGGGGATGGCATGTCTTATTTCCTTTGCAGGATGATACCATAAAGTTGCTTTATTTTTCTTCCAGACACTCTGTCTCGGTGTAGGTACAATATCTGGCTTTGGCTCGGTCACAATTTTATAAAGCTGGTTCCACCGTTTCGTTTCTTTTTCTAAGTTTAAGATTGGAAAAAGGTTTGTTCCTAATGCTTTCATTATTATCACTGCTCTCCTCGAAGTTATTTAATTTTCTTAATACCGGTGAGCACTAGATCTTTATCTTGCTTTTTTCCCGGTTCTTTTTTCTGCTTTTCCCGCTCTATTTCAATAAGACCTCTCTCTATTTCTTTCCGCAATTCCTGAAGGTCATCATTCATTTTTTTGGCTTTCGCCATCTCTTGGGACATCTTTTGGAATTCATTCTTCATTTGCATGACAATATTTAATATCTCTTCGAACATTCCTACATTTTCTTTAGAAATGGAGCTTACACTGTCTTGTAATTTCCAAATTTGTTCTTCTAAAATATCAATTTTTTCTTCTGTCTGAATAGATAGCTTTGCGGCATTAGCGACATCTTTCTTTGTCGGGATATTCATTAGTGTCGCAATTTGCTCTTGGCTCTTTCTAAGTCGCTCTAGGTAAAATGAATAGGTGTTAAGGCCTGAACTTGCTGTGCGAACAAATTCTTTGTTGTCTGTCAGGTTATATAATAGGCCATTTAATTGTTTGTCCCACATTTCACTTAATTGGTTGAATCCAAAAGATGAATCAAAGATTTTTTCGTTTGACATGTTGTTGTTCTCCTTATATTAAGACTTTGTAGGTTCTTCCGTTTTTTCCATATATTTATTTAGCGGGAAGATAAGTTCTTTGAATTGTGTTGCAAACTGATTAACAAATCCTTTTTGATATTCATAGAGCGGATTTCCAGCTTTTTTAACAGTTTTGATATATTGCAATCTTCCTTTTTTCCTAAGCTCAATATAATGATCCATCATTTCTTGGTATTTCTCAATCGCCTGGCAATTTGCAATGGTTTGACACGGAGTACTTAAGAGAGACAATACTCTCTTTTCAATCTGATCAATTTGCGCATTAATTTCCTCATAAGAACGAATTGGAAAGAAATGCTGCAAGGTGGTGGTTGACATTAAAAATTCATCTCGTGCAGTCTTTTCCCATTCAGTAAATTCCTTTGTAAATTGCTCTGCTATCGCTTTTATATTTCCCTGATTCCGTTGTACACTTTCAGAGCATCGTCTCACCTCTTTTAAGAAGACTTCGTCGCGATGATCAGCACACTTTTCCCATTCATCTAATTCATCAAATGCATATCTCCAGAGCAGGTCTAGGCTAGAAAGCGATGCTTCATTTTCGCCATCGACATTGATTTTTTCGTCCTGTTTTTCCACTAGTAATGCTTCTTCTACAGTTTCTACCGTTTTGTCAACTTCTTGTTTTTTCTTTCGCGTTATTGTTTCTTTCAATGATTCTTTTAAATTATCTTTTTTTGCAGCCAATTTTACTCACATCCTTTTAAAATTTCTTGAAGATTTTGGTTTAGTTTGAAATCTAGGTTATTAATTAGTCCAGTGAAATAATCACAAATCAAAGTTGCCATTAGAGGTTCACTAGCTTTTTATCATTCTCTGTTGAGACTGGTTGTTTGTGTCTTCCGAAAAGGAATAATAATATAGCTGCCATCACCATAGCAACTGCCATACCATAAATGGCAGTGCTAAAACCACCTGCTGGATTTGTACCAGAAGCTTGAATGAGTTTTCCAAAAATAATTGGAGCAAATATACCTGATGAAGACATTACTCCGTAATAAGTACCTGTCATAACTCCTCTCCGCTGTGGGAGTAAACTAATGACTACTGTAGGATTAAGTGTGTTTACTGTAACTACTAATGTATTTACTAAAGAAAGAATGATGATGATTGAACCCGATCCATTTACAAGGGGATACATTGAGTACAAAATCCCTGCTAGAATCACACAAATAGCAGTAAATAGAATTCGAGACTTCCACAAACTTTTAGTTTTTTTGTATAAGCGATCTGAAATAATCGCTAGTACCATTCCAAGAATCGCTCCTATTAATCCGGAAATGGCAATAATTATGGCAGACTGTTGCTCAGAAAATCCCTTTACTTTCATTAGGTATGAAGGATTAAAGGTGAGTCCAAATACAATTAAAGAATAAGCAATAAATGAAGATAGGGTTGTAAAAATAAAAATAGGAGATTGTAAAGCTTTCCAGATATCTTTCCTATTTATCTTTAGATTGTTTTCCTGTTTACTTGCTTCTTCTTCAAAAGAAACAGGTGGTTTCAGACGTCCCAGCCAAAGCCAACAAATTAACCAAACAAAGCTAAAAATACCAAAAATAAAAAATGCTTGTTTCCACCCATAACTTGAGATTAGAAAAACCACAATCGGGGCTGTAACAGCGATACCCACAACATTACCAAAATTTATGATTGATATGGCAAGTCCACGTGATTCCGGTTTAAACCATTTACTAATATGGCTGACTGCGGTTGCAGAAAAAGCACCTTCTCCTGCACCCAGCAATACTCTACTAAATATAAGCAGCGGTAGACTTGATACAAACAACAACATAGATTGCGCAATTGTCCAAATAATCGCCATTATAGCCAGTAATTTTCCAGTTCCAAAACGGTCTGATATAGAAGCACCTATTATTCCAACTATTGAAAACAACCAAAAAAAACTGCTGCCAACAATGCCAAATTGAGTGGAGGTTAGATTCAAATCCCTCATAATATGAATTCCGGCTAAACCTGTAACTGATTTATCAGCAAAATTAATAATAGACATAATAAAAATGGCAAGTAAAATAATCCATTTCGTCCATCTTTTCATTCCAACTCCTGCCTCTCATCGAATTTTTTCATTTTTTTCGATAAAACTAGCAATCATACCTAAGGTGAAAAAACACCTGCTTTGCCCGCCTTAATAGCGAGCAGATTGAGCAGGTGCATATTGTGAAAAATAGAATCATACATTATTTTCCATTGATATTTAAGGCGTTACGATATTGAGAAAACGATTGAACTCATCTAAGAGTGATAAAAATTCATTCAGTTTCGTTTGGTCACCAGAAATCATTAATTTACCTGCTGCTAGTGCTTGTTCTGGTGAGAGAAGACCAAGTCCAATTCCATATAATGTGAATTGATCAAGAGTTAAGGAAACATCTGGATTAGCGTCTAACTTATCTGCTTTATAATACAAAACAGAATTTTCTAAATAAACAGCGTATTCTTGATTGGAATTTGATAGCGTAACATTCAGCGTAATTTTTTTACAATCTGCTTTTGGACCGTTTAGTTTAACAGCGATCAGCTTTAAGAATTCATCTACTGGCATATTTTTAATGATTCCAGAAACGTCTAATGGGGAATTATCTTTATTAATTCCATTTCTTAGTTCGGATGCACCAACAAGATAAATATTACGCCAATTGGCTGATTCAGCTTGGTATCCTAATTGTTCGAATGCATCTGCTAATAAATTTTTTGCTTCCGAATTTTCTGGGTCGGCCATTACAACATTTTTTAATACTTGAGCTACCCAGCGATACTCACCATTTTCAAAGTCAGCTTTTGCTTGTTTCAAAATATTAGCCGTTCCACCCATGTATTCTACATATTTAAGACCAGCTTCCACTTGTGGTAATGGATCTAAATCTGAAGGATGAGCACTATAATAACCTAAGTAAAAATTGTATACGCCCTTTGAATTATGCTTTAACGTACCATAATACCCACGATTCCCCCAATAAGTATCTAATGCTTTTGGAAGCTTGATTGTCTCAGCAATTTCATCCATAGTATATCCGTGATTGGCTAAACGCACTGTCTGATCGTGCATATATTTATATAAATCCCGTTGCAATTTCAAATGGTTTAATGCCTGATTTTTACCCCAAACAGGCCATGCATGGATCATGAGCAATGCATCAATCTCTACATTTTCAAATAAATCGATGGTTTTATCGAGTGAATTAGCCCAATGAAGGGCATCCCGCGTTTTTGCCCCTCTTACCGTATAAATTTGATGCATCAATTTATTGGCGTTCTCTGATACGAATAATGCTTTGTACTCTTGGATATAAAAATGCATTTCAGCTGGTGCTTCTGTGTTTGGAGTTAATAAAAATTGAAAGGTTACCCCATCGATTTCCATCGTTTGGATTTCGTTTACTATTTCAACAGTAGGTTTCTCAAAACTCATCGTCCCTGAACTCATCGTATTACCAATACCTATAGATACGGAGCCCTTCCTGCCGTCTGGTAAATTTTTACCAAACTGATACTCTGCTCGGCGCGCCATGATTGTACCTAAAAGCACATTTTCACTTAACGCTTCTTCTGTAAAATATTGGGGAACTATAATTGGAATATCCGGATTCTCTGCATATTTTAGAACTGCTTGAATACCGCCAAAATGGTCCGCATGACTTTGACTTATAATGATGGCTGAAACTGGCTTTCTTGGTCGATGCTTATAATATAATTCCATTGCGGCTTTAGCAGATTCATTACTTCCTAATGCATCACAGACAATGACTCCTTGTTTACCTTCAAAAAAGAAAGTGGTGGCGATTGATTGTCCACGAATTTGATAAACACCTTCTACTACTTCAAACAAACCCGAGATAGCCTGTAATTGTGCATTTCTCCATAAACTTGGGTTCACTGTGTCAGGAGCAGTGTCGTTTAGATATTCTAACTTATCGATGTCCCAGACGACTTCCCCAGAATCATCTTTAATAATGGTAGATTCTAAAGGTGCAATAAATCCTCGGTTAGCATCTTCGAAATCCTGTCGATCATCAAAATTTAAAGATTCGTACACTGCTAAATTTGCCTTTTTTGTAAAAGAAGTAGCGGACATAGGTTGAGTTGAAACTTTACTTATCATACAAACCTCCAAGGATTATTATTTTAAAATTTTAAAAAAGGAAAACACTTTTGACCTCCTGGCAATAATGTCAGGTCTCCGACCAAACATTAAGAGGAGGTTTTCAAGTGTTTTCCATATAACTAGATTGCCAGATTTCGAAATGTAAAATTAGCGCTTTACATCTTGTGATCGAGGTTAAGCCTTTAAAGCATTTACCTCGAACACTTCGTTTATCACTTTTGTAATAATAGGTTCTGGTATCTTGAAGAAAACACCGGCAGGGTCATTATGAACAGCCGGTACCAACTGTTGAAGTGCATCTTCGTTGCATTCAAATTCACCAAAAGTGTCTGGCAAATTCACTGCTTTGCGGAGATCTCTTATATATTGGATAACTTCCTCTAAACATTTTTCAGGTTGTTCTGATGGATTTGCGATACCCAACGCTTGGGCAAACCCCGTAATTCTTGGCAAATAGTACATTGGCAAGGACTCCATTACATTAGGCAACAATACAGCGTTAGCTAGCCCGTGCGGGATATGAAATTTTGCCCCTAACGCATGTGCCATGTTATGGACTGGAACCGCATTCATCGCAAGGCAAAAAGCAGAAATAGCCATCGAACTTGCCATTAGCATATTCGCTCTTGCTGAAAGATCGTCCCCTTTTCGAACCGCAGTCTCTAAATTGTCTACAATCATACGAATCGATTGAATTGCATAGGCGTCTGTCATCGGATTGGCCTTTTGTGAAAAATAAGCCTCCACTGCATGAGTTAATGCATCAAATCCTGTAAAAGCAGTGATTTTAGGAGGAAGCCCTACCGTTAAATCCGGATCCAGAATAGCCATATCTGCATTGATAAATGGATGAAGAAGATTTGTTTTTATTCCAAGCTTTTCATTAAGGATTACGGCTACCGGTGATACTTCAGCACCTGTTCCCGCTGTTGTCGCAATAGCTACATGCGGAATAAAAATATATTGGGCTTCCGGCCACCACTCCATCACATTTCCGGTAAGAAGGGAATCACGTATATCATCCAAACCTTTATGGAGCATCCACTTGATCCCTTTTACCGTATCTAAAACGCTGCCGCCGCCAAGTGCGATTAATGAATCACCATTGCACTCTTTAAAGAAACGAGCCCCGCGATTAATAATTTCGCCTTTTGCGTCCTGTTCAATATCTTCAAACACCCCAACGAGCTGCGGTGTACCCGGCATGATTTCAAACAATTCTTTAATTTGAGCTGTAATTCCGGCCTGGGTTAACCCTTTATCCGTGAAAAGTACTGCTCGTTTACCGCCAAGCCCTTTAATCATTTCAGGAAGCAAAGTTCTTGATCCCGCCCCGCTATTTACAACTGTTCGAACAGAAAATTGAAAAAATGATGTCGACATAGAATCACCCTTTATTATTTTTGTATAGGCTAGGTAAAAAGTTGCCTGTTGACTTCCACTCCAGGCGCGTGCGGTTCGCGGGCGGTCCGGGGGCCTCCCGCAGGAGTCTTCGCGCCTTCCGTTCCAGTCAACAGGGTGCCAAAATCAACATTAAGCTTTAACATAGCCTTGTATTAATAAATTAATCTGTTTTATCCCAATAAGATTTGGTACCAAGGTCTTTGGCTTACTTCAGGTACGAGTGAACAGTGAACATGCTTTAGCTGCGAATATTCGTCTAGTGCATAGCGGCCTAATTCTCGCCCGAAACCGCTTTGCTTGTATCCACCAAATGGAGCATCACTACGGAGCATATGCCAATCATTGATCCAAATCGTCCCAGCCTTTAATTCACGGGCAATTTTCAATCCTTTATTTACATCCTTTGTCCAAACCCCACCTGCTAATCCATAAATCGTATCATTCGCAATTTCGATCGCCTCTTCAACAGTGGAGTAACGGATAACTGAGAGAACAGGACCGAAAATTTCTTCTCTAGCAATCTTCATGTCATTATGAACATCGGCAAAAATGGTAGGCTCAATATAATAACCATTTTCAAACCCTTCAACAATTGTCCGCTTACCTCCGCAAACCAATCGTGCCCCTTCTTGAATACCAGAATCTATATAAGAAAGGACGGTTTCCAATTGTTGCTTTGATACCATCGGGCCCATTCCTGTTGCGATATCTAATGGATTTCCAATTTTAATCGTGCTGGCAAGTTCAGATAATTGTTCAATTACTTGTTCATAAATGGAATCATGAACTAGAACACGAGTCCCGGATTCACAAACTTGGCCAGAGTGTGTCAAGAATCCGAATAAAATACCAGGAATGGTAATGCTCATGTCAGCATCTGGCAATACGATTGCCGGTGATTTTCCACCTAACTCCAGCGTGACGCGTTTCACTGTTTTAGATGCCAATTGCATAATGCGGCTCCCTACTTCTGTAGAACCGGTAAAAGCGACTTTGTCTACATTTGGATGCGTGACAAGAGCTTCTCCAATGCTGGCACCAGGGCCAGATAAAACATTGAATACACCTGCTGGTAATCCTGCTTCAGCAGCCAATTCCGCTAATTTCAAGGTAGATAGCGGTGTATTGGATGCTGGTTTGACTACGATCGAGTTACCCATAGCCAACGCAGGAGCAATTTTCCACATAGCTAAAATCATTGGAAAGTTCCAAGCAGTCACAGCTGCTACAACCCCAAGCGGCTCACGCCAGACTTGGTTATTGCTTGGTCCAGGAAATGGTACAGTAGGAAGAGACTCGACATACGGATACTCTACAGTAAACTTTGCTGTTTGCTGTAAGAGATCCACAATGGATAGGATGTCTAAGTTTGAAATACGTCGAACTGTAGCCCCCGAACTAATAGACTCTAAGTAACCCAATTCTTCAGCATGTTCAATAATCTTGTTTCCAAATTGGACAAGTACGTGAGCACGTTCTTGTGGAGATTTTTTCGACCATACTCCCGAATCAAAAGCCTGTCGAGCAGATGAAACGGCCAATTCCACATCTTCTATCCCGGCTTTCGCTACCTTTGCCGCGACTTCACCAGTTGCAGGGTTTACTACCTCAAACGTTTCTCCGCTAATCGCAGGCTTCCACTCCCCGTTAATATAGAGTGGAAACTCCAATACTTGTAACGCTGCTTTCATCGAAATTCCTCCTTATTATTTGCTCTTTAGCTGTGTTAAAGTTGCCAGTTGATTTCCGCTCCAGGCGCGCGTACGGTTCGGGGAGCCTTCTCGGCGAGTTGTGCCCCTCCGGGGTCTCCCCTGTCCCGTACTCCCGCAGGAGTCTCGCGCCTTCCGCTCCAATCAATTTGGTTACAAATTCAACATTGATCTTTAACACAGCCTACATTTTTAAGATCCACATATTTTTAAGAAAAGTTCGCTATCAAACTACTTAACTTCCACTTGTTCAACCCGCAAAGCTCTTCTCAAAATTTTACCTGTACTGTTCTTAGGTAATTCCTTCATAAATTCCACTTGTTTTGGCAGCTTGTACTTTGCAAGCTTGTCCTGGCAAAAATGCAAGATGTTATCGATCGTTATACTTTCATTGTTCGTTACAACGAAAGCCTTTACAATCTCTCCATATTCATTATCCGTAATCCCTATTACAGCTGCTTCCACAATGGCCGGGTGTTGATATAATACTTCTTCCACTTCTCTCGGATAGACGTTGTACCCGCCAACGAGAATCATATCTTTTTTACGGTCCACGATATATATGTACCCTTCTTCATCCATTCGGGCCAAATCACCTGTATAAAACCATCCATCTTTCAAGGCTGAAAATGTAGCTTCCGGCATTCCTAAATACCCCATCATCACATTCGGACCTTTTACAATCAATTCTCCGACTTCTCCTCTTGGAACTTCAATTCCATCCGGATCCACCACTTTGTTCTTTACATCAGGTATATCTATACCAACAGAACCAGGTTTGCGTGTCCCTCGCAATGGGTTGAAAGCTGTAACGGGGGCAGTTTCAGAAAGGCCATAGCCTTCTATAATGCGAACGTTATACTTCTCTTCAAATTTATGAAGCAGTTCAACCGGAATCGAAGCACCACCTGAAAAACAAGCGCGAATAGAAGAGAAATCAGCTGCGGTCTGCTCCGGCAACTGAAGCATGAAGTTAAACATGGTTGGAACCCCAGCAAACAAAGTCGCTTTCTCTCTTCTAATCGTATTAACCACCTCAGCAGGACTAAATTTCGGAACAATGACAATTGTCCCCCCACAAGCAATAGGCATGTTGATACAAACCGTCATAGAAAACACATGAAACATTGGAAGAACCGTAATCAAACGATCTTCTTCTGTGAACTCTGTAAGCCTTGATAATGATTCAACATTAGACGCTAAATTTCGATGGGATAGCATGGCCCCTTTCGGCTTTCCAGTTGTTCCGGAAGTATAGAGAATGACTGCCAGATCATCCTCATCGATGCAAGGGCTTACAAAAATATCATTTGTTTTTTGTAAGAGACTCTCCCATGTCCATTCAGATTTGATCGAATCTGTATAGATGACCATTGTCAAATGTTCTAGTTGCTCTCTCAATGGAGATATTGTTGAATCTAAAGAAGAATGAGTAATCACAGCTCTCGCATGGCTATTTGATAAAATATAAGAAATTTCTCCTGAAGTGTAGGTTGGATTAATTGGAACAACCACTGCCCCTGCCCGAAGAATCCCATAGAAAGCTATTACAAACTCAGGACAATTCCCCAGGAGTAACGCAACTTTATCCCCTTTTCTGATTCCTTGAGCGGCTAACCCAGCAGCAACACAATCTACCACTTTATCAAGTTCTGCATACGTTTTGCTTTGATTCAGAAACGTATAAGCGATATTACTAGGAAATCTTGCTGCACTGTTCTTTAAATTCTCATTCAAATTCAAAACCATTCTTTTCTTTCTCCTCCAATCTTTTCAATTCTAAGAAAATTAGGAATTACTTGAATTTATTATATATATAATTTACACTTAAATAAATCAACCATTACTAATGAATATATAAGCCATACTTCTATATTAAAAGGAGAAACCTATGCATATCGAACAACTAGAGTACATTGTAAAGGTTGCAGAAACAGGATCTATTTCTATAGCTGCACAAAGCCTCCATGTTTCTCAATCTGGAATCAGTCAATCCATTACTAAATTGGAAGATGAGCTGGGGGTTAAACTATTTAAACGCAACCGGAGACTTGGTGCCGTTCCCACGAATGAAGGAAAAACGTTAATTAAAAAGGCATATGAGGTATTAATGAAGCTTCACGAATTTAAAGAAGAAGCCCAAACATATAACACTGTCCATACCGGAAATTTAAAATTATCATCCATCCCTGGCTTTATGCTGTTTTTGTTAGAACCTTTATCCGCCTATAAAAAAGCCTATCCAAATGTGAATATAGAAATCTCTGAAAAAACCACACAGCATATTATTGAACATGTCCAAAATAATCTGATTGACATAGGCCTAATCACGATTTATGAAGATTTATTGAAAAAAAGAGAAGATCTACTATTTGAGGTAATACTTGAAGGAAAGATGATGGTGGCCGTCAGCAAAACGTCTCCATTAGCGTTACATAAAACGATAACTCCTCAACAACTAATGACTCAAGACGTTATTCTATATAATGGTGATTATGTGAAACGATTTGCAAATAAATTAATCAGTCAATTTGGGCCATTGAATATTTTATTTACGACGGACAATTCAGCGGTAATAAAAAAAGCGATTGTAGAAGGGCTTGGAATTAGTTTAGTACCTGACTTTACTTTAATAAATGATCCTGATGTTTTAAGAGGCGAAATAGTCCCAATCGAACTAAGAGAGTATGATCAGGAAAGTATAGGTTTAGGATGGGTACGCTCAGAGAATACTCATTATTCACTAAACACAAGGAAATTTTTAGAGCACTTTAAATTCTACTCCCGCATGCTGACTCATTCACCTCTTAATGATTAATGTAATAATGGATTGAACTCTTAAAATAAATAACAAAAAAAGCACCATCTTTTCTCGTTTTAAAAGGTGGTGCACCATTCAATCATAAAACCATCTTTAGAGCAAATATATTTTTTTAGTTCTTATTTCCCTCTTAATCGTTCATTCATTCCAATATGCCACTTCTCTTTTATCTCTTTCGCATATATAAAAATTACCCGAGGTTCCTTGGTAAAAATATGATAAAAAGGAATACGCCGTAGTTTACCCCTTTGAAACAAAAAAGCCTTCCCGGTGGTGGGAAGGTATCAGTAGCCTCTATTTTATTGAGAGGTTTTTCTCTGTATTTTAATATCTTTTTGTTAATCACCATAGCTTTGTATCAAATTAGCGATATGTGCATAAGCTCCTCCTGCAAGTAATGCTGAAGTAACCATTACTGCTTCTGCAAGCTCTTCATTTGTACATCCAAGCTTCATGGCATTTTTCGTATGGACATCTATACAATATGGGCATTGCGTAGCATGAGCAACTGCCACAGCAATAATCTCTTTAAACTTTCCACTCAATTTGCCTTTCTTCATTGCTGTTCTACTAAACGTAGAATAACCTTTAAAGCCTTCAGGGGCAAATTTATTTAATTGACTAAGGTTTTTTAGATTTGAACGTCTATAAAGTGAATCCTCTGCTTCTGCATCCATCGCATTTTGTATATGAGTACTATGGGTCACTACCCCACCTGCTTCTACTCCTGCTACAACAAAGATCGCTTCTACTAATTCTTCAAGTAATGCTCCTTCAGCTTTTGCACGTCTTGTATGTGAATCAATACAATAAGGGCATTCCGTTACATGGGCAATTGCAACCGCTATGATTTCTTTTTCCTTTTTACTCAGTGCACCATCTGTCATGACCGCCGTATTAAAATCCGAAAAAGCTTCAAGCTGTTCTGGTGCTAATTCTTTAAGTTTACTAAGATTTTTTAAATTTCCTTTTTCATATAAATTGTTTGTCATTGTAGACATCCTTTCTTTCTAATAAAAATAAAGTGGCTTGTAAATCCCATCAGACTTTTTATATTTACTCAACTTAATAGAGTTAATCATTGAGTCGGATAGACAGTTTTATGATCAGCAAGGATCACCAATTGTTTTTCATTTGGTTGAAAATCAATTTGTGAATCAGATGAGTAATACCAATTCTTTTCGTTTTCCTTTGCTTCAAATATATTTAACTCATCCTTAAAATCTAAAACTGTCGAAGCAGTTTCTTCATCAACAGATAAGGAGATCAGCCAACGATCGTCTTGCTTTTCAATACGGTAATTAGTAGTTTGACAAAGCAATCGGCTGCCTATAGAGTGACGAATCATTAACATTAAAATTCACCCCCAGGTAAATCAATTAATAAAAAGAAACTATCTTGATTTGCCTGAATCGTAATTTCATGGATGTCTGTGATCCGTGCTGCATCCTGGGATTGTAAAATGGAATCCTTATTAATTGAAATTTCTCCTTCTATAGTAAAGATGTAAATCTTCCTGCCTTCTTCCAGTTGAAAGTTCAATGTCTTATTTCCATCCAACTTTGATAAATAAAGGGTTAAATCTTGATGAATTCCTGCCACCCGCTCGGAGGCAGTATGGGATATTACAGGTAATAAGTTATTTTGTAATTGTTCAACATAATATGAGATATCTTCATAGGATGGAGTTAACTTTTTTTCATTTGGTGAAAACCATAGTTGTAAAAATCGGACTTCTTCATCATTGGAAGCATTGAATTCAGAATGAAGCACTCCCGTTCCAGCACTTATTCGCTGTATATTTCCGTAGCTGATAATTCCAGAGTTCCCCAAGTTGTCTTCATGTTTTAGCTGCCCCTTTAATACGATAGAAACAATTTCCGCTTCCCGATGTGGATGAATTCCAAAGCCGCGACCACCTTGGACGGTGTCGTCGTTAAAGACACGCAGTGGACCAAATCGGATATTGGAAGTGTCATAATACTCACCAAAAGAAAAACTTAAATTACTCTCCAGCCATTCATTTTTTACTGTGTATCGTGTACCTGCAGGATAAACTTGAATCAATTTTGTCACTCCTTATCTGAATTTCTTAGTCATGAATATCGAGCTTTATTTTTTTCATTCAAAACAAAAAGTTGGAATATATAACAGGATTTCTTCTGCTATATGCTCCAACTCTTTCTTTCCTAGAATTTCCTTATGCTTGATATTTTTTAATCTTAGAAAAAGAATCTTTCCGTAGAGATCCAATTAAAATACCAATTTTGGTCATTTTATATCAACCTTTACCATCAATTATTATTTTTAATTCGAAATAATTGTATTCGGAGTAAATTTAATTGTCAAAAAAAGCTTCTCCGAACTGATAAATTTATTAAATTTAAAAATGCTGACTTTTTTAATTCAAACTATAAAATTTAAGTTGGTTTCTCGTTTCTTTAGCTGAATATAAAGCTTGGTCTGCAAATTTTATTAATGTTTCGCCTCTCGTTCCATCCTTAGGGTAAATGGAGATTCCAATACTCGCTGTTGTTTTAATATAATGCCGCTTAATTTGATAAGGCTGTTGAAGTGCTTTATACAGCCTCCGTGCAATTTTTGCAACGTTTTGAGAATGCTTAATGTCTTTTAACAGGATTAAAAATTCATCACGGCCAATACGGCCAATGACACTATTTCCCCTTACATTATTTATTAATCTATTCGAGAACTGTTTCAGAAGCTCATCACCTATTTCATGCCCTAATGTATCATTTACTTCTTTGAACTTGTCCAAATCCATATACAATATGGCAAACTGTTCACCCTTTTTATTTGCAGTTTCAATCGATAATTCCAGCAAGTCGTGAAAGCTTCGTCTATTTCTAAGCCCTGTAAGAGAATCGTAGTAGGCCAAATTTTCTAACTCTGACTCAATCATTTTTCTATCCGTTATATCCTTAATTAGAATTTGCATGACCGGTTCACCGTTAAAAACCATGTGAATAGCCGTAATTTCCGCATAAAACTCCTTATTGTCCCATCGAATCAATCTTTCTTCAATCGGCTCCGGTTTAGCTTCATTATTTTTTTCAATCATTTCTAAAAATTTGTCCTTGATACTTTATTTTCCGAATCAATAAGCTCCCATATGATCTGCCAATCATGTCCTTAGAACATTCTTGACCTAGAATCTTTACACCTGCAGGATTTACAAGGACAATATGATGTTTATTTTGAACAATAACAGCGTCAGGTAAGAATTCAACAAGTTTCCGATAACAAACTTCACTTTCTTCAAGTTTCCTCTGTATTTCCATTTGTTCTGTAAAGTCTTTATACATACCTACAGCAAGAATCTCACCCTTGTTAATGGCTCTGTAGGTTGCTCGGATATCCAGGATTTCCCCATCTTTGCATCTTCTTTTTGTAAGACTATAATTAACATTTTCTCCGTCTCTTAATTTATTTAAAAATACATCATGTTGTTCTTTCGTCATATTATGCAAAGATGGCGGCAGGGTCAGTCCTTTCAGTTCCTCGATTGACCAGCCTAGTAAATCTGTCAAAGTTGGATTTGCCTGTAGAATAGCTCCATCCTGTCCAATAAAAAAATTGCATCATTGGTATTCTCCCTGATTAGTTCATATGCTTCTTCCCCAATTTTCGGATTATCTAAAATTAGACTAGTCATTTCATTCTCCCCCATTTCTTCTATTCACCTTTGGATTAGCTTTCTATAAACTTATCATGCTGCGCGTAATACCCCTGACTTTAGGCATGGGGATATAAGCATATCACTTGACCTTTCAATCAATTTGAAATATAATAGCCATTAATACGAACACTTGTTCTTTGATAACTGAACATAGAAGGTTGTGGCATGTATAAGAGCTCTGCCACGTAAAATGTTCAAGCCTATTAAGAGCTATGACACGTTTTCTAACGTGAATCAAATAGGCTTTGATTAAAGCAAAGCTGAAGGTCTTCTCTAAAGACCTGATGTATTAGTGGGTTTTGTGGTCACCCACATAAAGACAATGCCACTTAAACGGTATTCTTTATGAAACCCCTCGCTTTAGCGATGGGGAGATTCATGCATTCTTTACCTTATCTAATTTTTTTAAAAATCCAACTAAACCTCTTATAATAAATAAAGTAAAATTTACACTTGCAAAAGTATGAAAGGCGGTCCATTTTTTCCATTTAAATAATTGGGAATTCTTTTCAAAGTACCATTGACCGATACTCATGGGAACACTAAAAAGTAAACTTTTCAAAAGTATTTTGCCTAAATGATCTTTATAGGTCAGTTTCACCCATATAACACTTAAAAGCGGGAAAAACAATATGTCATAAATGATGTTTGTCTTAAAAATTTTTGGAAAAGGACGAACTGGATATTCTAGTCTTTTGGTACCAACCACAAAAGCATCAATTAGAGTTGCAATGACTCCTTTTGAGAAAAAAATAACAAGATTTTCTCGCATTTTAGATCCTTTAAATAAAAATGGGAAGGAAACCACACACAAAACAGTAAGTAAATTCAACAGTTTCTTTTCCATAAAAACATCCTCCGATATGAATCAAAATTTGATATGCTCCCGCCTTACTATGTACTGTAAAACCCCATCAAATCAAGCAGAGTAAAAATAATTTCCTACCTATTATTTCTTTAGGTAGTATTTACTATTCCTTCGATTATAAAAGTATTTTCTATGTAATTAAAAAGCTAATCGAAAGGTTCCGATTAGCTTTCTTTTAAAATTATCTTTCAATATTAAGCAGCTTTTTTTAACTCAATTGAATCCTTTTGAAAAATCAAGTCACTAACTGATAATAGCTTGCTTCCATTGATTGCAAGATAAACTGCCATTGCTAAAAATGCTAAATCCAACTCATATCCTGCCATTTGACCATTTCCTAATAAACCAACAGAAAGTTTTACTTTTAATATTGCCCCAATCATTAATAGTCCAAACAAAGTGGAGACTAGTCTTGTAGCCAATCCAATGATTAATGCGACGCCGCCAACGATTTCAACGAGTGCAACGCCATATGCCATAAATCCCGGCAACCCGATACTTTCAAACCAACCTACAATATTTTCAATTCCACCTTGAAACTTTACGATTCCATGTATTAAAAATAATGCCCCTAATGTTACTCTTAATATCAGTGCTCCGATTTCGTTTTTTACCAACATTATTTTCTCCTCCATAAAATAATTATTTGTTTATACCTTTTTGATACCATTGAGCTGCGGCTTCAACTTCTTGAGAGGTTAATTGATGACCTCTATTCTCCCAATGAATTTCTACATTCGCATTTGCCTTTTCTAATAAAGATTGTAATTCAGCAGATTCTAATGGCGAGCAGATTGGATCATTTGTACCAGCTGCAATAAATACTGATTTCCCTGTTAAATCAGGTAGTTCAATTCCTTTTCGCGGCACCATGGGATGATGAAGAATCGCACCCTTTAAAGCATTTTGATGGTGAAATAATAAACTCGCAGCAATATTAGCTCCATTTGAGTAACCTATCGCAAGAATATTATCTCGATCAAAATCATACTTTTCGGAGGCCTCATCTAGAAACTCGTTTAACTCTTTTGTTCGAAAAATAAGATCTTCCTCATCAAATACCCCTTCTGCTAATCTGCGAAAAAATCGAGGCATTCCATTTTCTAATACATTCCCACGAACGCTTAGTACATTTGCCTCATCATCAATCATTCCTGCAAGTGGCAGCAGGTCTAATTCATTGCCTCCTGTACCATGAAGCAATAACAACGTGGGTTTTGTTTGATTTTGCCCCTTATTGAATATATGTTTCATTATTTATCTCCCTCCAGAACTCGAACCTTTACAGGCGGTAAGGTTTCTTCTAATTCTTCTCTTTTTGACTCTAGCCAAGATGGCAACATAAGTTTTTCCCCAAGTTCAGCGACTGGTTCATCCACTGAAAAGCCTGGTCGGTCGGTAGCTATTTCGAAGAGGATACCCCCTTCTTCATGAAAATACACTGCTTTGAAATAGTTTCGATCTCGAACTTCTGTTGGATAGTATCCTTTGTCTTGAAGAAGAGATCTCCATCTGAGTAAATCCTCTTCATCCTTTGATCTCCATGCTATATGATGAACTGTTCCTGCTCCCATCAGTCCCCTGACTGAAGGGTTTAACTGAATATCAATCGTATTTCCAAAATGTCCTTCAGATTTAAATCTTAGGAATTCATTTTCCTGCCCAATACATTCCATTCCTAAAGTGTTTTCCAGCACTTCCGTCGTTTTATGTGGCTGTGCAGAAAACAGAACAGCGCCGCCAAACCCTCTTATCGCATTCTCAGCTTGAATTCCCCCAAAGTTCCAAGTATTTATTGGACCTTCATCTCTTTCTATCAGTTCAAGCTGGAGTCCGTCTGGATCGTTAAATTTCAAATATTTCTCACCAAAGCGATTGGCTGAAGTAAATTCAATTCTGAATTGTTGGAAACGCTTCTCCCAGAATTTTATTGTACCTGTTGGAATAATGTAGCTAGTGACACCAACCTGACCTGTACCAATTCGACCTTTTAGCTGTTTTGCCCATGGGAAAAACGTAATTACTGTTCCTGGTTCTCCTGTTTCATTCCCAAAATAAAGATGATACACTTCTGGACGATCAAAATTGATTGTTTTTTTAACAAGCCTTAACCCAAGTACACCTGCATAAAAGTCAATATTCCTTTGTGCATCGTTTACCATCGCTGATATATGATGAATGCCTGCTGTTTTCTGCATTTTTTACTCTCCACTTCATAAATGGGATTTTAAGAAGTTATTTAGGCCTTTCTATTTCAAAAATCTCACCGATTTTGGCGTAATTATTCCCTGCTAATCGACTTACCGCAGCTAAACCTCTAGCATCAATTCTTCCATTTTCATAAATTTCATCTTCAATATGAAATTGAACCACTCTTCCTATAATAAAATCACATCCAGGACTATCCGAACTTCCCAATTCTAAGGAATGCTCTAATGAACATTCCATTCGAATTTTTGCTTCCTTCACACCTGGTACCGAAATTTTTACACTATCCAGTGAAGTCAAGTTTGCTAACTTAACTTCACTTTGATCAGAAGGAAGACTTGCAGCCGTCTTATTTATTTTTTCAACATTATGTTCGTCAACAATATGGACCACAAATTGCTTGGAGTCGATGATGTTTCTCGCTGTATCCTTTTGAATCCCCGCTGAACGTTGAATAGATAATGAAATCATCGGCGGATTGGATGAGACGATATTAAAATAACTAAATGGTGCACCATTTAAAACGCCATCTTTTGAAATGGTTGTCACGAAAGCAATCGGTCTAGGTATGATGCTTCCTATTAGAAACTTATAATTTTCTCTTTCAGACATTAAGGCTGGATCAATTGAAAGCAAAGAAATCATTCCTTTTCGTATAATCAGTCTAGTTCTCTTACTTCAAATGGCATTAATCCGCGTTCAATTTGTTCTCTTTTTGGTTCATACTGTGCAGGCAACATCAATTTTTCTCCCATGGTTTCTTGTGACTCATCATGAGCGAAGCCTGGAGGATCTGTTGCAATTTCAAATAAGATTTCTCCGTGTTCTCTGAAATAAATGGCATTAAAATAGTTTCGATCTTGTACTGGAGTGACGCCATATCCATTTCCTGCAACATACTTTTGCCATTCCAATTGATCCTGGTCATCACTAGCCCGCCAAGCGATGTGATGTACGGTCCCCACACCCATTCTTCCGCGTCCTATCGGAGTTAATTTCAGGTCAATGACATTTCCGATCTGAGCTGAAGAACGATAACGGGCGAAATCTCCTTCTTTACCTACGAATTCAAGTCCCATAACATTTTCTAACAAATCTGCCGTTTTATTGGGCTGTGTTGATAATAGAGTAGCTCCGCCAAACCCTTTGATGGCAACCTCTGGAGTTATCCCGCTAAAGTTCCAATTATTAACTTCTCCTTCTTCTCTTTCAACAATTTCAAGGTGAAGGCCATGTGGATCATCAAATTCCAAATATTGCTCACCGAATCGATCCATTTTCGTAAATGAAACCTCTAACTTTTCTAGCCTGTTCTCCCAAAATTTCATAGAACCTTTTGGAACAACATAAGAGGTAACTCCTACTTGACCATCACCAATGGTTCCTTGACGAGCTCCTGCCCAAGGGAAAAACGTAATGATGGTTCCTGGTTTTCCTCCTTCATCACCGAAATAAAGGTGATACGTTCCAGGGTCATCAAAGTTTACTGTTTGTTTCACTAAGCGTAATCCTAAAACACCTGCATAAAAATCAACATTCTCCTGTGGATGTCCTACAATTGCAGTGATATGATGAATCCCCATTGTTTTCTTACTCATTTTGAAACACTCCTTTTAAAATTATGATGTCTATTCAATAACTAAATTATTGATACTATTAAAAATCGGGATTCTCTAATTCGAGATATTTTAGAATAAAAAAGCATCCAATGCATATTTTCCAGGTCCACTTAATGCTATACCAATTACAACCGCTATCAACGTCAAATTATATTCGTATCCATTTTGTGTTGCCCAATAGCCATTAGAAGCATGAACCTTTACAATTGCCATTACCATTGTAGCTGCAATCATGATTCCTGCAAGGGGAGTAAGAAGTCCTAATGTAAACAATAATCCCCCCATTAATTCTGCAAATCCTGCCATGAGGGCCATCATCACACCTGGTTTCATACCGAGCGACTCCATCCAGCCTCCTGTTCCCTTTAAGCCGTAACCCCCAAACCAGCCAAATAATTTCTGTGCACCGTGAGCCATGAATGACACACCAACGACTAACCTTATAATTAATAATCCAATACTCATCATTTTATTACCTCCTATTTTCATTTATCTCGACTTCGAGATATTAATTTAAAAAATATATTATTCCACTCTGTTTCTAACTTTCTTTAAACAATGGACCATCAACTCGGACTCATCTTCTGTTAAATCTTCAAAAATAGAATTAACCATGTCTTGATACTTCGGCATGATGTTTTTCATCATTTCCAATCCTTCAGCTGTTAAGGTTACATGTATAACCCGCCGGTCTTCTCTACAGTCATTCCTTTTTATGATTCCTTTTTGTTCAAGTTTATCAATCACATACGTCATCGAGCCGCTAGAGGTCAGGATTCTATTTCCAATCTGCTGAATTGTTTGTTTCCCTTTGTAGAAAAGTACCTCTAAAACAGAAAACTCGGTAATACTAAGATTATATTTGGACATTTCGTCTCTTATTCGTTCCTGAATGCCCTTTGAGGTTTGCATTAGTAGCAAAAATGGATGGTTAGTACATTTCCTTTCCATATTCACACCTCCTAATTAAATATCCTTAATTAATATATCTTGAATTTGAGATATTGTCAATACATGTTTATAATTTAATCAAAAACTGTTTTTCTCCAAATAACCCCAGCCGAATCACGGACTTTATTGAGCTTCTTCAATAAAGCTATGGACTTCCTCAAGTTGGAATACACGTATTTTAGCAATTGGATCCTTAGAAATAAACAATGATCAAAAAGAAGGTCTTAAAATTAAGTATTTTAATTTCTTCTATTCTTGAGGAAATTATTTCATGCGAGTTGTATATGGAGTCTAATGTATTTACTGCATTTGTTAATAGTATTTATAGTCTGTTCAATAATAGATGATTGCCATCCCGCTCCGTTCAGCATACTAGATACCGCAACAAAAAAATAATCCCCCATCATTCCTTGATTGGGAACAAACGGGGGATGATCAGCTAGTATTCTTTTTAGACATAAAATACCTCTCTTTCTTCTTCGTTTAAACTCTCTCTAATTGCCTCTTCCCACCGTCGAGAGTCATCTGGAATACGATCTTTCATGAGTTTTAACCGTTCATTCGCAAGCTTTGCCTTCCTTAATGTTTCTTCCTCTTCCATTCCACAACAGATTTGATAAATATCATCAAAGTAAGCGAGTGACATTTCCATCACCTTCTTTCATAGTTCTGATGAATTATTTGAATCTTTGCCCTCCTTTCTTTACGTTAATTATATGATGGTTAAAGCGCAAAATCGTTCTCAATTTTGCCAATATTTTGAATTATCAAAGCGGTATCTCTCATTGTAACCGTACCTTAAATGTAAAAATCCCTGCAGGAACTTTCAACTGAAGGGATTTTTCTTTATAGGACTCAATTATTAATTAAAACGTGTTTTTAATTCTTTTAGAGTAAGATTACCCATTTTTTCAACTGGCTTATTCGAAGTTGAGATATATGGATTTGTTGTCATAAAATTCTTTTCAATATAGTTAAAGTCAATAATGTCAATAACCCCGTCTTTGTTAAGATCTTCTTTTTTTCTTTCTCCCGTATTTCCTGCATTATTTGCAACAAGCTTCGCATCATAAATGTCAATTACATTATCTCCGTTAATATCTCCTGCGGCGGCTGTATCCGTATACAAGCTATAGTAAATACCTCCTTGTACTTTTCCATCAATGGTTCTACTTAATTGTATCTTTTTGTTGTATTGGTAATGCCCTGGAATATTGACCACCAATGTATATTCATCCGTAACTGCAGGAATATCTGTGATCGTCATATAACCATTTTCTGAGATAGATGCACTATATTTTTTACCTTTTTTATCAACAAGATAAGCATTTACACCAATCTTCGAATAGTCTAGATCATAATTTTCAAAGTTTACAGCTTCACCATGATAGTAACCCTCTAACATTGAATGCTGAGAGGTGAATTTAAATCGATCTGCAAAGGTTGGTAAAGTAAACTTACTACCAGAACGTGTTTGATAAGATGATTCTTGATACCTGAATCCACTTTCTATGGAGTAATTATGATCATCAATCACTTTTAAATTAATATCTAACAAATTAATATCACCATCAATTGAAACTGGTAATTTCGTTTTTTTGTCAGAAATATCTACAGCGAACGTTACAAGATTTGACCATAAGTCTTTTGTTATTTCTGGCTTTGCAACACGAATATTCCAATTATTTTTCTTTGCCAAATTCTCTAATTGTTGTGATGGTTTAACGTCAACAACGTTATAGAAATTCGGAATATCGATCATTACATTCGCACTTGTTAAATCCTTAGCGTTATGAACTGTAAATGTATTGACAAACTCTGATCCAAGACTTACTCCCTTTGTTTCCGGTTTTAAGGTTGCATACTTGGTCCCTTTATTGATAATCGTAAAGTCTGGGAAAGTCGGGTTTCCTGCAGTCGCATAATCATACGTGTACATTGCGATATTCGTTTGCTACAGTTGGAGCTGTATTATCGATCACCATGTCATTATCAATTTTATATGTTTTACCATCTACACCTGTACCAATATATGAAACAATGTACTTCCCTTCTTTAAGTGATTCATATTCGAGTGATAAAGGTCTATTAGGATCACCGGTAAAATATTTTACCTCGCCTGTAAATCCGAAAAATATCATATATTCAGTATCAACGGCAGCCTCCTCTAAATTATAGGTCCATAGTAACCAATTGGTTTCCCATTTAAGTCACTAACAACGACATCAATCGTTTTCATTCCGCTATTTAACTTGAAACTAACTGGTGTAAACGGCTCGATTTACGGATGAAAATTACTAAGGTCATTCGTTATGGCATGTTTATAAAATGTTAGTTTTTCGAAACCAGGTTTAGAATAGCGAACATGAAATGGAATTTGATATTCTGAGGTCTTTTCCATATACATATCAGGTGCGTGCAATAAATTACCCCTCTCTGCTACTGCAATGATAGCAAGAGCATTCGAAGAACCTGCAGCAACAATATTGGTTCCTTCCAATGGATCTACGGCAATATCCACTTCTGTCCCATTACATGTTCCTAGTTGTTCTCCAATATACAACATCGGTGCTTCATCCATTTCACCTTCTCCAATAACAACCGTTCCTCTCATTGAAATTGAATTAAACATTTCTCTCATGGCTTGTGTAGCGGCTGCATCTGCTTCTTCTTTCTTTCCTCTGCCCATCCACCGTCCGGCAGCTAGTGCTGCAGCTTCGGTTACTCGAACGAGTTCCATTGATAAATTTCTATCCATTTTTACTGCCTCCCTGTTTTGTAAAAATGATTCCTGTAATTTATTTCATTTTCATTATTCTCAAATTTAATAATCTAGAATTAAGATATTTTTATAAAAAATTTTACTCCAATTCTAGTTTTATAAGTTAATTTAATTAATAACTAGGTAACTTTATGTAACCATAATTACTATTAAAATTTCTATTGTCAATTTATTTGTGTCAAATCCGTGAACAAAAAAAGCGCGATTTCGACCTAATTGGTAATATTGTTCCAGTTAATACTTTATTTTAATCACTAGGTTTGCTATTATAAATATACAGTTATTAAAAATAACCAAGATACTATTTGGGGGTATTTGTGAATGGATAAAGAAAATAAATTATGCAGCAAGGTTGAAGAGTGCTATCATATTATGGGAAAAAAATGGATAGGATTGATTATCCATACATTAATGGAGGAACCAAAAAGATTTAGTGAAATCCATTCCTTTATACCAGATTTAAGTAAAAGAGTATTAAATGAACGCATGAAAGAGCTCGAGGACACTGGAATTGTGTTACGAAATGTAATTGCTGACCGTCCTGTTAGGACCGAATATTCTTTAACCAAAAAAGGGACAGAACTTGGACGATCACTCAAAGCTTTAGAAGAATGGGCAGATAAATGGTTGTAAATTAAAAACCTCTCTAATTTATGGAGAGGTTTTTTACTGTATTTTTATATTAATCACCATAGCTCTGAATCAAATTAGCGATATGAGCATAAGCTCCTCCTGCAAGTAATGCGGAAGTTAAGCAGCTGTAGTTCCAACAATGGTTCACCGCCATTTTTAAATTTTACCGTGGCAACAGCCACATCCTCCACTTCAATTCATTCATGAGACAATATGGCAGTATGTGCGTAAACACTCTTTACCTCTCCCATTTTATAAATTTATTCTTTTGATTTATTTAAACATAACTACAATTAATCATTTCATTCATCTGGTCTTGGCCCTGGTTCCATTCCGGAATTTTCCAACGTCATAATTGGGATAATTTCTACATCTCCATCTATTCGAACTTGACAAGATAGTCGTAAATTATCATCAAAAATTCCCTTCTTATTAAAGGCGTTTTTTTCAGTAGTTGTTTCGACGCAAAATTCACCACCTGTTATTTCAACTCTACAAGTTGTACATTTTGCTTTTCCTCCACATTGGTGGAGGATATTTACACCGTTGTCTTCTAATGCTAGTACCAGCTTTCTTCCTTTTTCAACTTCAAAAGTTCCATATCCAAGAACAGTGATTTTGGACATTTCTATTCCCCCACAAAATAAAGTTTGAATTTATCTTAAAAGAGTCCTTTGATTGTAATACAACTTAAGCTTTCATTTCGATATGAAATTTAACATTTTCAATTTGTACATTTAACAATTTTTCTAACTGTACCTGTTTTGCTTCAACTTCGAGTCAGATTCTTTTCCCAAGCGATTTTATGTGCTTGATTCTCCTGCACCTCAATCAAATTGCCTTGTACATCAGGTTTATACTCAAACACAAAAATCCCCGAGAGAGTACTTTTATAATTATTAATCATCCAGGTATTCGCATTCTTATCTTTTGGAACAAAGTAGGTTCCAGCCCAAATATCCATTTTTGGTGGACGGGGGATACTCAATTTTTACCCAGGAACAATAACTCTATTTTTCAACCCATTTTGGTTCATTAAAGTTTCTTCACTAATTGCATGTCGTTTTGCAATCTCCCAAATACTGTCTCCCGGCTGCACTATGTAGGTGGAACCCGGTATTAACATTGCCTGCCCAAGAACTAGTCCCATATTTTTAGCTAAACCATTTAGCTTTGCAAGTTCGTCTTTATTAATTTTATATTGTTTAGATATTTTACCTAAGCTATCTCCATATTTCACTTCATGAATGACTTGTGCATTTGTCAAACTTGGGGTCAACAAAATGATACAAACTGAAATAAATAACCATTTAAATTTTTTTACCATAAATTTATCTCCTTTTTTTTAAATCATTCTCAGGCATTAAAACAAAATAGGGTTTCTTGTGTTTATAGGATATAGTTTCCCATCTAACGCAAATGAAATTTTACCCGTTTCTTCAGAAACAACAAGAGCAAGTGCATCGCTTTTTTGGGATATTCCTAGGGCAGCACGATGGCGTGTTCCAAGTTTCTTATCTCCAGTTACTACAGTTGTCAGCGGGAGAACATTTGCTGCTGAGTCGACGGTATTTCCCCGTATTAAAACAGCTCCATCATGTAATGGGTTCCCAGGATAAAAAATGGATTCCAATAATTTTGGTGTTACAAGAGCTCCTATTGTTGTTCCCTTTTGTATAATGGTGTCAACAGAATCACTACGTTCAACTACAATAAGTGCACCATGTTTTTGTTTCGATAGGATTTGAGCAGCAACAGATAAATCATCATATGTATCTGTAAAGGACGATAAGTAACAATTTAAATAAAAGGAAGCCGCCATGGATTCAATTTTTATTAGATGTTCTTTTACATCCTCTAAACTCCCTAATACACAGTGGTTTTCGTTACCTAGGACATTTAAATTGGTTTGGAGTAAATCAATTATATTTTTAATACCATCCTCCAAATTTTGCTTTAATGGTGAAAAATCACAATTACTCTCCATGTAGATATTCCTCCAACTATTAGCTAAAAGACTTTATTTCCAGCATTTTTTATTTATCGTACTTGTTAGAAATAGTAGTAGTTTGTTGTTTTTAAAATATTAATGTGCATTACGACAAATCTCACGCAACTTTAATTGATTTATTTATTCATATTTACTATAATGTATTTAGGTTACCAAAAGTATACATGTTACTTTTAATATAATATTATTTTAGAAGCGAGGTATGGAAAATGAATATGTTAGAATCAAAAGTAATTCAAACAAGATTTGAAAAAGAAATTTTTATTGAAGAAAAATCAAATATTAACATTAATGGGTTTCGTTCTCTTTATAAGAACACTCCTTTTTATGAATTTATGATAGGTTTGCATTTAATTCGGATTAGGGATAATGAATATTATGGAACAAAGAAAAGTTACGTTAGTATAAGAATTTCTGAAGATTTACAATCTCTTTTCGTATTAGAGCCTGATGTCCAAAGTATTTTTGCCATCAAAAATAAACAAGAAAAAGAAGCAGCTATTGAATTAATTCATTATTTATTGCTTGATTCACAAACTTTTAAACAATTGGTCTCAGAAATGATCAATAACCTAAAAAAATTAAATGTCGTTACTGGATTTGAAATCAAGGAAGTAAAGGCTAAACTAGCTGTGCTAGAAAGATTATTAAATGTCAGTGATGAAGATATAAAATTCACGATTAGAAAGGAGCATATAGCTTAGTTATAGCATTCATAAGGGAGAGAAGCCTATCGTAATTGGCTTCTCTCCCTTTTTTCGAATTGTTTCATACTTGAATATATTAAAACACCCTTATCTGAGACAAGGGTGCTAACAATCAATTATTTAGAAATCCGTTTTTGTAATTCTTCTCTTTCTGCTTCATAACCTGGTTTTCCAAGGAGTGCAAACATGTTCTTCTTATAAGCTTCAACACCTGGCTGGTCAAAAGGATTTACTCCCATGAGCAAGCCGCTGATTCCACATGCTTTTTCGAAGAAATAAACCATCTCACCGAAGGTATACTCATTTAATTGATCCAGCTCGACAGATAGATTGGGAACTCCACCATCCACATGGGCTAAAACTGTACCTTGTGCCGCATTCTTATTAACATAGTCCATGGTCTTCCCAGCTAAATAATTCAATCCATCCAGATCAGAATCCTCTTCCCCAAGGGTAATGTCTAGTTTAGGCTCTTTTATAGATACAACAGTCTCAATAAGGTCACGGCGTCCTTCTTGGACATATTGTCCCATCGAATGAAGATCCGTGGTGAAATCGACAGAAGCAGGATAGAGACCTTTTTGGTCCTTTCCTTCACTTTCACCAAATAACTGTTTCCACCATTCTGATACATAATGAAGGGATGGTTCAAAATTCACTAGAAGCTCAATCGATTTTCCTTTTCGGTAGAGAGCATTCCTAACTGCAGCATACTGATAACTTTGATTTTCTGCCAAGTTCGGATTACTATACTTATCCGCAGCCGCAGCAGCCCCAGCCATCATTTTATCAATATCTAAGCCTGCAGTTGCAATCGGTAATAATCCTACTGCGGTTAACACAGAGTATCTGCCGCCAACATCATCAGGTATGACAAAGGTTTCGTATCCTTCCTCATCAGCAAGTGTTTTTAAAGCTCCTTTAGCACGATCCGTTGTGGCATAAATACGTTTTCTAGCTTCTTCTTTTCCATACTTTTTCTCCATATAATCACGGAAACTACGGAACGCAATGGCAGGCTCTGTTGTTGTACCTGATTTTGAAATCACATTGACTGATATATCTTTGTCTTTCAGTACATCAAATAAGTGTGAGATATAGGTAGCACTGATATTTTGTCCTGCAAAATAAATTTCTGTTTTGTCATCCATTTGATTATGGAAGGTATGAGATAATGCTTCAATCGCAGCTCTTGCACCAAGATAAGAGCCTCCGATACCGATTACAATCAAAGCATCTGAATTACTGCGAATTCTTTCAGCAGCAGCTTTGATTCGAGCAAATTCTTCTTTATCGTAATTATATGGTAAATCTACCCATCCAAGATATTCAGACCCCGGTCCTTTTTTCTCGTGGAGCATGTCATGTGCTGTTTTCACAAATTCTCCTAAATAATCCACTTCATGCTGCTGAATGAAAGATAGTGCATTAGAATAATCAAAAGTAATAGCCATTATTGGTTCTCCTCTTTTATATTTAAATAATGTTCAAGGGCGTTATTACCTTGCCTAGCAAGGATAAATGGTAACGCCCTTTAATTTTTTTGCAAATTTTAGACAGTTTTCCAATCAGCAGCAAATTTTTCAATTCCTTGGTCTGTTAACGGATGTTTTGATAGTTGCTCAATGACCTTAAATGGAATGGTTGCAATATGTGCTCCTGCCATTGCCACACGGGTAACATGGTCAGGATGACGAACAGAAGCTGCAATGATTTGAGAATCTAAATTTTGAACACGGAACATCTCAGCAATTTTTGCGACTAGTTCTACACCATCTTCATTAATATCATCTAGACGTCCTAAGAATGGCGAAACATAAGTAGCTCCTGCACGTGCAGCTAGCAATGCCTGATTAACACTAAAAATTAAAGTTACATTTGTTTTAACACCTTTTTTTGTTAAATAGCGGCAAGCTTCTAACCCATCTAACGTCATTGGAAGTTTGATGGTAATATTTTTATCACCGCCATTGATTTTAATAAGCTCGTTTGCTTCCGCAATCATTTGATCCGCTATTAATGCATTAGGCGTTACTTCGGCAGAAACTGACTCAACTTCTGGAACTGCATTTAGGATTTCTGCGATACGATCTTCGAATTTCACGCCTTCTTTAGCAACTAAAGAAGGGTTGGTTGTTACACCTGATAACACACCTATTTTATAAGCTTTTTTAATTTCATCTAGATTTGCAGTATCGATAAAAAATTTCATCTCTATTCCCTCATTTTTTATTAAATAATATTTTTAGTTTTTTTCGACAGTATGTCCGCCGAATTCATTCCTTAGTGCGGCTACAACTTTTCCTGTAAAGGTATCATCTTCCAGGGAGCGATAACGCATTAATAATGACATGGCAATGACTGGTGTTGCGGTTTTAAGGTCTAATGCTGCCTCTACTGTCCATTTACCTTCACCTGAGGAATGCATAATCCCTTTAATTTCATCCAAATTTGGATATTTTGAGAATGCATTTTCTGTTAATTCCATCAGCCATGAACGAATAACGGAACCATTATTCCAAACTCTTGCGACCTTTTCGTAATCAAAATCAAATTCACTTTTTTCCAGGACCTCAAAGCCTTCTCCAATGGCAGCCATCATGGCATATTCGATTCCATTATGAACCATCTTTAAGAAATGCCCGCTGCCTGCTTTGCCCGCATATAAGAAACCATTCTCTACAGCTGTATTTTTGAAAAGGGGTTGGACCACTTCCCAAGCTTCAGGATCCCCGCCGATCATATAACAAGCTCCATTTCGAGCCCCTTCCATACCGCCTGAAGTACCCGCATCCATAAATCTCACGCCTATTTCCTTTAATTCATTGTAGCGTTGAATCGATTCCTTATAGTGAGAATTACCTGCTTCAACGACAATATCTCCTTTTTCCAAATAGGGTAAAATTTCACCGATAACGGAATCAACCACTGCATGTGGGACCATAATCCATACAATTCTTGGATGATCCAAAGACTGGATGAGTTCTTTATAACTTGAAACACCAGTTGCTCCATATTGCTTCATATTTTCGACTGCACTTGGATTCACATCAAATGCTACCACTTCGTGATGGTGATCCAATAAATTTTGTCCTAAATTTAATCCCATTTTTCCTAACCCAATAAGTCCAACCTTCATTATGTTTCCCTCCAACAGTTTGAATATTTATTTTGTTAACTAACCTTCTTAAGAAGGATTTAAGACACTTTTCGTGATTCGTACTATATTATCCGTTGTAAAACCAAATTCCTTCATGACTGCAGCTCCATCACCTGAAGCACCAAATGTTTCTATGGATAAGATTTTTCCTTCAAATCCAACAAATCGTTCCCATCCAAGTGAGATCCCCATTTCAATGGCAACACGTTTAGATTGAGAAGAAGGAAGTACCTTTTGTTTATATTCTGCTGATTGATGACTAAATAATTCCCAACTTGGCATAGAAACGATACGGACCGATATTTTTTCTTTTTCAAGTTCGGTCTTTGCATTTACGGCCAGGGATACTTCGGAACCGGTAGCTATTAAAATGACATCTGGATTTGAATTTGTCTCATCCAAAACATAGGCACCTTTAGAAAGGTTCTCTATATTTGCTTTTGTTTCATTAAACACTGGTAAGTTTTGACGGCTTAGGATCAAGGCAACCGGACCATCAGTTTGCTGAAGAGCATACGCCCAAGCACTAGCTGTTTCATTTGCATCGGTTGGTCTTATCACCGTTAATCCTGGTATGGATCGAAGTGCAGCCAAATGTTCAACCGGTTCATGTGTTGGACCATCCTCACCTACTGCGATGGAATCATGTGTAAATACATAAATCACTGGAAGTTTAGATAATGCAGCAAGGCGGATTGATGGTCGCAGATAATCATTAAAAACAAAGAATGTACTTACAAAAGGTTTCACACCTCCATGATAGGCCATACCATTAGCAGCAGCTCCCATAGCGTGTTCACGGACACCGAAGTAAACATTACGTGCACCGTATGATTCTACCGCGTACATTTGTTCACCTTTAATTTCTGTCATTGTAGAATGAGAAAGATCTGCACTCCCACCAAAGATTGCTGGCACAGATTTCACATAATGGTTGATTGCATCTCCGCTTGCAACTCGTGTTGATATACTTTTCCCAGTTTCAAACGTTAATAAATCTTTTGTATCAATAAGAACTTTTCCATTTATGGCATCTGTTAATTGATCAGCTAACTCTGGATATGCTTGCTTATAAGATTGGTATAAGTTATTCCAGTTTTGTTCAGTATCGATTCCCTTACGTTTTAATTGCGCAAAGTTTTCCTTTACTTCTTCTGGTACAAAGAAATCTTTTTCATAGAGCCAGTTATAGGCTTGTTTTGTTGCTTTTCCTTCTTCAGCTCCCAGTGGTGCACCATGTGCTTTATTAGTTCCTGCTACCTTTGGACTGCCATATCCAATAATCGTTCTGATTTCAATCAAACTTGGCTGGTCTGTTTTTTGTTTGGCTGCTTCGATTGCATTAGAAATGGCTTCAAGGTCATTTCCATCTTCCACTCTCAAATAGTGCCAGTTTGCTGATTCTGTTCTTTTCTCGATATTTTCAGAGAATGAAGCGTTTAATTCCCCATCCAGTGATATATCATTTGAATCATATAAAACAACTAGCTTCCCAAGTTTCATATGGCCTGCCATCGACATGGCTTCATAGGAAATACCTTCCATTAAGTCGCCATCCCCGACTAACGCATAGGTGTAGTGATCAATTACCGGGTGCCCTTCTTTATTGAACTTTGCTGCTAAATGAGCTTCTGCCATCGCCATACCAACAGCATTCGCAATCCCTTGCCCTAATGGACCTGTAGTTGCCTCTACGCCAGCTGTATGACCGAATTCAGGATGCCCTGGTGTTCTGCTATTTAACTTTCGAAAATTTTTCAAATCATCAATAGTGACATTGTAGCCAGCTAAATGCAGCATGCTATACAGCAAACTTGATCCATGTCCCGCAGATAAGACAAATCTGTCGCGGTTAAACCATTTTGGGTTTTCAGGATTGTGATTCAGATGCTTTGCCCATAATGCATATGTCATTGGCGCTGCACCCATCGGGAGACCAGGATGACCTGAATTTGCTGCATTAATGGCATCAATAGATAAAGTTCTTATAGTAGTAACAGATAGATTATCAGTGGTATGTGACATTTATAGTCCCTCCTGAGGGTTCTTAGTTTTGTATTACCTTTGTCTTGCTTTCATAAAGATTTTCATCCAGCCACCATTTAAAGCCATTTTCCAAGAGCAAGGAATCAGACGCAGCGGGACCGTAGGAACCTGACTGATATTCATGAAGCGGTACTAGGTTATTCTCAAATACATTAAGAATCGGCTGAACCCATTCCCATGACAATTCAACTTCTTTCCAATGAGCAAAGAAGGTAGAATCCCCATTAAAAGCATCATATATTAGTCTTTCGTACGCTTCAGGCACTCCTAATCCTATTTGATCATTAGAAAAATTAATCCTAATTGGCGTAACCTTTCCATTATTCAATGGGTTTTTACTGTTTAATTGTAAGGAAATATTTTCATTAGGATTGATTTCTATAATTAATAAGTTAGGATTAATTTGATTATTTTTATATTGTTGGTTTTCCTTATTTTTAAATTCAATTACAATCCTAGTTGATTTTTCCTTCATTCTTTTTCCTGTACGGATGTAAAAGGGAACCCCAGTCCATGATGGATGATCGATCCACAAACGGGCAGCAACAAATGTATCTGTCTTGGAATAAGAATTTACCCCTGGCTCTTCTAAGTAGCTTGGAACCTTTTGACTGTTTACCTCTCCTGAAATGTATTGGCCGCGGACAATATCGTATTGGACATCTTTTTCTTTTAAGGGACGAAGAGACTCCATGACCATCCGCTTTTCATGTCTAATTTCTGCTGCATTAATTTTTTTAGGCATATCCATAGCTGTCATCATTAGAATTTGCAGCATGTGGTTTTGAACCATGTCACGAATTGCACCAGCTTGATCGTAATAACCCGCTCTTTTCTCTACCCCAACCGTTTCACTCGCTGTAATTTGGACATTTGCAATATGTTCTTTATTCCAAACCGTCTGTAGAATGGGGTTGGCATATACTAAGGCTTCAAGGTTTTGAACCATCGGTTTTCCTAAGTAATGGTCGATTCGGTAGATTTCTTCTTCCTCAAAGGTACGACTTAGTTGTTCATTCAAGTCACGTGCAGATTGAAGATCATGGCCAAATGGCTTTTCAATGATCAACCGTTTCCAGCCCGTTGTCTGACCAAGTCCACTACTATTTATGTTCAAGGCAATCGTTTCAAAAAAATCTGGAGCAACCGAAAGATAAAACATGCGATTTTCTTCCAAATGTAGTTGCTTTTCACGCTGCTGCACTAACTGAAGTAATGTTTGATAATCTTCTTCACAATTTACATCCAATGTACTGTAGCGGAAGTAATCTAAAAATTCCCCCATATTAGCAGCTTCATGTTCTAGGCGTCGTGAAAAATCCAAGATAGAATCTTTCACTTTTTCTTGAAAATCAGTTTGAGAAAGTTCCCCACGTCCGAGTCCGATAATAGAAATGGACTGCGGTAATTTTTGATCAACATATAAATTGTATAGAGCAGGGAAAATTTTTCTCTTTGCTAAATCCCCTGTTGCTCCAAATAAGACAAAGGTCATTGATTCCATCATGCTTCCCCCATGTTCGTATCTATTTTCTCTTATATCAATCTTCGGACATTCGTTACAAGTTTTTTATCAATAATGGTAATAACAGCATCAGCAAGTCCAATAAATAATCCATTATCAACCACACCAGGTATAAGGTTCAGATTTTTTTCTAATTCATTTGGATGCTTAATCTCTTGAAAACTGCTGTCTATAATATAGTTACCGTTATCGGTAAGAAAAGGATTCCCATCCTTTTCCCGCAGCTTTGGATTTCCTCCAAGCTCTCGAATGTACTTTATGGTCATCTCATATCCAAATGGGACCACTTCTATCGGCAGTGGAAAAGTTCCTAATGTATCTACATTTTTATGGGAGTCTGTAACGACAATAAAGGTTTTAGCTGCTTTCGCGATTATTTTCTCTCTTAAAAGGGCTCCGCCTCCTCCTTTAATAAGGTCTAAATCTCGATTCACTTCATCCGCACCATCTATGGCTAGATCAATATGATCAATTTCATTTAATGAAACAAGTGGGATTCCTACATCTATTGCTAATTTTTCCGTTTGTTTGGACGTAGGTATTCCTTTAATAGAAAATCCTTGTTGAACTAATTTCCCAAGTTTAGAAATGGTATAAAAAACAGTGGAGCCAGTTCCAAGTCCAACTATCATTCCTTCTTTCACATAATCTACAGCTTTTTCTCCGACTTCTTTTTTTTCATTCAAGGCCATTTGCCCCTTTCACTTAAAGGTCTGGAGATTCATTTTTTAATTTAACCATTGTTTCTTAATTTGCTCTTGTGCGAAATGCAAAATTTGTTCTTCAGGTGTGTCCTTTTTAACAATTACATTCGTTAAATAATATTTTCCTTTATAATTTAATTTCACAGTCACTTCGATCATTTGTTTCACCCCTATCCATATTAATTAAATATTTTAATATAACATTTATACACCAAGGAACTTTAAATATGTTTAGTTACTTTATGTAACCTATAATATCTTCCGAATGAATTATCGTCAAGTAAAATATCTCGGATTAAAGATATTTATTTTTTTTTACAGTTAGGTTATGAGATTTTTTATAGCTTTCTCCAGTTACAAGATTTCAATGGTAAGTGATTGGCCACAAACTCTTAAGGGAAAAATTTATGTTACCCAGTTCATGTATGGCGTATTGGTTGCCGTTATTCGTTTTTTGGCATGAGTCTAAATATTTCTCATAAAATGTACAAGAGTCTAATCGCTATCTCTATTGTTTCCGGAGTTTCATTAATCGTGTTTGGTATATATTTTGGATACCAAGGGATTTATGCACACTGGGGTTAGGCTTCATCTTGTCTTTTTTGACGTTCCCATAGATATACATTTCGTTAAGTTCTTGTCCCTTCATTCATATAGTAAACATATACGGATGAGTTATGAACAGTATTACATAGGAGGAGAATATGTTTATTTTTATTGAAATAGCCGTTTTGGGAATGGCCTTATTAAGAGTACTTTCAGGAAGTATTGAAATACTTGCAGCTATACTCATGATTAAGTTTAATTCAGTTGAAAAGGCCCTTTTAGTTAATAGTTCTCTAGCACTCGTTGGCCCTATTATTCTCATCTTAACGACCACAATTGGTGTTCTGGGATTGACGGGAAATATTTCATTTGCCAAAATAGTCTGGATTTTCATCGGAGTTGGCTGTATTTTTATCGGTGTAAAATCATAATCTTCCGTTTAAGTTTCTTTATAGGTTAGAAAATGGAATGGCACGAAAAAACAAACAAAAATAAACAATTGCATATTAATCTATAGAGGGACTAGATACGTTACTTTTACACCATTGGTTTTTGTTGCAAAATTGTAGCATTAGGAAAAAACATTGATCAAAAAGAAAGTCTTAAAATTAAGTATTTTATTCTTGAGGAAATTATTTTCATGCGATTTGTACATGGAGTCTAATGTCATTTACTGCATTTGTTATTAGCATTTTTAGTCTGTTCATTATAGACGATTGCCATCCCGGACCGTTCTGCATACTAGTACCACAACAAAAAAATAATCCTCCATCATTCCTTGATTCGGAACAAACGGGGGATGATCACCTAGTATTTTTTTTAGACATAAAATACCTCTCTTTCTTTTTCGTTTAAACTCTCTCTAATTGCCTCTTCCCACCATCGAAAGTCATCCGGAATACGATATTTCATGAGTTTTAACCGTTCCTTCGCAAGCTTTACCTTCCTTAGTGGTTCTTCCTCTTCCATTCCACAACAGATTTCATAAATATCATCAAAGTGAGCGAGTGACATTTCCATCACCTTCTTTCATAGTTCTGATGAATTATTTGAATCTTTGCCCTCCCTTCTTTACGTTCATTATATGATGATTAATGCGACAAAATCGTTCTCAATTTTGTCAATATTTCGAATTATCAAGGCGGTATCTCTCACAGTAACCGTACCTTAAATGTAGCCGTGGTGATGTTTACAAACAACTATAAAAATAATTTAAACATTTATAAGTTCCTCCATCTTATTTACCCCAACTTCATGTATCATTGAATTCCCTTCATTAGCAAAGTAAAAAAACCAAACTCCCTTCTTAATTGTCAAAAAATTCATCTGTAAACGGAGTTTTTCGAACACCCCATTATAGGAATAATTTATTATTTTAAATACCTTTAGGTAAATTTTTTTAATAAAAACTAAAGGGATGATGGGATATCTTTATTTGATTAATCCACGAATTATAGTGTGGTAAAATAGGAAAATAACTTGTTAACGGAGGGTTCTATGATTTGGTTTTTGCTGCTTGTCGTTCTGTTTGCTTTTTTGATGGGATTTTTCCAGGTTCCCATCTGGATCATGTATGGCGTATTGGTTGCCGTGCTTGTTTTTATCATGTTTCGAAACCCGCTTTTATTTGGTAAGGATGCCGAAAAGATGATGGCGTACTTAAAAAAATCAAAATCACCTTATTTGCAATTCCTTTACCATTTTCTTCACGGGAACCTATCGGAAGCGGAACAAGCGATGGAGAAAATCCGTTCCAAAAAATCAAAACGAAACTCCGAATTGATGCTCTTGATGGAGCGGAAGCAATACGGAAAGGCAAAAGAACTTCTTACACAAATGGGTGGACATAAGACAAAGTGGTACGTTTTGTCGGATATCGCCATTAATGAAGGCGACATAGAAGCATTCAAACAAAATAAAGAGAAGATAACAGACACCTTTTTTTTAAACATGTTAGACGTCGATCAAGCTGTTTATGATGGGAAAAAGGAAGAGGCGGTTGCGCTGCTCGATAACATGATTGCTAAGCTTAAAGGTTATAAATTACTGACAGCCGTCCAGTATCGAAAGCAAATACTTGAAGGAAGAGTCTGACCCAAATTACCGATGGGTAAAGCCCGAAATCTTATGATTTCGGGCTTTTATATAATGGATTCGCTATACCCACTTCCTAAAGGAATAAGTGGATGGCACGAAAAAGGATGGAAAAAATGGTAAGGGTTGGATAAAAGTGGCTTATATGTGATTTTTTAACCTCTTTTCCATCAGTTCTGCCATTTGATTCGAATTTGAATTTCCTTCATTTTGTAATTTATCAATGATGTTAATATAATCCATTTCATTTCGGTTCTGACTTAATTTATATGCAGCCTGAAATTCTCCCACCTTAATCTTAAATCCAACTATACCTTTCAGTTCACTCTCTAAGAGATGAGGAGAAAGTTTATCCCATAAAACAGGATTTTCACGATTTTCTTCATATTTTTCCAGCATTATTGTTAATTCTTCTATTAATTCATCTTTCTCTAAAATGCTTGCTTTACCATATACATGGACGGCTTGATAATTCCATGTTGGAACTTCTTCATTCCCATACCAAGAAGAAGAAATGTAAGCGTTCGGTCCCTGAAACATAACAAGCACATCTTCACAGGTTTCAAATGTTCTCCACTGAGGATTTCCATAAGCCATATGCCCAGTAATATAGTAATCATCATCTTTTTTATTTAACCCCAAAGGCAAATGAGTGGCAATTGGTTTCCCTTGTTCAGTTGTGACAATCGTGCCAAAAGAGTTTTTTTGAACAAAATCCCAAATTTCATCAACATTTGTTACCTTAAAATATTTTGGAATATACATAATAATCCGCCCTTCAAAAAAAGTTATATGAGTGTTTTGGTCAATATAAAGTCCACTTGTTCTTCATCACCCATATAAAAAGAGTGGGCTCCAGTTTGAACAAACCCCATTTTCTTATAAAAAGCAATCGCATTTTCATTTTTTCCCCATACACCCAGCCAGATTTTCTTTTTATTACGTTCCATCGCAATTTCCATAGCTTTATTTAGCAGATATTTACCAAGCCCATGTTTTTGAAATTTGTCCATTATATAAATCCTCTCGATTTCAAGTGATTCATCACCCATTTCTTCAGACTGAGCATCATTGGTATTGACCTTTAAATATCCAGCGACTTCATTATTAAAATAAACAAAAAAGAATTGCGAAGAAATATTGGATACTTCTTTTTCTAATTGTTTTAAGTTAAATGCCCTTTCCAAATAGGCATTCATATTTTCGGGTGAATTCTGATACTTAAATGTCTCATTAAATGTCTCATAACTAATTTCTTGAAGTATGCGTAAATCTTCAAGGGTACATTTTTTTATATTTATAGTCATTTATATATATCGCTCCTTTATATAATCAATAATTTCTCTTGTTTCCCTTTTTTACAAATTCCCAATCTATTTCAATATTTTTTCTAACTCTCTGAAGAAGATTAAAAATGGTTTCTACTTCTGTTTCGGAAAATCCAGCTAATGCGACAATATTGGAATAATCATTTTCTCGTCTTATAAAAGGATAAACATTTTTCCCTCTCTCTGTTGGAACGAGCTTTTTTATTTTTTTGTTAAGTTGATCTTCTTTCTTTTCAATAAAGCCACTAATTTCAAGTTTTTTTATAGCACGAGCTGCTGTTGTTCGATCTACTTTTATCATCTCAGCTAACTTTTCTTGAATGATTCCTGGGTTTTCACATATTCGCACAAGGTACAAATACTGCCCTTTTGTAAGATCATATTCTTTAAATTCTATATTACTTATAGAATCTAATGCCCTTGCTATCATTCCAATTTCACGAAGAATTTCCTTCATATTTAACTCCTTAACCCATACTTTTTGTTGCATTTACTATAAAAGTGATATAAATTAAATTTAACCTAATTTTATTGCATTTGCAACAAAATGTTGATGGACAATTAAATTTAAAAGGACTGATAAAAATGAATGCAAAAAGAGCAACGATTGATGAAGATTTAAGGGTAGCATTTGCAATAAGGAAAGAAGTATTTGTGAAAGAACAAGGCGTACCACTAGAAGATGAATTTGATGAATTTGATACACTGAATGGACTTTGCGAACACATATTAGTCCATTACAATGAACAACCAGTCGGAACGGGAAGGATAAGGTTTATTGATGGAGTACATAAATTGGAAAGAATCTGCATCCTCGAACCTTATCGTAAATTTGGACTTGGAAAAATCACTATTAAAGCGTTAGAAGAAATCGCGGAAGAACGGGGAGCCTCGAAGGTTAAATTACATGGACAAACACAGGCGGAAGGTTTTTATAAAAAACTTGGTTATCGTACTTCATCTAATATCTTTATGGAAGATGGTATCCCACATATTCTAATGCTCAAAGAATTGTCTAGTAAATAATGATAAAGAGGTCGAGTAAAGTGAAATATGTTTTTTATGTATTAGGAATTTTAATATTAACTCTTGGTATTTCTTTCACTATACAATCAGATCTTGGAACTTCACCCTTTGATGCACTTTTGGTAGGACTGTCCAGAAATGTGGGGCTTTCTGTGGGAAGTTGGGAAATAATAATAGCTTTACTATTGATAGGTTGTAATTCATTTTTAAAAAGACAAAGACCAGAAGTTTTGGGGTTGTTAACAGCATTTATAACGGGTATTGGTATTGATATGTGGCTTTATTTATTGCACAATTTGATAACACCTGATCTATGGTACAGCAAAGTTGTTTGTTTTGGAATCGGCTTAGTTGTTATAGGATTAGGAACCGCAACATATTTACACACAAATTTTGCACCGATTCCAGTTGACCGATTAACCTTAATCATACAAGAATTAACTAGAACAAATATATTTTTTTCGAAAACGTTCATTTACCTCGTATTCTTAATAATGGCAATGTTTTTAAATGGACCAATTGGCGTTGGGACTTTATTAACCGTTTGTTTAGGGGGGCTAATACTTAATTACTTTATGCCATTTACTGAAAAAGTATTAGACCGCATATTAACACACTCTAGTACATCACCAAATTATGATAAGGATAAAAACCATTCAATATAGGATGGTTTTTGTTGTCCTTGTTCCACTAACCAGCCCTTTGTTGAATAAAAAATGCTAACCAATACAAGGCTGACTCAATGCATGATGTAGCGGTATGAAAGAGGCCGACTGCCATTTCATTTTACCAAGGTCACGTATTGTCAGTTTGAATCATCTCCTTCAATACCATTATACACAAACAAACGTTCCGTATGTAATTAAATTTAAAAACCAACTTTTCAGAGGTCTTTTGAAGAAGGTATAAGGAATTTAAAGTATTACCCCTGAAAAATTTCCTATTAATACCTCTTTTTCATTCTGATTTTTACATAAAAAGGAGGCCATAATAGCTGTTCTATTATTTTCTTGCATTTCGTATTTTTCAATTTTAACTTCACAAATTATTGTATCCCCTGTAAACACAGGTCTTAAAAACTCAAAATTCATAGTACGAGCCAACACGTTTGCATCTCCACCTACTTTTGTTGGTAGAGTTGCAGTTAATAATCCTTGAATTACAAGTTTTCCCTGTTCATCTGGGGTTATATGATGAATTCCTTCATCACCTGATATCTCTGTAAATAATTCAACATCCCTTACTGTAAGAGTCCGTTCAAACGTAATAATATCTCCTACCTTTAATGGCATATAAATCTCCTCCTGAAGTTTTATACAGTATGGCTATTAATTATCGAATATTACATTTAGTTATGTGAGAAAATCTTGAGGTTTCCAATCTTTCGGCTTTATGTTCTCATTCATCCAATTCTTTTGTGGTGTTTGGTATGGGGTGGAGGCGATGAAATGATTATTGTGCCAGCTTGCTGCTCCGGAACGAATCATTTCATCGAGCAGGATTTGAATAAATTCTTCTGGCTGAAGCTGAAAAGAATAACGTGCAAAATCTTGGAACCAACCACACTTTAGTAAGTAGTTATCGATTTCTTCTTTTGCCAATCCATTTTTTATGATTAATGTGAATGAAAAAATCCTCTTGCAGGCATGCCAAGAAACTTTTTCTGGCATCCTGAGCCAATTTTCAAACCGTTTCCTTGCTGCATCAATGGCCGACATAGGATTATCCATTTGAGGTCCATGTCCTGAATATGCCTGCTTGATCCGGAGCATCGACAACCGATCCAAACTTTCCATCGATCGTTGGATAGATGAAACACCCTCTCGAAAGATATTTAACCATCCGATATCATTTTTGTGAAAGAGATCCCCGCAAATTAATACCTCTTCTTCAGGTTCATATAAAGAAATATGCCCTAACGTATGTCCAGGTGTGTGCAAGACTTTCAAGGTTCTACTTCCTGTATTAATCTCATCGTTATCTGACAACTTTAGATTGACTCGATAAGGTTCTACAGGCTGATCTAACCATTCTGCACTACAAGCTTCAGGGTCACAAGAATTTATTAAATCGGCGTCCCATTTATGAGCAGCAATCGTTACACCATAATTTTTTTGAAGATGAAAATTGCCTCCTACATGGTCACTATGGTAGTGCGTGTTCACAATAAGGTGTAATTCTTCTGGTGAAACGCCGGCTTCTTTAATTAATTGCTCAGTTTCTTTCGCATCACTCCCAAAACCAGTATCAATAAGGATCGGGAGCTGATCCTTGATAAGGATCATATTTGCACTTGGAAATTTTCTTTCAAAGAAAATAGTATTGGATTTTTTCATAGGCTATCCCTCCTTATATTAAAATAACTAAACAAAAACTTCTTCTCAATTTAAATGTGACATATATTCAAATGCTGTTGTTCCATATACGCTTTTAAAGTGTTTATTCAAATGGGTTAAATCAACAAAACCACATTCAGCTACTGCTGAATAAATATCTCTATTTTTTTCTATTAACTGTTTTGCACGTTCTACTTTGCAGTTAAGAAAGTATTGGTATGGTGAAATTCCAGTATGAGCATTAAATAATCTTATAAACTGGAACTTAGATAAATTAAGCACTTTACATATCTCGTCAAGTTTAAGCACATTTTCTAGGTTACTATGAATCATATCCTTTGCTTTGCTAATTAGAGCGTTATCTTTCTTATCGTCTGTAGAAAGATTCGTTTGCATAAGGCTGTCTGTGAGGGATACGAGTAATTCACTGCACAAATCCTCATCTTTTTCGCTTAATATGGCATTAGAAAGACTTAATATTCTTTGTTCAAGTCGATGATCATAGACAATAGGTGTTGAAAAACGTACTATATCCTTTTTCTCCATAACCTCTAAAAGCAATTGCGGCTCAATATATAACATGACATAATCAAGTCCTGCCTCATGATCATGTGCCATTCCGTCATGTGCCTGTTCTGGATTAAAAAGCATAACACCATTTTGATAGGATAATTGTAAACTGCCATCCAGGTTATATTGTTGAATACCACGCAATGTTACCCCTATTGCATACTCCTGGTGAGAATGCTTTTTATATGTAAAATCAGTAATACTTGCTGACAACGCAGTAATACCTGCTGATTTTTTATAGATAAATTTGTCCATTAAATTCACCTCTTTTGTAGCTTTCCTACAACCATATCATGATTCCAGAATAAGCTAAAAATAACGCCATCATTATATTAACAATCTTACTATGATTCTGTAAAAACTTCTTGAAGATGGTACCGAAAAGAACCCATGTAATAAATGCCAAAAATCCAATAAGAGTTATAGCGAAAACACTTATAGTCACCGCAGGCATTGCGGTATAGTACGGCATAATAAAGCTAGGAATGACAGTCATTGTAAATAGGACCACCTTTGGATTTAAAAACTGCATAAGGAAGCCTGACCTAAAGGTACCAGTTTCGTTTACAACTGGTTTTGACGAATCCCTTTTGCATATTTGATAAGCGAGATAGAAGATATATAAGCTTCCGATGATCTGCATAACAATTAATATTTTTGGTATGATCTCTATAAGGACAGTATTCAACATAGCAGAAATAACAAGTAATATACCAAAAGCAATCGTTGCACCATACGTATATTCCATTGCCTTTTTTGTCCCAAAATGATGCACTGTGGATAATATGACGATATTAGTAGGTCCTGGTGTAAAAGTAACAATAATACAGTAAATTAAAAAAGATGTAATATTCATGAGGAAAACTCCTTTCTAGTATTCTCATAGAATTATACATCTAGAAATTAAATCGCTTATAGTATATTATTGCATGATTATATAAAACTCTTGTAAAGTTAACTCTACAAATTTAGCCTTAATTTAAAAATTCTCTTCTTATTAAACCTGACCTGTTTTGGCACTTTAGAAATTAAAGAAGCTTTTCTAATTCAAGTTTATGCCGTGTACATTCCAACTGTTCACGGTAGACCACAGTATCCTTGAGCAAGTACCTCCCCTTCATCTAGCTTCATAAAAGATCTTTCTCGCCATACTCATCCCTCTTCACCTGCCGTAAGGTCTAGTTTAAATCTACCTGGAATAGGTCTACCGGCAGGAAACGATTCGGTTGATTGCCTATGCTTTGGTGCGCAATTTTTACTCTCATAAAAGGAATCAATTTCTTCTACGGTCTGTAAGGAGTCATTTACCCAGTTTTTCAGAATCCCAACCACATAACTCAGCTTTCGCTTGTTATTGGCACAAGCAATATTCATCGCTTTTAAAATCACACCTTTCGGTTGTAAAAAGATAGAATGATCTAACCAAGATAGTAACCGTTGTTTGGCATTCACGTTTGAAAAACCAAATCCATTGTTGTCCCAAAACTCAACAATTTCTTTCACATCTTTTTGATTATTCTGTAATGGATTCTCGATGACTGGATTTTCCTCTATATTTGTATGAAAAGGTTCTTGTTGTTGTTTTTTAATTACTTTATTATTATTTCCTTTTTCTTTTTGTCCCCGTATCGTATAACGAGGCGTGAACGGATCATCTAACTCTTCGCACTCAGTATCGATATATGTATCTTTTTCTTCTTCTTCAATCATATCATTGCTGTTAAACATGTCTTCTTGTCCACAAAAAGATTCAAATAAGCTGAGAATTTCCTGTTTATCAATGGATTCCGAAACATAATGGATAAGCGAGAGATCCTCGATATCTTTTAATTCCGAATAAATACAATCCATAACCGGTTTCGCGCCTTTATGGAGGTTGTATTTCCCCCAGTTTTTAATCGCGAGCTCTCTCGTTTCCGGATTGTAACGAATCACCTTGTGGAGCTCGATGAATCGTTCAATTAACGCATGAACACTTTCAATCGAATACCCCAAGTCAAAAGCCATTTGTTTTTTGGTAATTTTATAGATGCCAATTTGGGTCGTATGTGGATTGGTAAGAAGATACAGATAAAAGTATTTGTCCTCGGGGCTCATCTCTTCTAAAACAACCGGATTCTTCCAAAAATCAGTACGCACCATTCTATATTTTGCCATCCTCGACCCTGCCTTTCTTCTAATAAAATTCCTTCATAATTGATATAGAATGAAATGATGAAAATGGTCATAGGTTTTTCAGATATAATGTGTAGATTTTATGACAAAATAATTTCGTGGTACCGATCACTTCCCTGTTACTATAAAAAGAATGGTATGATGTACTCTTTTCCCCAAACAAAAAAACATTCACAAACATTTAGAAAACAACATTTGTGAATGTTTAGTGTTATTAAAGAAGTATTTCTCCAGTCGAGGTTAAATCAATCGTGAGCAGCGGGACTGCGTGGTAATCGAACCCTCCAGACCTGGTACGCAGGTCTCTGGCAGTTTTGAAGTTTGCTGGCTTCTGTTTTTCTAGTATCACTATGTACCCTCAAGTACTGATAAATCAAGCCTTTTTGCTTCCTAGTGTTTTCTGGTGATTTGTAATTTATAAAATTTGGGCACCAAAGCAACTATGCAGGAGGATCTCCAGTGATAATTTGTTGTTTATCAGCAACTAGCAATTGTTAAAGGAGGAAAACCATCCATATAGGGACCATCGTAAAAAGAGCAAGTAGTTTATTCCGCACTGTTTGCCCTTAATTAATATTTTTCTATTATAAAATAAATGAAGATTTGAGCACCTAAAAGTACACAGTGATGATTTAGAAATATCTAAGTAACTCGAATTCTACCAACTCTTCTATTTCGATTACGATCTTTATTATTAAGTGCTATTTGAGATTTAGGAATACCTGGAAATGACATGAGGCCAGCCTTAAACAGGGCATATCCGATAAAGGTAGCAAAGAACGTACTTCCGATCAGAAACCAGATGAGTCTTCTGCCAACATTGCGTAACATGATTTCACCTCTTTAACCTCTCATTGATGATAAATATGATGAAATCATCTTTTTTATGTCGTCTTATTCAACTCTGCCATCATTCTTCCTGCCCGAGAATTCTAGAGTTTTGCCGTAGATTTCTGAGTACTTCTTGAACCTTTTCGCTGAGATTTCCGAACGGACTGCATAAAAAAATCCACCTTTCTTAAGAATTTGGTGGATTTGAAACATTAGTACACCTAAAATCAGTCGCACTAGTACTATGTAATTTTTTAAAAAAATACTGGTGAATTTTTGCTTTCAACTAACTGTTTAAACAGTCGGAAAAACAGAGCTAATAAACAGTGGAAGCCCTTGATATTACTGGGTTTAATTGGCGGGACTGCGTGGGAATCGAACCCACCAGACCTGGCACGCAGGTCTCAGGCAGTTTTGAAGACTGTGGAGGACACCAGTGGTCAAATCAGCTTCAAATTTCCCAGTAATATCAAGGGGCCTCGGCAGTCTCTTGATAGGTTTTTAGACCGTTTTCCCTAAACCTCTACAGTCTTCATTTTAGAATAAATATTTACTTAAGACAATTTAAAATATTATCCAAAAGCTCAATTTATTAATATCTCATGCTGGAGTTTATACTTTTTTAAAAGTCACTAATACGTGATTTAATTATAGTATCTTGTACTTAATTTTATGAACAGACCGCTTTTCTGAACCACCTCAGCGGCTGCACTAAACAAGAAAATTTTTTGTAAATTTTTTTAAAATTTTAAAAGACTCGGATGTAAAGATCATTTTCCAGTTGGACCAACATACTGAGCCTAAAACCTTTACAATAGTAGCTATCACAAAGAACTAGAGTGGCTTGCCAAAAAGAGAAATCTGAACTTCCGTGAGTTAATTAAGCTTCATAGTTACTACCCCTTCTTCCTTATAATTCGATAACGTTTTCAATCATTTTGTTACTTTGCACTAACTGAAACTTCAGAAAATTTATATTAAATTTCTGAACAACTAAAGTAGTAGAGAAACTTTCTTTGTTGTTCAGTAAGAATTATACAAAAACAGGTTGTTCTTCCTCTTCTAATAGGCGCCTTTTGATTTCTTCTCCATTGACATATTTTTGTGATACTCCTGTTTCTATTGCAGCGTTAGCAACAGCTGCTGCTACATTAGCCACTACTCGCCGGTCAAATGGATCTGGAATCACATAATCCGCGTGAAGGTCTTCATCTGAAATCAATCCAGCAATGGCATAAACGGCAGCAAGTTTCATTTCCTCATTAATTGCTTTTGCACGAACGTCTAAAGCACCACGGAAAATGCCAGGGAATGCGAGGACGTTATTCACCTGATTGGGGAAATCAGAGCGTCCAGTTCCTACTACGAGTGCCCCCGCTTTTTTTGCCTCTTCCGGCATAATCTCAGGTATCGGATTGGCCATGGCAAAAATAATAGGATTCTGATTCATAGAACAAACCATTTCCTCCGTAACAATACCTGCAGCAGATACCCCCACAAACACATCAGCCCCAACAAGAGCATCTGCTAATACACCTTGTTTTTGTTCGCTATTGGTGATGCATGCCATTTCCTCTTTAAATTGATTCATTCCAAACGGGCGGCCTTTATAAATGATTCCTTTGGTATCACATAAAATGACATCTTTTACACCCATTTGAAGAAGCAGCTTAACAATCGCCACCCCTGCAGCACCCGCCCCGTTTGCTACAACACGAATGTCTTCAATCTTTTTTTCAGCTAATTTTAAAGCATTGATTAACCCAGCAGCAGTTACAATGGCTGTTCCGTGCTGGTCATCGTGGAAAATAGGGATATTACAAACTTTTCGTAATCGATCTTCAATTTCAAAGCAATGCGGTGCTGCAATGTCTTCTAAGTTCACTCCGCCAAATGTCGGCTCCAATAAAGTAACGACCTCCACAATCTTGTCCGGGTCCGTTGTATCTAAGCAAATCGGGAATGCATCGACACCCGCAAACGATTTGAATAACAAAGCTTTTCCTTCCATGACCGGCATGGCCGCTTTCGGACCGATATTTCCAAGACCGAGTACTGCTGTTCCGTTCGAAACAACAGCTACCAGATTTCCCTTCATGGTATATTCATAGGCTTTGCTTTCATCTTCATATATGTCCAAGCATGGCTCCGCTACACCTGGAGAATAAGCAAGACTTAAATCTTTTGCATTACGTACGGGAACTTTTGAATGAACACCAAGCTTTCCTCGATTTTCCTTGTGCATCTTTAATGCTTCTTTACGTAAAGTTGACATATAATGTCTCTCCTTAATTTAATAGATGTTTGTTTTAGTAAACAAATAGTTAAAAAATTCTCAGACCTCTGAGTAAGATCTTAAACAGTAGCTAAGCAACATAATGATCATTAAAGTAAACAACCTCGGAAAGAATCTTGCATCCTTGAATATTCTTGAAAGCTTCCCTTGCTTCTTTTTCTGTGTCAAATTCAAACATCGAAGTATTTTCCTTTGAATAGACTGTGATTACCCACATATAAAATTCCCCCAATAAAAGATTACTTTTCTCTTTTCCCATAGACTGATTGATAGTTTCTAATACTGTAGGTTTAATTTATAAAAGGAACTACATAATCATACGTAAAAATACAAAACAAATTAAAATTTTCAAAATATATTTTGCATTACGTACGGGAACTTTTGAATGAACATCAAGTTTCCCTTGATTTTCCTTGTCCATCTTTAATGCTTCTTCACGTAGTGTTAACATATCAAAGTCTCTCCTTTTGTAATACCGTGTTCCTTCTATCATATACCCCGGGTAGGTATATTCGTAATATCCTCTATAATTCCGTCAAATAAATAATATTAAAAATGAAAACGCTTACAAATTGGCGAATATATACTTTGAGTTACTAATAAAAGTACACGGAGGGATGTCTTTTGATGAACTGCAAAAAATGTGAAAAAGAGTTTTATTTCCAAGTTACGGAAATGAATGTCCCTGGAGGCAGAGAGCGTGAGTATATAAATTGCCCCCATTGCGGTGAAACAAATGGTTCAGTTGTAACGAGCGGTGTCGTGTATATTCATAAAATTGAGGAAAACTCTAAGAATTAATTATCGATACTTTACACGACAATTGGGCCCTTGAACATAGGGCTTTCTTTTATTTTTGTACAAATAAAAACGCCACCCGTTAAGGTGACGCAATTGGTAAACGTTATTTAAATACATAATTCAGCGAAGGTGCCCTAATCGGCTTGAAGCTTTTATGTATCGGCTCATGAATCCACGCTTTATCCTCGTAGCAATAGCGTAAGAAAGCGCGCATAGTCCTGACGCGAATATTAACGGTTCCTGGTGTATAATTCATTTCTTCGATCATATACGTAATCCATCCGTCGAATAATTCGGTAGTCATTTCATCCGCGGATATCTCTTTTCCGATATACGTTTTAAAATAACCGAAATTATTATAATGCTCTTGAATAGTCCGTTTCGCCAGTCCTTCGCCCTTCTTTACAAGCTATACTCCTCAAACATCTCCGTTATAGTAAGCGAAAATTCAACCGGAACATGCCGTTGTTTTCGTCGAGTTAAACCTTTCCGCATCATAAATAAAAAATCCCCTTCCGCAAATATGGTAGCGTAAGAGGACGAACAGTTTTCGGCAACTATCAAAACAGTTTTACCCGTCAGCCTTAAACAGTCTTATAACGAGACTGGGCGGAAACTGTGAAAGTTAACGGATCAATCAACGGCAACAATCACCGAGTCAATCATCGTCAAACCCTTGCGGGAGTATAATCGTTGGCGGGATTGCGTGGGAATTGAACCCACCAGACCTGGAACGCAGGTCTCAAGCAGTTTTGAAGACTGGACTTTTATTTTATGATTTTTTCTTGTAATTGAAACGGAATAATCCCCGCCATCTAAAGTTAAAATGGGTTATAAGAGGAAAGTGTCACAAGTATTATTCAATTAAATCACTAGTACTTTTGTCAAATCCATTAATATCATTTTACTTTAATCATTAGTATTTTAAAACAAGCAGATTTAAAAAGTCCTCCAACTAAAAGTAAATAGATCATTATGTTTGACCCAATAGTTATCCTCAATTCAACTATAGACCCCGTTCAATAAGAAAAAACGATCAAATAATTTTGAAACATAAAAAAGAAGTAGCATAAATATCTGCCACTTCTCTCCTATTTGTTGTTATTTTAAATAATCAGGTTCACGTTTTTCTAGAAATGCAGAAATCCCTTCTTCTCCCTCGTTACTACATGCTCTTTCAGCAAGAAATAAAGACTCCATACTCATTTGGGACTCAAGTGTTTCTTGTATAGAATGATAAAATAATTTTTTGGTTGCTCCAAATGCGTTCATTGGTCCATTTGCTAGTGTCTCGGCTAAATCAAGGACACCAGCCATTAATTTATCATTAGGAACTACATGATTGACGATTCCCCACTCATTTGCCTCTTTCGCACCCAATAATCGATTTGTATACATTAACTCTAATGCTCGTTTCATCCCGACAATACGAGGTAAAAAATAACTTCCTGATCCATCGGGTGTTAAACCTATTTTATTATAAGCCATTACAAATTTTGAATTTTCCGAAGCATAGACAAGATCACAAGCACATGCAAGACTCATTCCTGCACCAGCAGCTACTCCATTAACAGCTCCAATTAACGGTTTATTCATTCTTACTAAATATGAAATTGCTTGGTGTAAATAAGCAGTCACACTTTTCAGATGTGAGCTAATTTCATCACCTTCATTAGCAAAACTTTTTAAATCCCCACCAACTGAAAACTTATTTCCAGCTCCAGTAATAACCACTGCTCGTATTTTTTCGCTTTCCGAACAAAAGATAGCTACATCCATTAATTCCCTTGCCATTTGCAAATCCAATGCATTCCCTACTTCTGGACGGTTTAAAGTTATAATTCCAACATGATTTTCAATTGATAGATGTACACTGTTATTTTCCATTTGTTTTACCCCTTTTAAAGAAAACCATTAAGCCCTAACTCCCTTCTAAATCTGTTAGTCATCTATATTGACATCTGGCTCTTATATAATCCCCAGTTGTTTTGTTTGCAAAGGTGTCCGTGGGGGTTTAAAGGATTAGCAGAGTTATAAATAGGTAACATTGAAAAAGTGAAGAGAATTAATTATCTGGTCACCTTTTTATCATAATTTTACAAGTGTTCTTCCTCGTGCTTGACCTTTAAGTAGAGTAGGTAGAACATCTGGAAGTTGGTGAAGTGTTACCTCTTGTTGAATGAATTCTTCTAGGTTTGATGGTTTGAAATCTGTAGCTAAACAATTCCATATTTTCAATCGTGTTTCCATCGGGCAATAGACAGAATCGATTCCTAGTAAGTTTACACCCCGTAAAATAAAGGGGAAGACGGTTGTCGGAAGCTTTGTTCCTGCTGTTAACCCACTTACAGCTACTGAACCCCCATATTGTATTTGACTTAATAGAGATGCTAATGGTTCACCACCAACTGGATCGACGGCAGCTGTCCATTTTTGTTTGCCTATTGCTCTAACTTTCCCATCAAAGACCTCATCACGTGAAACAATTGAAGTCGCTCCAAGTTTTTTCAAATACTCTTGTTCAGATTCTTTACCTGTACTTGCTTCAACTTGATAACCGAGAGTTGAGAGAATAGAGACAGCAAAGCTACCAACGCCACCAGTGGCACCTGTGACAAGCACCCTTCCCTTTTCAGGAGAAACATTATTTTCTTTTAGTCTCTGGACGGATAATGCAGCAGTAAAACCAGCTGTTCCGATAATCATTGCTTCCTTTAACGTAAGACCTTTTGGAAGTGGAACAATCCACTTAGCCGGAATACGAGCATACTCACTATAACCTCCGAAATGGGAAACACCGATTTCATAGCTAGTAGCAATAACCTCGTCACCTTCTTGAAATCGAGGATCTTCAGATGAAACAACGACACCAGCTAAATCAATTCCAGGTACAAAAGGATAGGTCTTGACGATGTTACCATTAGGAATAGTAGCGAGACTATCTTTATAGTTCACACCAGAATAACGGACGGAAATCAATACTTCTCCCTCTGGTAGATCTTGAATCGTTAACTTTTGAAGTTCCACAGAAAATTGTTCTTCTTGTTTATTGACTACTAGTGCATCAAATTGGCGCATGATCGTTATTACTCCTTTCGATTATAAAAAAATCTCATAAAATGATTTATACAAAAAGGGAATCATTATCATAGAATGATTCCCTATAGGATTCAGTAGATGGAGCTTTACTCTTAAAGATCGGGTCTTCTTTTGTTGTAATATTGCTTATACCAGATAGAAGTTTTTTTTTGGAAGGAATCCACGTTTGACAGCGTCGAAAGCGAGTTGTTCCCTGAATTTCGGATGGGCAATGTTGATCAGGGCTTCTGTACGCTCCTGCACGGTTTTGCCTTTTAGTTCGGCTTTTCCATACTCAGTGACAATGATGTCAACGTCATTTTTGGACGTAGTCACAACTGCACCATGTGGCAGTGCAGGAACAATTTTTGAGATGGTATCATTTTTCGTTGTAGAATACAGACAAATGATTCCCCGGCCATTTTCGGTAAGGCGAATTCCTTTTGTGAAATCTCCCTGACCCCCTGAAGAAGAATAGTATTTTCCGTTAATCGTTTCAGAGTTGCACTGGCCAAGGAAATCAACCTCAACGGTGGTATTGACAGATACAAGGTTGTCCAGTTGGGCAATATTGCGGACATCGTTGCAGACATCACATGGCAGCATGAGAATATCCTGATTATTGTCCATGAAATCGTACAATTTCTTGGAACCGAGGGCAAATGTGGCCGTTGTTTTCCCTTTGAAAATCTTTTTATTCGCATTTGTAATGACGCCTTTTTCATATAAGTCGACTACTTTGTCAGGGAGCATTTCTGTATACACCCCAAGGTCACGGTGGTCTTTCAAATACTCCATAACCGCGTTAGGCATCGAACCAAAACCAATTTGGATCGTGTCACCGTTGTTAATTAATTCTGCGATTGTCTGACCAATCTTCATGTCTTTTTCGGTAAGTTTAGGATCAGGAAGGGAAGGCAATTCGAAATTGTTTTCGATTAATGCCGTTACCTGGCTGATATGAATCCGGTTTTGCTCCCCGAATGTCCGCGGCATATTTTTATTCACCTCGACAATGATGGACTTCGCATCTGCGAGTAATGGTCCAACATAGCTGACGCCTGTTCCGAGTGAAAAATATCCTTCTTCATCCATCGGAGAAACCACTGCCATAATGACCGGGTTGGGTGTTTGACGCTTCAATAATGAAGGAATGTCGGAAAAGTGGTTGGGAAGCAAATCGATTGTTCCCTCGCTGAAGCCTTTGCGGTCAAGGCCACTCAGGAAAATGGAAACTTGCTTGATTTTTTCCGGTTCAAGATCAAGAACTGGTAAGGCAGGGAGCATACGGAAAAGTCTGTTCCCTAAAAGTCTTCCGTTAGACGGAAGGGCTTCCAACAAGGCGGGTGGTTCACCAGTAATCGGAATAATGATTCCATCCCCTGGCTCAACAAAACGCACAGCTTCTTCTGCAGTAAAACGCTTAGCTTTATATACTACTTGGTAACTCATTACTTTTTCCTCCTTCTTTATATGTAAAAAGATATAAAATCTGTCCATCTATAAGTTTTGCAATCTGCCAATAGTCTTTCACAGACAATTCGGCCAACTCTACTATTCCTACTCCCCTTTAAAAGTAACCTTCCGTTTTTCCAAAAATGCCGACATTCCTTCTTTTTGATCTTTAGTGGAGAAAAGCGAACCGAATAATTCAGCTTCAAGGGATACTGCCCGTTCAATGTCCAGGTTTACTCCCTCATTAACAGCTTTTTTGGTAAAGCAAACTCCGAGCGGTGAATTGGCAGCAATTTTTTGCGCCATTTTTATTGCTTCAGAAAGAACTTCAGACGAATCGACAATACGGTTAACTAGACCAATTTCATTAGCCCGTTCGGCGTTAATCATTTCACCGGTAAACAAGATTTCTTTCGCAATCCCAAAACCTGTAAGACGAGCAAGCCGTTGGGAACCGCCGAATCCTGGCATGATGCCAAGTGTAATTTCAGGCTGGCCAAATTTTGCTTTGTGGCCGGCAATCCGAATGTCACATGCCATTGCCAATTCACAGCCGCCCCCGAGAGCATAACCATTTACAGCCGCAATGACTGGCATTTTTAAATTCTCTAATTTAGAAAATGCCTTATTTCCCAAGGACGAAAATTCACGGGCTTCTAAGACATTTTTATTTAGCATTTCCGAAATGTCTGCGCCGGCAACAAATGCTTTTTCTCCGGCTCCAGTCAAGACGACTGCGCGGATGGATGAATCTGCATCGATGATGTCAACAACTTCCGATATTTCTCTTAGTACATCTGTGTTTAAAGCGTTTAAAAACTTGGGTCTATTGATGGTGATCACAGCTATATTTTCATCAACGGTAAAAAGAAGCGTTTTAAATTCCTTCATAATTGGTCTCCTTTATTCATAGACATAGAATCCGCGTCCGGATTTAACTCCGAGCCATCCTGCTTCCACATACTTTCTAAGAAGCGGGCACGGGCGGTATTTTGGATCCCCGAATCCTTGATACAGCACTTCCATGATTGCAAGGCAAGTGTCCAATCCAATATAATCGGCGAGAGTGATCGGTCCCATCGGGTGATTGGCACCGAGCTTCATTACTTCATCAATGCCTTCCGGGGTGGATATCCCTTCATAAACAGCAAAGATTGCCTCGTTAATCATCGGAACAAGAATCCGGTTTACAGCAAAACCCGGAAAGTCTTTGATGGACACAGGCACCTTTTTCATGCATTTAGCCAGGTCTTCAATGATGGAAAATGTTTCTTCAGATGTAGCCAATCCGCTGATTACTTCCACCAGTTTCATTACCGGAACAGGGTTAAAGAAGTGCATCCCGATGACCTTTTCAGGCCTTTTTGTAACCTTGGCAATTTCTGTAATTGGCAGAGACGATGTATTGGTGGCGAGGATTACATTTTCCGGTGCAATTTCATCCAGCTTACGGAAAATCCCCAGCTTAATCTCCTTGTTTTCTGTTGCTGCTTCAATCACCAATTGGACATCTTTTGCGTCCTCCAGATTGGTCGAAGCCTGGATTCTGGAAAGAAGCGCCGCTTTTTCTTCTTCCGTTTTACGTCCCTTTTGTACATCACGGTTCAGCTGCTTCGTGATTTTATCCAATCCTCTTTGGACAAATTCTTCTTTTATATCAGTCAAGACAACCTGGTAACCTGTTTCTGCCAGCACCTGTGCGATTCCGCTACCCATTTGCCCAGAACCAACTACCATGACTTTTTGAATTTCCATTGATAAACTCCCCCAGTACTTTTACATGAGAATGAAATTCCCTAATCCATCTGAATATAAGGAAATAATATGTAATCGGTCACATATAAATTATAATAAAATACTAAATTTTCTTGTTTTAAAATTATCTTCTCATTATTTTAATTATTTAGCTTTTTTGTTTTTGGCTGTTTTTGCAAAGATTGTGGTTTTTCGTACGATATGTCTAACCCGCATGAATTAACGGATCATCGACACCTTCAAATTCAGAGCCATTTAATTGCAACAACTCTTTTATAATTAAAATAATCGTTTGAAAAATAATAAGTTTTAAAATTATCTTCTTTTCAATTTCATTTTTCCGCTCGGTTCCCGAGTCTTCATCGTCAAAAAAAGACCGTCCATTCTACGAATCGGTCTTTGAAAACGTACACATATTCCTGTATTCTTTTGGAGTTTGTCCTTCCTTGCGTTTAAAACTTGTTGCAAAATAGGCCGCGCTTCCAAACCCTGTGAGGTTTGCTATGGTTTCAATTGGCATCACTGTAATCTTTAGGAGATGCTTTGACTTCTCCAGACGGTAATCGGTTAAAAATTCAACAAAAGTCACCCCCGTTTCTTCTTTGAATAAACGGCTGAAATACGATGGACTGAGGTAGACCAAATCGGCTGCTTCCTTAAGATGAATAGGCTTATGATAATTCAGGTGGATAAATTTAATGGCCGTTTGGATCGGGTTTCCCAGGTCAGTTTCCAATTCTCCTGCATCAGGCTCCTTCTTCGTTTCCAAATAAGGCAATGAATCATGGAGCAGTCGGGCAGTATAAAGGCGGTCAAGGGTCTGCAGCAATTCCCCGTTGGCAATAGGCTTCAGCAAGTAGGCTGAAAAACCAGCATTCATGCAGGACTGGACGGTTTTGAACATTTGCAGGTGCGTAACAACAATAACATGGAGGGTTGGATGGATTTCCTTCGCTTTTTTTCCGAACTCGATTCCATCCATATCAGGAAGTGACAATTCCATCAATAGAAAAGCAGGACGCTTTTCCTTAATGAGCTCGATCCCCTTATTTGCCATTTCTTCCTTCCATATGGGAGTGTCCATAAATTGGCTGTTTTCTTTGATGGATTGGACAGCCTCCCATGTTTCCCTATCATCATCCATAATTAAGATTCCGTTCAAGAAAACACCTTCCTTTTCTTTAAAAATTTTGTCAACAGAGCAAAATTTTTAAAAAGCTACTTCAACATAATTCCTTCCTTTAGTTGGCGCCGCAAAATTTTCCCCGCTGAATTTTTAGGGATTTCCTTAATGAATATATAATTTCGCGGCCTTTTGTAATTCGGCAGCCGTTTATGCATTTTGCAAAAATAGTCGAGCGCCTGAGGGGTCAATTCTTTGTCATCCGAAACGATAAAAGCTGTAACAATTTGTCCCCACCGTTCATCATCCTCACCAACCACTACAGCCTCCCTTACACTATGGTGTTCAGCCAAAACTTTCTCGATTTCCTGCGGGTAAATGTTTTCCCCGCTGGAAATGATCATGTCATCAACCCGTCCCACGACATGAAGATCCCCTTCCTCATCTATAAACCCGACATCACCGGTAAAGTACCAGCCATCCTTGATTGCTTTTCTTGTTGCGTCAGGCCTGTTCCAATATCCTTTAAAAGCCTCCGGTGAACTTATATCAACAAGGATTTCACCTATTTCACCCTTCTCCGTTAACCAGACAAGCGGTTTTTTCCATTTGCTGTTCGGATTTACCAGCCTGATCCGTTGATGGATCCCTGCTTTCCCAGCGCATCCTGGTTTCTTTCTAACATCTGGAAAGGTGCTGAAAGTATAGATTTCTGTGCTCCCGTATTGGTTAACAAAAAAGTCGGGAGCCATAAGTTCCCCACATTTTTGGATCAGGTGGCTTGGCATCGGACCGCCGGAGTATACAATCGTGTGGATTGTGGAAAAATCAACTGCTTTTGCATATGGGTGAGTGACAATATCATGATACATAGTCGGAGTCAGGAAGAGGCAGCTAATCTTCTCTTCTGGAATCATTTTTAGTGCTTTATAGGCATCAAAATCTGGAAATGGAACATAAACACCATTGAGGAACGTCATTGCCAAAAGGGAACGAAGCCCAATGGTATGGGACAAAGTTGGTATTCCATGGGTCCTCTCAAACGGCTGATAGCTGCACTGAATAATATGGGCCATGGTTGAAGCATATTCATTTATGTGGGAACGTGGAACTCCTTTTGGCTTGCCGGAAGTACCGGATGTATACAAAATAACAGCCAGGTCGTCATCATGTGCAGGATAAGGCTCTACCTCCACGATAACTTTGTTTAACAGCTCCCCGTAACTCATGTCACCCAATGAGTCTTCCAATCCGATCAATAACGGACGCTCAACATACTTTTGGTTTCTTATTAGATGTTTACTTGCGTCTTCAAACACGATGAATTTGGTTTCAAGGTCATTTACACAATAAAGGATTTCTTCTGTTGATGAACGAAGATTAATGGGTGCGAAAACGGCTCCTAATTTTTGTATAGCCCAAAAGACAACGGCCGTTTCCATTCTATTTTTCAAAAGGACCATGACGCGGTCCCCACTCTTTAATCCAAGCCTGTGGAAAGAGGAAGCAACCTGGTTCACTTCTTCTGAAAGCTGGGAATATGTGGTTTTCCTATTTCCAAGGATCAAGGCTGGATAGCTTGGATAACGAGCGGCAGAAAAAGAGAATAGTTGGTATAAATTCAAAGCGATCAGGTCCTTTCATTCAATTTTCTACCAGGAACAAGTATTTTTTATTCACAAATAACCATCAATGTAAAGAGTTATGTATTCTTTTTGAAATAAAATGATTGTCTACTACTATATCACACATCTATTTATTTCGATTTAACTTTAAAAATTTCTAATATCAATATTATAAATATTCGAACGTTATACTTGAATCCAATTTTTTTCCCGGCTATTTAGAACTTCATAAAATGCGCTCACCAGTTCCACGATGCTCGATGTCGTTCATTTTCAAACGAGGCCCAATGTATTGTTATTTCTGTAGAATATAGCCTCGCACCTGAACACAAATCAAAGTTCTAGTTGGAGTGGAAGATGTCTATCTTGCTACCAAATGGTTATATAGCAAACAAGAGAAAAGAGCCGTCAATCAGTAATCAATTGTGATTCTATTCGTGGACCGGGCCCTAATTTGGTACTAATAGAACAGTTCTAATTATATTCTGATAAAAGAAAACAATAAGAAGGAGTGTAAAGTAGGTGAAAAAAGTACATTAACAGTAGTTGGTTTTAAACCTTGGTCAATGAGCATATAACCAATATAATTTCGAAACAAATCAACCGTAACTTCTTCATTAGGAACATCCCCTCCCAGGGAATTATTGAGATAATGAAAATGTTCATAATAGCCTTGAATTGATGGCTTTGCTAAACCCTCAATTTGTTTGAAAACCATAAATCGCTCAAACATTTCAAACAGAGTCATTTTTTGTTCAGTTTGTTTGAACCGTTTAATATTCTGTGTACTTCTTAACCCTTTCGCTGAGTTTTCCTTACAGTTTGCATAAAAAAATCCACCTTTCATTCAGAATTTGGTGGATTTGACACACTAGTACACCTAAAATCAGTCGCACTAGTACTATGTAATTTTCAGAAAAAATACTGGTGACTTTTCACTGGTAAATCACAGTTTAAACCATTGAAAAATACCTACAAAAAACAGCTTAAACCCCTGATATGATTGAGTTTGGTTGGCGGGACTGCGTGGGAATCGAACCCACCAGACCTGGCACGCAGGTCTCAAGCAGTTTTGAAGTTAGAGGAAAGGTGTTATTTCTATTTATTATTAGTTATCATTGGTCATCTGGAATCCTTGATTATAAAGAGTCTTCTGCCAAATTTATATATTTTAGTTATCTCTAATTTTCAGTAGTTATTTTTAATTCGTGACCAAAATGTGACCAGTAAGTGACCAAGACCAAGATAGTGAAGATTGAGAAACACAGTACTTTTTCTTTTTACTTATAGTTACCGACCTTGGCTGCAAATCCTCCTTTTCAAAAGGATTTGCAGTTTTGAATATTATGTAGTTAAATAACCTGTTTCGAATGATAAAAAAATTAATTGAAAGGCATATTATTTTCCTTTCATACCAAACCCTTATATCCCTCCAAAAGAAATTGATGAACAAAACCCCAGCAGACTTTTGTTCATCAATTTATTTTCAATAAGGGTGATTTCTTCTCCTTCTTTATTGCCAAGCACATCCCACCCTCATACTTTTACCAGCGACCATTTTAAATAATTGTTATTGTTATTACTCCGATGGTTGCTTTGAAATCTATGATTTTCTAAAAGATTTTGATAATGGTAATCAAGATATAAAAATTTGCACTATAATACTTATTTTAAATAGAAAAAAGCTGACTATTCAAAAATAGCTCTCTTTTTATGATTTTACGCTTATGTATTTTTTCTAAAGATGTATCATTCCACTTTCTAGGGCAACAGCGACCGCTTTTGTTCTAGTGTTAACACCAAGTTTATTGTAAATATTCGTTAAATGTGCCTTAACGGTTCGTTCGGCAATACCCATATCAAAGGCTATATCTTTATTTCGGTATCCTTTGGCTGTTGCTTGTAAAATAAACAGTTGCTTTTCAGTTAGTTTATTGGCTTCAAAGGGAGCTATAACCTTGGATTTCTTTTCTTTAGCACCAATTAGTTTGGCCATGATTTCTGGTTGTAATAATGTTTCACCCCTGATAGCAGATTCAATCGTTCGAAACAGATCTTCCCGGCCTGTATCGCAAGGGATGTGAAGTTTGCGGAAGACTGCGCAAACTTCATGATTTCCAATGGATGGTTTGAGGAACCGCCAAGTTCCGTTGATCGGCGAGTATTATCTTAGTGAAACTTCACCATAACTGCGATTTTACGAAGTACACAAAACCCCTTGAGCACCAAGGGGTTTTAACTCGCGTTCTTATCAATTATCCATGCAAGTACATATTGCTGAATTAACGTATTAGTGCTAAATTAATTTTCTAAACTTTACGAATATTCTAACCATTAAATATAATTTACCTATCTTTTTAAAAAATTATAGAATGTTTCCTCCTATACTTGGAACAATACCATTGTATTTACGTAGAAAGGTGGGTAATTAGAAATGGATATTCAAAAATTAGCCGATCATGAGTCATTGGATCTACATGAAGTTATTAATTTTAAAACCCTTTGCTTAGCGAAATCAAAACTAATGCAAGGACTGGTATTTGATCATGATTTGAGAGCATTAATGCAAAAAGATGTTGAACAATCCATGCAAGCGCTTGGAGAATTACAGGCAATTTATCAACGTGCACCTTTTGAAGCTCCTGTTCCTCAAAACCGGCCAACACCAATAATAAATTGAAAAGGTGGCAAATTCATTGAATCATGACTATTTAGACCCTATAAACTCACTACACGTACCAGAGCTAGCAGATACCACATTTGCGATGGATTTACTTCTTCGTGCCAAAGAAGGTGTTCGCAATATTGCTGTCGCATTAACGGAGTCCGCATCACCTGATGTTAGAACCCTCTTACGAAACCAGTTAATGCAAGGGATTGCCATGCACCAAGAAATTACAGAACTAATGATTAATAAAAAATGGTTCCATCCATACGAACTAAGTGAACAATATCAATTAGACCAACTCTCCGCCAACAATACATTGATGATTGGCAAAATGAATCTATTTCCTGTTGAGACCAATAGAAAGGGTATGTTTGACCGGACACCTGATGAACACTAACACTGGAGGCTGTATAGCATGAAGGCAGTAACGTATCAAGGTATTAAAAATGTTGTAGTCAAAGAAGTTCCAGATCCAAAGATTGAAAAACCAGATGACATGATTATTAAAGTAACGAGTACAGCCATATGTGGGTCTGATTTACATTTAATTCATGGCATGATTCCTAACCTGCAAGAAAACTATGTTATTGGCCATGAACCAATGGGAATCGTCGAAGAAGTTGGTCCAGGTGTGACTAAGCTAAAAAAGGGAGATCGAGTAATTATCCCCTTTAATATAGCATGCGGTGAATGCTATTACTGTAAAAACCATTTGGAAAGCCAATGTGATAATTCTAATGATAATGGTGATATGGGTGCCTATTTCGGATATTCTGGTACGACGGGTGGCTATCCAGGTGGGCAAGCTGAATATTTAAGAGTGCCGTTTGCTAACTTTACTCATTTCAAAATTCCAGAGACTTGTGAAGAACCAGATGAAAAGTTAGCAGTTATTGCCGATGCGATGTCTACTGGTTTTTGGAGTGTTGACAATGCAGGCGTAAAGGATGGAGATACAGTTATTGTTCTTGGCTGTGGTCCGGTTGGTCTTTTTGCTCAAAAATTCTGTTGGCTAAAAGGAGCAAAGCGTGTCATTGCCGTAGATTATGTAGACTATCGTTTGCAACACGCCAAACGTACCAACAAAGTTGAAATTGTAAATTTCGAACACTTTGAAAATGTGGGAATGCATTTGAAAGAAATGACGAAAGGCGGCGCTGATGTTGTCATTGATGCAGTTGGTATGGACGGTAAAATGACTGATATAGAATTCCTTGCGAGCGGAATGAAGCTTCAAGGCGGAGCATTCAGTGCGTTTATCATGGCTTCACAAGCAGTGCGTAAAGGCGGGACCATCCAAGTTACAGGCGTTTACGGTGGCAGATATAATGGATTCCCAATGGGAGATATTATGAACCGAAACGTCAATATCCGCTCTGGGCAAGCACCTGTGATTCACTATATGCCATATATGTTTGAATTAGTTTCGACCGGAAAAATTGATCCAGGAGATGTCGTGAGTCATGTACTTCCACTTAGTGAAGCAAAGCGTGGGTATGAGATTTTTGACACAAAAATGGATGATTGTATAAAAGTCGTGTTGAAACCTTGAGGAAGGAGGTATAAAAAATGAACTACGCCTTACATGAAGTTCTTGAGGTCCATGAGATGGCTGCATTTAAGACCACTTGTTTGACTAAGTCCAAAACGATGAAAGGGTTAGTTACAGATCAGCAATTAAAAGATATTATGCAGCGAGACATTGATGTATCTACGAGACAATTACAAGAATATGCTTCTATCCTTTCCAACGCTAAGCAGTAAATTAGGAGATGAATGAACATGAATCCAATCATTGAAAATTTAACTGGCATGAACGCACTATCGGATCAAGTGGTTACAATGGATTTATTGATTTCAGCTAAAAGTGGAGTTAGAAATTATGCCATGGCAGTTACGGAAACAGGAACGCCCGAAATTAAAGAAATGCTCACTCGCCATTTAATGGAAGCTCTTGATATGCATGAACAAATTTCCTCATATATGACAGAAAAAGGATGGTATCATGCTTGGGATACAAACGAACAAATCAATTTAGATTTAAATAATATCAATACAGCATTGAACTTACCCACTCTATAAAAATAAAATAGGAGCAGTTTAGCATTACCAACCTAACCTGTTCCTAATAAACCATTTATATTTAAATGATGTAAATATACGATTTCCCTCCTTTTGCGACCACCAGTTTCTTTTACAATTACAAATTTGATGTCTTTTCTTTTATGAATAGAGCTATATTAAGCTAATTAAGACCTATTGGCTCCATGCTTACCAGTTCAAATTTCACAAAAAAATGAACCAACTATTTTTTATTATCAAATGGTAGGAGCAGGAAATTCATCAATTTTCATACGAAGTAAACTATAAGGTTTTTGTCGCAGGTCTTTTCCATAATGAAATCTTGCCTGCCGATGTAATTGGTTCACAATGACATATAAGTATTCATCCGGACCAATCGAAAAAGTATCCGGCCATAAAATTCTCGGATCATGTGCGATGGTTTCCATTGTGCCATTTGGCAATATCTTTCGAATACTATTGTTCTCATAATCTCCAGCATAAACGGCACCTTTTGCATCTGTAATCATTCCATCAGACGCACCTTTTTCTCCCCAATACTCCACATGATAAAGTAAATCCATGTCCGGTATATTTCTGTCTCTCAGGGCTTCTGTTGAGATCGAGAACAGATGACGACTTGTTAGTGGACAAAAAAATAATACCTTTCCATCAGGAGAAATCGCAATACCGTCAGACGCCAATCTAAATGGAGAAGTCCCGCCATCTTTATTTCGATTCATCAACACTTTTCCTTCTACTTTCGGTATAAAATAGGGATCGGGTGAAGTTGAATTTGCTCCATTTAACCGTCTAAACGCGTTTCCATTTTCTAAATCTACGACGATAATAGCTCCTGGTCCTTTGGAAGAAGAATCCGTTATATAGGCATAACCTGCATTTCCAACACGAAAATCAAATCGGACATCATTCAGGTAAGTTGTTGGCAGGACAACATCTTCTGTAAAGGTATATACTCTTCTAATTGTATTGGTTTTTAAATCAACAGCGACTAATTTTGCCCCACCTTTAATAGGTTCAGAAAAATTGGGTGCCGCTGTATCTAATACCCAAAGCGTTCCCCTTCCATCAGCAACTACACTTTGGACACTGATGAAAGTCATTGTGATATTCTCGGGGTTAACCAAATTGTTTTGTAAATTAGGATAAGGCTGCAATTTATCCTCAACAATTTCCGCCACCGTAAATTTAACATCGTCTCCCCATTTCGGAAAACAAATGAAAATACGACCAGTTTCCGAAACACTAACACCTGTAGGCATAGTACCATAAAATGCATAAACTAGTTCTAACTTACCGAAATATTTTTCAATAGGTAGCATAGGTTTCATGATATCCTCCTCAACCATTTAAACGGGATATCACCTATATATGATTTATATTTTTTCTAGTGCATGTTTCTTAATAAGTTTTTCTATACGAAAAGATGATGGAATTGATTGTTTTCGAAATTTAAAAAGTCCAGGCGAAACTGCGTATGCTTTAAAAGCAAATGATAAGATGAAGAAATTTAGGTATTAAACAACAGCATCATCTGGTTCCCAGCTTCGCACTAAAGTATATACCCTTTTGATAAATACCACTCCCCCCTGTAAAGAATATCTGTATTTCGATATTTTTTCACCTACAGGGGTGGGGTATTTTCATAGTCAGTAACCCGCATAACCTAAAAGTATATATCCCTCCAACCTGTTTTCGATGGATAATTAAGACCAACAAAAAACATTCCTTCAAAGAAAAGTGCTATAAATAAATGTTCTTCCCTTACATATTAGCAGCTTGTACTTAGCTTGATTTACAACATCTTCAACAGCGTTTGGTTTCTTTGTTTAGTTGACAGCCATGTTTGTGGAAGAGCTCCAAAACTGATCCACATATGTCGGACCATCAAATTAAATATTTACCACACTGACCACCCTATCCCTCCCATTCAAAAATTTCCTCTTGTAATAAAAATCCACTTTCCTCGCAATCTAAAACTTTTATATAAAAATAAGGGGAACACCCGTTTAAAATGTACCCTTTGTAAAGGACATTTAAAAAAGGGTTAGGCAGGTATATGGAACTCGAGAAGATCATCAATTTCAATATGACAAGGAAAATGACGAGGTTACATGCCCTGCAGACTTGCATCTTTAAAAGCGTCCCACATCGCAAAAAAGTAAACACATGGATAAAACATAAGCCATTGATATTTTGTATGGTCAATGGCGTTTTCAATTCACCGTTAAAACTAAGCATGATTAATTCATTAAAATGAGAGCGGACATTAATCACAAATTCTATTGAAATAAAAAGAATCCCTTTGAGGTATTTCCCATTAAGTAATTGACCAAACCCTGGAAGGGCTATACTCCATAATAATTTTTCTTTTGGATTCACATTTGTCTAACCTTTTTCTTTTGGATTTTAAAAAATAAATGTTAAATTATTACTGAATTTGGAAAGGGTTACTCATCGTTGGCTAACAAATTTCTATCAACTGCAAATGGTGGTTGTTCCATCCAACCGTTTTCTATCATTATTTTTGCTGCTTCTTCAACAAATTGTGCTATAGTCATTAATGACTTTGTATACATGAGTCCAATATCGTGTCTACCGTCTACAGCCGCAGAGTTTCCATAAGCCCTAATTTTCATGGAAAACATATCCGCCTTATGGTATAACATTATTTTATCCGAAAAAGGAGAAAATGTTGATTTGGTGACCAAATGGTCAAGAAATGATGGTGTAGGTAAATCTTCTTTATGTAGTTTTGCCATGTAGGTTTCAATGTGTTTATGAGTAAAATCCTTGCCTTTTAAAAACAAATTTCGTATCTTTTCAGATTTAACCACTTGACTAAATGCCATTATCAGTGCTTTGCTTGTCACATTATTTTCAATATTATCGTAAAGATGGGTAATTTCTAATGCATGTAAGGGTCTTACATCTCCAAAAAAACCATTTAAAAATTGGTGCTTTACAAATTCAACTTTGTCGGGAACGGGAATAATAGGTGGTTTAATGATTAAACCTTTATTCATTAATATTTCTTTGATTTGTTTCATCAAGGCCATCGTGGAATCCATACAATAAATAAAAAACTCTTCTACATCCCTCCTATAAACAAGTGGTATAGCAACGTTATAAATACTCATTCCCGCTTTTGCAGCATACCTTAAATAGTGTACATAATATTCATCTTGAAATAACCGAGGGGCACCAAGATTAACGTCTTCTTGTTCCGAAAAACCTTTTGGTATTGGGAAATCTTCTTTCTTGAAAATCTCTTCCGTGGTTTTTAAGAACTCTGTGCTTAATTTTAATGCGTTTTCTAATAATGCTTTAATATCTTCATCCTCAACATGTTGAAGGTAATACTTTATAATGCATTTTGCCATGCTGTTTCCCATATAAGTCGCCCACAGTTTCGCCATTTCGGCTACGGTTAGTTCTTCTTTTAGGTCTGATTTTGTAGAACCAACTTTAATTGGTTTGATCGTGTCCATAGAAAAATCTCCCTTTTATTGTTTTGCATAGTATTTTCCTTCAATCGAAATCATATTCTGCCTAAAATTTTTCGTAAAATTGTCTTTCACTTTATTCAACTAAACCGCCACGTTAGTCGAATAGGAAAAAGGCTGCCGCAACAGCCTTACTTTCTTGAATTCAAGCACCCATTAGCCACCCATGAAGCGCAAAAATAAACGCTTCACCACAGAGAATGAAAATGGTTTTAAACCGTCAATACTGATTCTACGGCTGGGAGATGAAGGTCGATGAACTATGGTGCGTTAGAGCCCATCCGTTAGTCTGACTCCAACGACCACGGTGCACAACTGACTGTCGCTCCCTTACGGGAAGCACACATGGTAGATTAATCCTATTCAGGTTGCTGCACCAGCCTCCAATATATTGTGAGCCGTAGAAAGGATGTTTTCAATGGAAGTTGTCATTAAAAGAGCATGCGGTATGGATGTCCATAAGGACAATATTATTGCCTGTATTTCGACACCCGAAGGAAAGGAGATTCAAACGTTCTCTACTAAAACTGTATTTCTTTTACAGTTTGTTGACTGGATTAAACAACATAATTGTACCCATGTCGCCATGGAGAGCACGAGTGTTTATTAAAAGCCTATTGTGAATTTACAAGAAGCTGAGAATATTGAGTTTTTAGTGGTGAATGCCCAACATATGAAGGCAGTTCCAGGACGAAAGACAGATGTGAAGGATGCAGAATGGATTGCCAAACTTCTTCGCCATGGACTACTTAAAGCCCGTTATATCCCTGACCGAAATCATTGCGTGAACTCGTTCGCTATCGTAGAAGTATTATTCAAGGAGCGTGATAACCGAATCCAAAAGGTGTTAGAAGGCGCGAATATTAAGTTGGGGTCGGTTGTTTCAGATGTGTTGGGTGTTTCAGCACGAGATATGCTTGATGCCATTGCCGATGGTGAAGAGGACCCTGAAAAACTAGCAAACTTTGCACGCCGCACTATGAAAAAAAAGATAGAAGAAATAGAACTTGCCCTAAAAGGCTATATCAATTCACATCAACGCCTTCATAAAATTGACCGTTTGGCAGATCAACAAGAGACTTACCTAATATTGTTCATGAATTACAAGAGAAAAACATCGGTGTTGTATTCATCAAGGAACAGATCCACTTTTCAACTCCGGCTGGAAAGCTCATGTTTACCCATGATGGGGGCTATTGCTGAATTCGAGCGCGATCTCATCAATGAACGGACCAAAGAAGGGCGAGAACGAGCGAAAGCACAAGGGAAACACTTAGGAAGAAAAGGACAGGACACTACAAAGACGGTAGTATTTACGGACCAGGCTTAACGGATTTTCCTTATTAAGAAGGCGACTATGTAACGATTGTTGTCCGCTATTGGACTAATAAAGAAGTTGAAGATGATCTATATTATCATGGACATAAAACACAATTAGAGGACGAAAGAGTAGGTTTTTGTGCCGTTTTAGATGATGACCCCGATCAAGAAGAATTTTTCCACTTTAGAGATATAGAGGCCGTGTTTGATGGAGATAAAATTCCCTTCTTGGGTGGCTGGACTAAACGTATTAAACGTAAAGAATAGTTGCGTTAAATAACAAAGCCTACTCAATTATGTTGGAGAAAGGCTCTCAGACAAAATTAGATTCAGTTTTTTGGGTAGTTCTGCGAATAAAAAGACAGGGGTGCCCCTGCCACACTTGTTTTAGAAATTGAATAAATCCTATCTGTTTCCTTGGATATAATTTAACATTCTGATTATGATAAGACTATAGATACTTGTAAGAATGGCACTCCCAATGCCAAACCATGCTATAAATTCTAAGGTTTTTTCCTCTTTTTTAAACAACAGTAATAACCCCCTTTCCATACTTTCTGCAGAAGCAATAAATAACTATGTTCTATTCCCTGGTGAAGTATTCTCGTTTAATAAAGTGGTTGGAAAAAGAACTGCAGAAAAACGATATAGACCTGCAACCGTGATTATTAAAGGAGAATTTTCCGAAGATATTGGCGGTGGAATTTGTCAAGTATCTACCACCCTTTTCAATGCTGTCGATAATGCGGGAATAAATGTGATTCAACGCTCCTCACGCAGCAGGGAAGTTTCATACGTTCCTCCTGGACGAGATGCCACAGTGAGCTGGAATGGGCCTGATTTAATTTTTAAAAATAATTACAACCAGCCTATCCTCATTCAGGCGAAAACACTAGAGGACAAATTGATTGTTAATGTTTATTCTTCTGATGTCATTACTTATAGACTTAAAAATGTTCCATCTCTTCCAAAGGATCGAAATTACATGCCCAAGTGAGGTTACTCACTTGGGTTTTTATAGAAAATTTAATCTTAGAGTGTTAAGAAGGATATCTCACCACTACATGTAACACGGCCTCTTCATCACCGATATTCTTATAAAGATGTTTGCTCGCAGCTTCAAACTTAATGGAATCAAACTGTTTGAGTTGGTATACCCTCTCCTCTACTTTAAAGCTGATATTTCCCCTCATTACCGTCACAAATTCCATTGCTCCTTTATGATGCGGCTCCGGCGAGTACATGGCTTGCGGTTCAAGAAATGCTCGATATATTTCCATTGTTGGTCCATCTGTATTCCGAAAAACTGTCTCTACTCTCCATGTTTGGTCTGGCCCATAAATCATAAAGCCCTCTCCACATCTCGAAAGATCGACATGATCGTCCATTACTAAAATTCTTGTTAAAGGGATCGATAACCCTTCTGTAATTTTCCATACAACTCCTAATGTGGGATTCGTTTCTCCCCTTTCAATCTTTCCTAACGTGAGCTTGCTAACACCTGTTTTTTCGGCAAGCTCCTCGAGGCTCAATTTTTGTTCGCTTCTAATTTTCCGAAGCAGCCCGCCCATTTGTTGAATTAATTTTCTTGTTTGTTCATCCTCTAATCCCTTCATTCGGTCCTCCATATTTTTTGTATATTTTTATATACATTTAATCAGTTTTAATATAGTATACTATACTGTAGCCTGTTTTAGGAGTGAGTACTTTGTGGAAGAAGAATATTGTTGAATTTCCCCGATTATTATCGATTGGAAATATTTCAAATGGTTTTGTGGCCTGGCTATTCGGCGCAACTGGACCATTACTGATTGTTTTACAAGCAGCTTCGAAAGGCCACCTATCTGATTCAGCGATTACATCCTGGATCTTTGCTATTTATGGAATTGGAGGATTGCTATCGATTGGTCTCTCCTTTTATTACCGCCAGCCGATTGGATATGCTTTTTCGATTCCTGGTGCAATTCTTGTCGGAGCATCCTTATCTCATTACACATTTAGCCAGGTAGTTGGTGCCTATCTCGTGACAGGCATCGTCATTTTTCTTTTAGGAATATCTGGAATGATCGATAAATTAATGAAGGTCCTTCCTATGCCAGTCATGATGGGAATGGTTTCCGGCGTCCTTCTTCCTTTTGGTACAGATATGTTTCGTTCTGTTCTCAACAATCCCTTGTTAAATGGAATTCCTTTTCTAGTATTTCTTGTTCTTTCTTTTTTCGGAAAGCTGTCAAAAAAATTTCCTCCCATTGTTGGGGCTATTCTCACATCTATTGTTTTATTAAAAGTATTACCAGGAATTCAAGTTCATGGTGTATCATTTTCTTTGGCGGTACCGCACGTGGTCTTTCCTTCCTTTAATCTATCTGTGATGGGAGAACTGGTTATTCCGTTAGTGCTTACGGTCATCGCAATACAAAATGCTCAAGGAATTGCTGTTCTGGAGAGTTCGAATTATCTCCCGCCCATTAATTCTATGACGAGTTGGAGCGGGATTGGATCGATTCTCAATGGATTTATGGGCGGCCATTCTGCTTGTATTGCCGGTCCAATGACTGCCTTATTAGCAAATAAAGAATCTGGATTGAAAGAAAATCGTTATGCCGCTGCAATCGTATTAGGAATTTTGTCATGTTTATTAGCTGTTTTTGCACCAATGGCGGCAGCCGTTCCCCATTTGATTCCCTCCTCATTAATTAAAATGCTGGGCGGGCTGGCAATGATTAATGTCCTGATTGACTCTTTGAAGACGAGCTTTTCAGGGCGTTTTAAAACAGGTGCTTTATTTTCATTTTTGATTACGATTTCTGGAATTTCTCTCTTTCATATCGGGGCACCTTTTTGGGGATTGGTTGGAGGAACCTTAGCTTCCTTCTTCTTAGATCGAACAGATTTAAAACCTTCTGCTTCACAGGATCAAACAACTCAATCGGTTTAATAGTCACAAAAAATGGCTTGGAGTTTCCTCCAAGCCATTTACCATTATTCCCCTTTTGTAATATCTGCCAAAATTTCATAAGAACGAAGGCGGGCTTGGTGATCATACACCTGGGCATCGCCATAATTTCATCGGCCCCGCTTTCCTCTATAAAGTTCTGAAGCTTTTCTTTCACTGTTTTAGGGTGTAAGCGTCAAGTACATTTGAACAATTTTGCTTATTAAATTTGAACACTTTCTTCTTTAAAAATTGTTTCGCGATGTTTCATCCTATAACTTGAATCATTAAAATGAACAATTTCTGCTCGTTGAATGAGACGGTCCAAGATAGCTGTGGCCACACCTACGTCACCCAGTAACTCGGTCCACTCTTTTGGAGAACGATTAGAAGTTAAGATAATCGATGAATTGTTATATAAGTCATTAACCAACTGAAAAAACAAATTAGCTTCCCTTGGATCCATCACTGCGGTACATCAAATCATCAATGATAACTAAATGTGATTCTTTTATTCGCTTAATCCTAGTTTGGGACTTCCTCGTTATGTCCATGGTTTTTAAGGTATGAACCAAGTCTCCCATTGAAATAAAGGAGACTTGGTAACCTCATTTAATAGCTTCTAATCCCAGTCCAACTTCCATGTGTGTTTTCCCTTTATGCAAAGCTTTACATAAAGGGAATTATCGAAAGTTTTTGTTTATGGTAAGAAATAAAGTATATGCCCTATTTGAATTGAAATATACGTTTATTTCTTTCCATAACACCTCACAATAGATTTATTAAATCTAGGAGGTGCCATATGGAAAATCGAATTCCCATTGAAGAATTAGTTTCAAAAGTTTTATCTGAATTAGATAGGCTAAATTATGCTTATAACACTATTTGTGGATATCGTGCTTTTTACAAAAGAGTTATTTCATTTGCAAAAGCAAGAGGTGAAATCTATTTTTCAGAAGCGTTAGGAAGAGACTTTTTGGCGGAAACTTACAATTGTACTGTTAACTATTATCAGGAGGCTATGCCTAAAGGACTCAAAGGCCCCATTAGAAGAATAAGAGTCTAGGTGATTATCAACTCCATTGTGTGATTATCCGAAGAATCGTAAAAAAGCCAGGATATGTTAAACCACCACAGTTTGAATCAGAACTTACTGTAGAGTCTAGTATATTTCGTAATCATTTCTGCGGTAATATCATTCGAATTCTGAACATTTCTCCTGTCAAGATAATCTATGAAAAAGAACACACGCTGCATACGTATACGTAGACCTCTTTTGGAGTACTCGTTATTTTTGCATTCCTTTTCATAGGCACTAAGCAATGGAAAAAAGGCTGGAGGAGGCGGTCTTTCTGCACAATCAGTGAAACACCATCATCGTCTTATTTTTAAGGCTTTAATAGATGCAGTAAAATGGCATTTAATTGTAAGAAATGTCGCAGAAGCGGTAACTCCACCGAAAACAAGAAAAGTTGAAATGAAAACATGGGATAATGAACAAGTAAAAATCTTTTTGGATGTAAGTAAAGATTCTTCTTATTATCCAATTTTTTTAACAGCAATTAATACTGGAATGCGTCGTGGTGGAGTCCTAGGGTTAAGGTGGCAGGATATTGACTTTGATAATAACATAATTTATGTTCGACAATCCTTACAAGAAGTAAAAAAGGTAGGTTTAACATTTAAGGAGCCTAAATCAGGCAAAAGTAGGTCTATTTCTATAACCCCTTCCCTTGCAAAAGAATTAAAAAAAATATATAAGCAACAATTAACAGACAAGCATTTATTTGGTCAAGGATATCAAGATTTAGATTTAGTTTTTGCTCAAAAAAATGGAAAACCAATTCAACCTACCGAAATGGCAAGAAATTATCGTAAGATGGTAGAAACAAGTGGATTACCATATATACGATTTCATGATTTAAGGCATACACACGCTACTTTAATGCTAAAACAAGGGATACATCCTAAGGTTGTTTCCGAAAGGCTTGGACATTCGACCATAGGGAACACAATGGACACTTACACTCATGTGTTACCAAAGTAAAGATTTTGAGTTGTTCGCGAACAATTTACCACTCATTCTAACTTCTCTAAAACCCTCAAAAACCGTAATATATCAAGGTTGGCGGGACTGCGTGGGAATCGAACCCACCGGACCTGGCACGCAGGTCTCAAGCAGTTTTGAAGTTAGAGGGAGGATATCTTTTTTGATTCCATTAAGTTTTATGTATTGCTATATAGTCTTGATTTAATGCACTTTCTAAAAAGTCATATATCATTTAATTTTATCTAGTTATATATAAAATCATCTAATCTGTGACCAAGTTGTGACCAAAAATGTGATCAGTTTTCTTATTTTATAAATGGGATTAATTAAGGGGGTTTTAACAAACCTCCTCTTCTTCCATTTGTCACCCAAAGGGAGAATAAGCTTATTGATCCAGTGACCCCAACTCTGTCAATAATGGATATACTTTTTGATTATAACAGTTTAATTATGAAATTATTGTTATAACAAGGACTTAAATAAGTCTTATTATGATAGTATTTGTTTTCGGTAACAGTTTGCTCAAATTTTGTCCCAAAGTGTCCCCAATCGTCTCCGTTATATAGAGTAAAATCTCTAATACCTTTTAAAAAACGTACAAATGACTGGTTTAAAAAAAAGAGACAGGTACCATTCCTGTCTCTAACTTATATTATTCATGAAAATTAGTTCCGTCTATTGTAGCTTTGACAACGCCGGCACGGATAACAAAATCTCCAAAGTGCTCGCCCAGTTCCCGTTCTTTTGCATAGCGGGACAAGAGAACACGCAGTTCTTTCAAGATTTCTTCTTCCCCAATATTTTCACGATACATTTTACTTAATCTGCTGCCATCGAATGAGGCGCCTAGATACATATTATATTTACCTGGTGATTTTCCGATAAAACCGATTTCACCAAGCGCATGACGTGCACAACCATTTGGGCAGCCAGTCATACGAATCGTAATCTCATCATCCCTTAGCCCATTCTCGTCAACGATGGTCTCTATCTTATCTAGAAGAGCAGGCAAATACCGTTCCGCTTCCGCCATTGCCAATCCACAAGTAGGAAGTGATACACATGCCATTGAACTACGGCGGAGTGCACTAAGATGTTTACCGTCGGTCAAACCATATTGGTCTATTAGTTTACTGATCTCGTTCTTTTGTTCACTTGATACGTTAGCAATAACAAGGTTTTGATTGCCGGTTAGACGAAAATCACCTGTATGGATTTTGGCAATTTCACGCAAGCCAGTTTTCAGTTGATAATCACCAACATCCGCAATTCGGCCTCCTTCAACAAACAACGTAAAATGCCAGCTTCCTTCAACACCTTCTACCCAGCCATAACGGTCGCCGTTATGGTCAAAATGAAATGGTTTTGCTCCCTGAAGGCTCCATCCTAAGCGATCTTCTAGTTCTTTTTTTACTGTTTGCAAACCAAGACGGTCCACAGTATACTTGAACCGAGCATTACTGCGGTTGGAGCGGTTCCCATAGTCACGCTGGATTGTAATTACTTTTTCCGCCAATTCATAGATTTGATCTGGTGTACAGAAGCCGATGACTTTAGCAAGCTGTGGATATGTTTTTTTATCGCCATGTGTCATCCCCATTCCGCCGCCTAATGCCACATTAAAACCAATCAGCTTATCGTTTTCAACAATAGCAATAAGCCCAATGTCCTGTGAAAAAACATCAATATCATTTGATGGAGGAACGGCAATACCAATCTTAAATTTCCGTGGTAAATAAAGCGGCCCATACATTGGTTCGATTTCTTCGACATCAGGTGTGCCGGCAATTTTTTGTTCATCCAGCCAAATTTCGTGATAGGCTCTAGTACGCGGCAATAACCTGTCGCTCAACAACTTGGCCCATTCATACACTTCGCCGTGAATTTTAGATTGATAAGGGTTTGGGTTGCACATCACATTGCGGTTTACATCCCCACATGCTGCAATTGTATCCATAAGAGCTCCATTAATTTCCTGAAGCGTTTTTTTCATGTTCCATTTTAAAACCCCGTGCATTTGAAATGCCTGTCGTGTTGATAATTTAAGGGTTCCATTTCCATACTTTTCAGAGAGTTCATCCAAAACAAGCCATTGATCAGGTGTTGCCACGCCACCCGGCCTGCGGACACGTATCATAAATTGATAGGCAGGCTCAAGCTTTTGCTTTTGGCGCTCATTGCGGAGATCACGGTCATCCTGCAGGTAGCTGCCATGAAATTTCATCAACCTATTATCATCATCAGAAATCCCAGAACTGATTGGTTCTTCCATAGATTCAGCAATGGTACCTCTTAAATAATTACTTTCCTGCTTTATGCGCTCTACATCGCTTAGAGGGCCATCCAGCGCTTTTAAGATTGTTTTTACCATGTTATAAACTCCTTTCAATCATATTAATATACATCACGCTGATATCGTTTTTGTTGTTGCATAGTGGCAAGATATTCCTCTGACTTTTCTCGGCTCAACCCGCCTTCTTGTTGAATAATATCGATAAGTGCATTTTGAACATCGCGTGCCATGTTTTTCTCATCTCCACAAACGTAAACATGTGCTCCTTCTTGAAGCCACTCGAACAATTCTTTACTCTGCTCAAGCATACGGTGCTGGACATACTCCTTTTCCTCCCTATCACGGGAAAAGGCAACATTTAGTTTTGTGAGAATTCCTTTTTCTAACACTTTTTGCCATTCTGTTTGATAGAGGAAATCAGTCACAAAATGCTGGTCGCCAAAGAACAACCAGGTTTTCCCGCTTGCTCCACTTTCCTCACGTTCCTGCATAAATGCCCGAAACGGAGCAATACCCGTACCTGGTCCAATCATAATGATTGGTGTATCCGGATTTTCAGGCAATTTAAAGTTTTTATTATGCTGTATAAAGATTGGCAGTATATCGCCCTGATGCAGACGCCCGGCACGAAAGATGGAAGTAACGCCTTTTCGTTCACGGCCATGTGTATCGTATCGCACAGCACCGACCGTTAAATGCACCTCATCAGGATTAGCAGATAGACTGCTTGAAATCGAATATAAGGGCGGGGGCATCTTTCTTAAAATAGAGATCATATCTTGAGCGGAACCAGTCCACGGTCCAAAATCACGAATTAAATCTAGCAAATCGCGACCTTTCACGTACTCTCTTAATCTGTCCTCATTGCCAGTTGATACTAGGTCTTTTAAATCTTGATTTTCTGTAAGTTGCACTGCCTGTTGAAGAAGTGGCTTCGTTAATACGGTAATTTCGAAATAAGACGTGAGAGCTTCTCTAAGCGCGTGAACATCTCCTTGCATATTTACGATTACACTTTCTTTCGGATTCCAGTTTGTTACATTTAGAAGTAATTCCACGAGTGCCGGATCATTTTGGGGATAAATACCAAGACTGTCCCCCGGTTCATATGTAAGATCGGATCCTTCTAGCGATAACTCTAAGTGCCGTTTTTTTATTCGAACCTCTGCCATTTAAATTAATATTTTCTAATACTTCAGCCTTGAATGGATTGTTTCTTGAATAGGTTGACTCTGTTGCTTGAGCCGCTGTTGTTGTCTGAACTGTAAATTCTTTTTGTGCTTCAATATACGCTTGGTTTTGGATATTCTGGGATGCATTTAGATAGCCGTTTAACCAAATCTTCTGCGAATCTGTTAATGTTGGTAAAACTTGGTTAAGAAGCTCTGTCTGTTTGTGGTTAAATGGACTGTTTATCACTTGAAAATGCAAAAAAAATCACCTCTCAACAAAAATCACTTACATTGACCATTGCATTTCACTTAACTATTACTCCTCTATAATAAAAAATTTCCAGAATAATAAACCATCCAATATAAATGTTTTTTCCCCATCCAGCTTACTCGGATAGAAAGACCAGTCCTGAATTATCTATCTTCGTTAACCAAATCCAAACAAAAAACATTGAAGTGAAATTCACGCCAATGTTTTTTGTTTGGTTAGAAAGCTAACAGAGTGTTTCTAATTGCGATATTGTTGGGCTTAAATTTACTAAGAAATAAGACTCTCTTAACCTCCTAAACGTATCATTCCCTTGGATATATGCCTGCCCACCGGAATAAAGCATTTCTGCATGTACTACTTCAGGGGTTAACTTGGCTATATCAAGTCGGGTTAATAATATTTCCTTCCCAATAGTGCTTAAATCCGCATAGCGAGCATATTCATATGTTCTGTTTCGTACAATCTGTAATTTATTAATCAATTCTGTGGGCTTAGGTTTTAAATGCTGATTTACTTCTATATCTTTCAGATGACTTTTTACAATTGATTCAATAGCAGCCTGTGAAACTCCTATTCCTAAAGGTATTTGGTAGAGTGCTAATATTGGACGGACTTTTGGTATAAATCCATCCGCTTCTTCGGAAATAATCCATTTATCAGGGATAAACACATTATCAAAGAAACCGGAGTATGTTGCACTACCATTTAATCCTATATAATTTGTTTTACTTTCTAAAACTAATCCGTCTACATTGACTGGAAGTGAACAAATAATTCTTTGTTTTTCATTTAAAGATGCTAGGATAACAAACCAGTGATCATGATCCAAATTAGACACGTTCGGTAAGCTTCCACTTATCGTATATCCCCCATCTGTTCTTTTAGCTTTAAGTCGGATTCTTTCCAACCCGGCATAATACTTTATTGCATTTGATAATCCCGTTCCAGCTAGGGCGTCCCCTGATTCAAATAATGGTAGTAAGTGGCTGCTGATAAATGGATTGTTGCTCAACCTGATAGACGCCAAAGCAGCTAAATGACACCATAATGTAAAAGCTGACGTCATGCAAAACTTTGCCGTTTCTTCTATAATATATATCTCTCTACAGTGGACATCTTCCTTCTGTAAAAAGTTTGAACTAAAAAAACCCGCTTTACCCACTGCATTCAAAAATTCTTTCGCATAATAAGCCTTCTCATCAATTTGTCTAATATATGGTTTAAGATGGTCATTAATTATTTGATTAAATTCTACATTTTCTATTTCATTATCCACATTGCCACTCCTACCATTTGATCTATTCTAAAGTGTGTTATCTCTGCCAAAGTGTGCTCTCTTGTTTTTCTTTGTTAACTAACAACTTAAAAACATCCGGTCTTGAATAATGACCAACTGGATCAAAATCAAATTGGCTGTATGCGATTTGTTTCATATCAAGGTCAGCCATGATGATATCTTCTTTTCCCCAAACAGGTTCAGTAATGTATTCACCCAAAGGTCCAACAATTGCACTTCCTCCATTACACATCACTTCGGGAGCAGACTTTAAATCATCATAACAAGCTAAATCTTCTGGATACATATCCTTGGTTACGTATTGATTGCAGGACAGAACAAAGCATCTTCCTTCCATTGCAATATGGCGAATGGTTGACTGCCAAGACTCCCTAGCATCGGCTGTTGGTGTAAAATAAAGCTGAACACCCTGAGCATACATGGCGGCCCTTGCTAAAGGCATATAGTTTTCCCAACAAATCAATGCCCCAATCTTCCCATACGGGGTATCAAATACAGGGAGTGTACTTCCATCCCCCTCACCCCAAACAATTCGTTCCGCTGCTGTGGGTTTTAATTTACGATGTTTTCCTAAAAGCGATCCATCTGGCCCGATGAAAATAACCGAACAATAAAGAGTTCCTCCACTATTTTCGCTATCTCGTTCAATTACTCCCATAATAAGGTAAACGCCAGCCTCTCGTGCGGCCTCCCCAAGTATTTCTGTCGCTTCACCAGGTACAGGAATCGAGTTCTCCCAATATCGATACCAGTCTTTCCTTCCATCTTCAGTACGGCTTCCAATAACGGTTCCAAATGATAAGCCTCTAGGATATGCAGGGATAAAGGCCTCAGGGAACACAACAATATTGGCCCCTCTTTCACCAGCTTCTCTTATTAATCTAACTGATTTTTCTAAGGTTGCATTAAGGTCCATTAGAATAGGAGCAGCTTGAATAACAGCAACCCTCACACTTTGATTCGTATTCACCATGTTCATAACCCCTCTAGCAGATTTATATCATTGATCATTAAACATTTTAGATAATTGAGATTCATAACAAGTCGATAACCAACATTTAACCAATATGATAATAGAAAAATAATTGAAACAGACCATCCAAGAATTTTTATATAATTGTTGAATGTTCTTTAATCACACGTATAGTTTTTAGTTCCTCGTCGTCTGCCCCTTGAACAGGAAGACCTGCTTCGATATTTTTTCTCGTATACAGTAGATTATCTTCTTAATGATTTCTCCTGGTATAAAGATGGGAATCCCTGGAGGATAAACCATAACAAACTCTGCAATAATCTTTCCAGCAGATTGTTCAAATGGAATCACTTCGGTTTCAGCATAGAAAGCATCGCGTGGTGTTAATGGTAAAGATGGAATCTTTGGTAACAAGACTGAACTGTCTACATTTTTGTCGGCCTGAACTTTATATTCCAGAGACAATTCGGTTAATGCTTGTACAAGAGTTTGTAAATCTTCCTCGGAATCCCCTGGTCTAACAATACAAAGGATGTTATATAGGTCAGATAATTCGACTTCAATATTAAATCGATTGCGAAGCCATTTTTCAACATCATACCCGGTAAGCCCTAGTTCTTTTACAGATATTAATAGCTTGGTTGGATCCATCGCCACAGCTGCGCTAGATTCCAAGACTTCTCGACCCATACAATATAGATGGTCTATTTGATTAATCTTTGAACGTGTTTTCTCTGATTTTCTAATCGTGTCCTCCAGCAGTGCTTTCCCTTCCGTAGCTAAAGATTTTCTGGCAACATCTAGAGAAGCTAATAATAAATAAGAAGTAGAGGTTGTTGTCAGCATACTTAATACAGATTGGACCCGTTTAGATGATACTAGGTTACCGCGTAGGTTTAAAATAGAACTCTGTGTAAGAGATCCTCCTAATTTATGCACGCTTGTAGCAGCCAAATCAGCCCCGGCCTCCATTGCTGATAACGGGAGTTCCTGATGAAAATGAATATGTGCGCCGTGCGCTTCATCTACAAGTACTAGTATGTTCCTAGAATGTGCAATCTTCACTATTTTTCTTAAATCTCCCGATACACCATAATACGTAGGATTGATGACAAGCACAGCTTTTGTATCCGGATGTAAAACTAATGCTCTCTCAATAGAATCGGGTGTAATACCATGAGAGATACCGAAGTGTGAATCCACTTCTGGATGAATAAAAATCGGAACAGCACCAGAAAAAACAATCGCACTCATGATGGATTTGTGAACATTTCGTGGAACTAGAATTTTATCACCTAATCCACAAACTGACATGATCATAGCCATAATGGCTCCACTAGTTCCCTGTACAGAGAAGAAGGTATAATCCGCACCAAATGCTTCAGCCGCTAACTCCTGTGACTGTTTGATAATTCCTTTAGGGAGGTGCAGGTCATCAAGAGGCCCCATGTTGATCAAATCGATTGAAAGTGCATTTTCGCCAATAAATTCTCTAAATTCAGGATCCATTCCCTTTTTTATGACCGGGAATGTGAAATTGGATTGGATTTTTTTCTGCATGTTTTTTTAGGGCTGTAAATAATGATGTATCAAATTGGTTTACCAATGTGTTACACACCCTATCTCATCTTATATTTTGTAAAATCATAGTTGTAGTAGATGATTAAAGAGTTTAGACAGGTACTTGCCTACATAAAAAGAACCAAACTTGCTAAATTGTTTTTTCAACTTCCTTTGTTAATAAATCTTTTATACCTTTATAAATCAATTCAAAGAGTTCTTCTAAATCTTCTTCTTCTACACAAGAAAAGGCGATTCTTAAGTCTGTCGAGTTAATTGCTATTGTGCCTACCCCATATTGATTTAGCAAATGAAGTCTTAATTCTTCTGCATCTACATCTTTAAGCTTTAAACACATAAAATAGCCTGAATTAAATGGATAGAAACTCCAAACAGTCTGATACTTTTTATTTCGGACAATCTCTTTTACCTTTATGGCTCTTTGTTTCATTACTTTATGCTTTTCATGCTTTTCTACTTCAAAACGAGTGGATTGCAGTGAATGTAAAATAATTGTCTGAGAAAGATGCGAACTACTCGAAATCGTTCCTCTGATTAAACCTTTTGTTTTTTGCTCTAGTACATCTAATATTTCTGGGCTTTCGGAAGCAAAAGTAAGGAATCCCACTCTTAACCCCCAAACGTAATTCTCTTTTGTTGCCCCATCTACTTTAATCGGTAATAAATTCGGATGAAGCCCAGCTAACCTCCCAAACAAAGATTCTTTAACCGAATCCTCATAAAACAGCCCGAAATAGGCATCATCGAGGATTACAACTACATCGATACCTGCCTCCGCTGCTTCTTTTAATACCAAAATAATTCCTTGGACTTCTTCTTCACCTGGAGTATATCCAGTCGGATTGTTAGGGAAATTAAGCAAGACAATAGCTTTCCCCGCTTCCTTTTGTTCCATTAATCTTTCTCTAAGTTCCTGAACATTAAATCTATTAAACTGATCAAATAAGCTAAATGTCTGAAGCTCGCCCCCTCTTCGAATGTGAAAAATCGTCTGATAGTTCCCCCAATATTTATCTGGAAGGATAATCACGTCATTTTTATCAACAAAAAGATCAGCAGCAATGCTCAATCCATGGGTTAACGCATTCGTTGTAATTGGCAGACCCATATGTGTTTCCTTTAAGGAAGGATTATCTCTTAATAATTTCCGTTTCCATTCCAAACGTAAATCTAATTTCCCAGGTGGTGGGGCATAAGGGTATACATCATCAGGTGAATACCCCTGTAAAGTTTCTTGAATATGCTCAAAATGCATAGGTGCATCGTTTTCAGTTGCAATTCCTATCGTTGCATTAAAACGTGTAGCCTTTTTACTTGCTTCAGCACTTTGGCTTAAGATTCCTTTTGGATAATACAGTTTCTTTCCTAACTCAGATAATAAGTGATAGATCGTAGCATTATATTTTAATAAGTCATCGTTTAACTTCTTAGCTAGTACGTTCATTTTACTTCCCCTTTAAAGTTAACTAACCTTAATTCTAAGAGAATGGAACTAATTGCCTCTATTAATATTGTATTCTCTTCCTGTGTTCCAATAGATATTCGGATATGTCCCGTCAATCCCCATATATCGCCATAACGTACGATTACGCCAAGAGCTAAAAGCTTTTGATAAACCTCTTTAGCATATGCCCCAAATTCAATCAAAATAAAATTACTCATACTTTTTGTATACTTTATCCCAAGTTCTGTCAGAGCATTGTAAAGCTGTACACGACCATTGGTATTCACTTGTTTTGAATGATTAACATGTTCCTCATCCGTTATAGCGGCCGCTGCTGCAGCCTGTGCAAGACTATTAACATTAAATGGCTCTTTCACATGTAGAATGCTTTGGATAATGGATTCTGGTGCCGCACCAAAACCCACCCTTATACCAGCAAGACCATAAATTTTAGAAAAGGTTTGTAATACGATAATAGAATAATCAGAACGTACAAATTCCAATCCATTTGTATAATCTTCATTTGTAGCAAAATGACTATCTGCACTATCAAAAACAACTAAAATATTTTTAGGTAGAGAATGAAGCAGCTCTTCTAGCATCAACTTTGGCATATAAGTACCTGTTGGGTTGTTAGGAGAACAGATATAAATTAATTTTGTATGTTCTGTCACTGCTGCTAAGGTCGATTCAATATTAAATTGATATTCATGATCAAGCGGTACAGGAACGACCTTCGCACCCATCAGCTGTGCACCAAAATCATATTCACTAAATGAAGGAGAAGGAACAATAATCTCATCACTCGGTTCAAGAAAGGTTTCTGAAATTAATGTAATTAATTCATCTGCTCCGTTTGTAATGATTAATTGATCCGTTTTTAAATCAAGGCAGGAAGCAATTGTCTTCTTTAACTCAACGGCATGTGCATCAGGATAACGATTTAATTCATTAAGTAGGTTAGAGATGGCTTCAATTGCTTTCGGTGAAGCGCCAAGAGGATTTTCATTAGATGCTAATTTTATTACTTGGTGCAAGCCTAATTCTTCTTTTACCTCCCATAAAGGTTTACCTGGTGTGTAGGGCTTAATACTTTCTAACGCCTTACGTTTCAAAATCTGATTCATTTGAAACACAACCTTTCCCTCAAACGTGATAATTGTGAATCAATTCACACATTTACATAAAAAGGATCTACATAAATAGACATATAAGAATCCACTTCTCCATATTATCGGATTTTAAATTTTTATGACCATCCAATGAGCTGCTTTTTTCACCATCCATTTGTTGTTTATCAAAAAAGGATCACGTCAATAACATGATCCCTTCTAACTTCAAATAGTAGTTGACGCAAGTGCGTCCGCAAACCTTTTAATTCCTTCATCAATAGATTCTTCATTTTCCCTTGCAAATGTAAAACGAACAAAACCTTTTTGAGACCCCATCGTATAGCCAGGGACATAAATGACTCCCTTTTTGATCGATTCCTCCAATAATTGCGTTTCATTCACCGCTTTTTTTATCTTGCACCAAATATGAATGCCGCCCATAGGGGTGGAACAATCAACTTCATCCTTTAAATAAAATTTAAGACTCCTAATAATTTGGTCTCTTCTTATTTCTAATTGTTTGTTTAAATTTGCAATATGAGAATGAAAATTTTCGGATTCTAAAAAATCATTTGCGATCCACTGTGTAAAACTTGCATGACCAAAATCGATTTGCTGTTTCGCATCTGAGAGTCTTTCAATAACAGAGGTTGGACCTATGATCCAACCAATCCTTAATCCTGAAGCAACGATCTTTGATAAAGAGCTTATATATAAAACATTTCCATTGACATCCATTGATTTTAAAGTAGAGACCTTTTCCCCTGTAAAGGATGTTAAACTATAAGGGTCATCTTCAACAACGGGGATCCCATGTTCTGAAGATATTTCAAGAATCGCTTTCCGTTTCTTTTCACTAAGTAATGCACCCGTTGGATTTTGAAAAGAGGGATTCAAGAATATCATTCGTATTCGATGCTTTTTATGCAAGGAAAGTAAGTCATTCGGGATGATACCATCATGGTTTACAGGTATAAAAAAAGGTCTCAGTCCTGCTGATTTAAATATTGGAAGATTATAGTTGTAAGAGGGATCTTCCAATGCCACTGCATCACCTTGTTTTAATAGGCATTGAACTACCAAATGCAATGCTTGTTGTGCGCCAGATGTAATTAAGATAGATGAAGGGTTGGTTTCTATTTTTCGGTATTGCTTAACATGCTTTGCAATTGTTTCTCGTAATATTGCGTTTCCTTGCGGATGATCATAACCTAAGCTTCCAATAAACGATCTAGAGGAAGTAATCTCCCCTAGGTATTTCAGTGGAAAAAGATCCTCTGAAAGCTCTCCGCTAGCTAGATTGATTAACTTATGTTCTACGGCTTCTCTTCTAATCCTCTGTGTTATAGGCAAATTAGGTAAAAACGATCCTGCTTCTATATACCTCTGCAACTACTGTACTTCTATTTACATTAAGGTCCTTAGCTAAAGTTCTTTCAGAAGGTAATGGTTTATCTGGAGGAAAAGTACCATCTGCAATTCCATTCTCGATATATTCTGCAAGTTGTTTATATATTGCTTTTTTGGCTTGGCGATCTGGTTTCCAATCCATATATTTCAGTCCTTATAAAGTAATTAGTTTAACTATTATGTTTCCCTTATTCCATTTTTAGTCAATTGTCCTATGCTTTCTAAAAAAACCTATCTTCATATGAACTGTGACCCATAAAATGGACAGTCTAAAAAAAAGACCGAATATTTTAAGCTGCTAATAAGTGACTCCGGTATTGTGCCGGAGTCATTTTATTTAGGCTCCATT